>JALWKO010000047.1 GCA_027081405.1 Campylobacteraceae bacterium | reverse complement strand
CTCGAAGAGGAGTTGGAAGAGAAGATCGACGAACTCGATACCCGCTACGACATCGAAAACTACCCCATCGAGTCCTTCTCGATCCGGCCGAAAAAGAGCGCGATCGAAATCGAGTCGATCGTTCTGCTCTGGCGCCCCGACTTTTGAGGGGCTAAAGTGAGAGGCTTAAGGATTTTCGGGTATAATGCCCTCCCATTTTCTATCTCTATGGAAAAAATCCGAGAACGAAAGGAAGACCGATGCCCAAGATGAAAAGCGTCCGGGGCGCCGTCAAACGGTTCAAGGTGAAAAAAAGCGGCAAGATCAAGCGGGGGACCGCTTTCCGCAGCCACATCCTCACCAAAGTCGACGGCAAGCATCACCGCCAGATGCGCAAGCCCAAATATGTGGACAAGGTCGACGCCAAGCGCGTCAAAGAGATGATCGCCTGAGGGCGGATCCGAGGAATGCACCCCCGATCAGGGGCAAGTTCGGGCAGAGAGAATGCCCGACACCTGAAATTTCAACCGAGAAATTCAAGGTAAAGGAACGCACAGATGAGAGTAAAAAACGGTATGACCCGCCATCGGCGGCACAAAAAACTTCTGAAACAGGCCCGGGGCTTCTACAGCGGACGGCGCAAACATTTCCGCAAAGCCAAAGAGCAGCTCGAACGCTCGCTGGTCTATGCCTATAGAGATAGAAAGCAGCGCAAGCGGGATTTCCGCAAGCTCTGGATCGTCCGGATCAACGCGGCGGCGCGGCTCAACGACATGAGCTATTCCCGTTTCATCCACGGCCTCAAGCTGGCCGGGATCGAACTCGACCGGAAAATCCTCGCCGATATGGCGATGAACGACCCCGCCGCCTTCACCAAGGTGGCCGAAGCGGCCAAAGCGGCCCTCGCTTCCAAATAAATAATCCTTTCCGGGGGCGTCCCCGGGTTTTCCCCACCTCTTTATTTTTTTACGGCTCCTCCTCTTGCAGTTCCGACTGCATCGCTTCACCGAGCATACGCAGCACGTCCACCCAGTATCGCAATGCCTTTTCGGTCCGGTTGAGGTCGATTTCGATCCGCTTCCCTTCCACGCGGATCCCCAGATCCTCATCGCTTTTTGGTAACGTTCCGTTGGCTTCTATGGAACGCCCTATCGCATCCAGTCGTCGACCGAGGTGATTGAGGAAGCGGGACGTTTTTTGGGTGTCAATCGTAATAATCGATCCGTTGACATCGAGGCCGAGTTTCCGAAAAATCGGCGGAGGCGGTGAAGGATTCGTGGCGTTGGATGCCGCATATTCTCCTGCCGTCAGGAACGTTGCCGTCACGAGACTGAGTGTCATAGCGCTTATTCGCATCTCCTGGATCTCCTTTGTTTTTCAAGTATATCGACTTTCCCGACTGTAAAAAAAGGTTAATGTTCGGTTGACAGGTGATTTGCTTTTGGGTGCTATCGTTTCATCCTGGAAGCCCTTACGGTGGACCGTAACGGAAACATACTTGCAACAAGAGATGATCAGAAAAAGTATGATATTATTTAGTATTGAAAATTCGAGCCGTAAACGTTTTAAAGGAACAGATCGATGAAAGTACGGACGATAACTTTGGCGGCGATTCTCTATGCCTCGCAGATACAGGGGGCCCGCACTCCCGCCACGGGGATTGGCGCGCATGAGCTTAAAAACGCCTCACAAAAACAGATCGAATACACGGTTCAAACCGGAGATTCGCTTCTATACCTCGCGCTCAAATACCATACCACAGTTCGGAAGATCCAAGAACTCAACAAATTGGGAGATTCCACCGCAATCCGAATCGGACAGGTCTTGCTGATCCCGATCGTAAGAAGTGCTTTGGAGAAAAAGGCCGAAACGGCGAATGCTCACACATCTAAACAATCGGCAAAACAACACAGCGCTTCTACTGATGAGGGCAAACGCTATACGGTCGCTGCGGGAGATACTCTGCTGTATATTGCGCACAAGCACGGCGTGAGCCTTCAGGCATTGCTAGAGGCGAACCATCTGCAGGAAGATTCTCTGATTCGGGTGGGACAGGAACTGGTGATCCCGTCTCCCCAAAAGGCCGCCGATGGGGCAAAAGCCGAAAAATCGGTGAAAAAAAT
Organism: Campylobacteraceae bacterium; assembly: GCA_027081405.1. Lineage (GTDB taxonomy): Bacteria > Campylobacterota > Campylobacteria > Campylobacterales > Sulfurovaceae > Nitratifractor. Next base: position 42,782 of record JALWKO010000047.1, on the reverse strand, counting down.
GCAACGCAAGCAGGAAACGGCTCAGGCGCACGCACCATCCGTATCAAACAAGAAGCAATCCGGTGAATATATCGTCGTCTCGGGGGACACCCTCTTTTCGATCGCCCGTCGTTTCCACGTGGGGCTCAAGGCGCTGATGGACGCCAACAATATCGCTCCGACCGATGTGATCCGGGTGGGACAGAAACTGACGATCCCCGGCGCGTCCCGGGAGACGACCGTTGCCAAAGCGACCAAGCCGGGCGAAAAAAAGATCCAAAAGCCCTCCAAAAAGACCGAAGCGAAAGCCCAGGCTGAGCGCTACTACACCGTCCAACACGGCGACTCGCTTTGGAAGATCGCCAAAGTCCACCACCTCACCCTCAAAGAATTGCGCAAGCTGAACCACTTCTCCCGCAAACACGTGATCCATACGGGAGAGAAAATCCTCGTCGCAAAAGCCGAGGAGAAAAAGGCCAAAACCGAAACGGGGGCTAAAAAAACGAAACAACCGACCGTGGCAGGCAAAGGGAAAATCCCGAAACACTATACGGTCAAACACGGCGATTCGCTCTGGAAGATCGCCAAGGCCCACGGTCTGACGATCGCGCAGTTGCGGGAGATGAACGGGCTGAAAAAACACACGCCGCTACGTAGCGGGATGAAGCTGGTCGTCGGATACGAATCCCCCAAGCTGACCGCCAAAGTCGTCCAGACGACAAAAAAGAAAGCCAAAAAAATCGCTAAAACGGCCAAGAAAAAAGAGAAGAAAAAAACCCGTATCGCCCGAAAAGGGTACGAACGCAAAGGGGCAAACCGCCGGATCACCGATGCGATGGCGGTCCTCAACGGGGGTGGCGGAGGCGGGTACGACTCTCGGGCCATGGCGATCATCCGCACCGCCAAGCGCTATCTGGGGCGACGCTACGTCTGGGGAGCCGAAGGTCCGTATACCTTTGATTGTTCCGGGTTTACCCAATACGTCATGAAAAAGAGCCGGGGAATCACACTTCCCCGGGTATCCCGCAAGCAGGCGTATTACGGCCGCTATGTGAGTTATCGCAATCTCAAACCGGGAGATCTAGTCTTCTTTGACACCTCCCGCCGTCGCCGGGGGTACGTCAATCACGTTGGGATCTACATCGGGAACCACAAATTCATCCATGCCAGCTCGGCCCGGCATCGGGTCGTGATCACCAGCTTCATCACCCACCCCTTCTACCGGGCCCGCTTCAAATGGGGCCGCCGGGTCAACTGACCCGGACTTGACATCCGTAGTTTCTCCGTTTTACCGGTTTGTTCCGAAGATTCTGATGTTGTCACAGTCGCGAAGAGCCCGGCTTTTCATTGCATGTAGGTTGCGCGGCATTGGGGGAGGCGGCCTGCCAGTTGACGGCTTGTTGAGTGGAGCTTGACAGAGTGTCAAGCTCCGATGTCAAGACAATCAGTCGGCTTTGAGGACGGCGCCTTTGCTGGCGTTGGTGACCAGACTGCGGTATTGGCGCAGCCAGCGGCTTTTGAGGGGCTTGACCTTGGAGGTGAAGGCGGCCCGGCGCCGTGCGATCTCCTCGTCGCTGAGGCGCACCTCCAGGATGTAGTTGTCCACGTCGATGTGGATTTCGTCTCCGTCTTCGAGCAGAGCGATCATCCCCCCTTCGGCCGCTTCGGGGGAGACGTGGCCGATACTCGCGCCCCGAGTGGCACCGCTGAAACGGCCGTCGGTAATCAGCGCCACCTTGTCTCCGAGTCCCATTCCCATGATGAGGCTCGTAGGGGCCAGCATCTCCTGCATACCGGGTCCGCCTTTGGGCCCTTCGTAGCGGATGACCACCACGTGGCCCGGCTTGACCTTGCCGGAGGTGATCCCCTCGATCGCCTCCTGCTGGCTATCGAAACAGATCGCCTTGCCGGTGAAGGCCCGATCCCCCACGATGCCGGCGGTTTTGATCACCGCCCCCTCTTCGGCCAGGTTCCCAAAAAGAATCGCCAGCCCTCCCACTTCGGAGTAGGGGGTTTCGATCGGATGGATGATCTCGGGATCGAGGATCTTCGCGTCGGCGATCCGTTCAAAAAGGCTCTCCCCGGTGATCGTCGGGTTGTCCCGGAGTGTCGTATCGGCCCGTCGGGTGAGCTCGTGCATCACTGCCGAGACGCCGCCGGCACGGTTGATGTCCTCCATGTGGACCGTCGTGAGCGACGGGGAGATTTTGGCGATATGGGCGACGTGTTTGCTGATTTCGTTGATCTTGGCGATGTCGAAATCGACCCCCGCTTCGTCGGCGATGGCCAGCATGTGGAGGATGGTGTTGGAGCTTCCCCCCATCGCCATGTCGACGACGAAGGCGTTGTGAACGGCGTTTTCGTTGAGGATGTTGCGCAGCCGGAACCGCTCCGTGAGCTCTTCGCTTTTGGCGATCTCGCAGATCCTCCGGGCCGCTTTGCGGTAGAGCTCTTCCCGTTCAGGAGTGAGCGCGGGGATCGTTCCGTTGCCCGGCAGGGCGATCCCCATCGCCTCCATGAGGGTGTTCATGGAGTTGGCGGTGAACATCCCCGAACAGCTCCCCCCGCTCGGGCAAGCGTTGCACTCCAGTTCGGTCAGTTTCGATTCGTCGATCTCTCCTGCTTCGAACTGCCCCACCCCTTCGAAAACCGTCGCCAGGTCGATGGGGGTTCCGTCGCTCAGGTGCCCCGCGGCCATCGGTCCCCCGCTGACGAAGACGGTGGGGACATTGACCCGCAGGGCTCCCATGATCATCCCGGGGACGATCTTGTCGCAGTTGGGGATGGCGATCATCGCGTCGAGCTTGTGGGCGTTCATCATCGTCTCGACGCTGTTGGCGATGATCTCCCGGCTCGGCAGAGAGTAAAGCATCCCGTCGTGCCCCATGGCGATCCCGTCGTCGACCCCGATGGTGTTGAACTCGAAGGGGACGCATCCGTTGGCCCGGATCTCCTCTTTGATGATCTCGGCCACTTTGTTGAGGAAAAAGTGCCCCGGGATCAGATCGGTGTAGGAGTTGGCCACCCCGATGAAGGGTTTGTCGAAGTCCTCGTCCTTGAGGCCGGTGGCCCGGAGGAGGCTGCGGTGGGGTGCGCGGTCGTACCCCTTTTTGATTTCGTCGCTGCGCATCGTACGATCCTTTTGTCAAAACTTCTGCGGTACGCGGGGATTATAGCACAGCCGTGTCGATGGAATTTTTCAGAAATACTTGCTATAATCACACTCCAAAATTTCGGTGCGGGAGTAGCTCAGGGGTAGAGCACAACCTTGCCAAGGTTGGGGTCGCGGGTTCGAATCCCGTCTCCCGCTCCAGAATGATGACGATCTCTGATACTGCGTAGACTGCATATTTTTTGGGTGTCCGGGGAGCCCGGATGGTGGAATGGTAGACACAGGGGACTTAAAATCCCCAGGCTTCGGCCGTGCCGGTTCAAGTCCGGCTCCGGGCACCAACGACGGCGCCATAGCCAAGTGGTAAGGCACGGGCCTGCAAAGCCCTGATCCCCGGTTCGAATCCGGGTGGCGCCTCCAGATTTCCCCCTCATTTTTTCCGCCGCGATTCGGGAGATGGCCGAGTGGTTGAAGGCACCGGTCTTGAAAACCGGCGTAGGGCAACCTACCGTGGGTTCGAATCCCACTCTCCCGGCCACGAAATTTCCGAACCTATCCCGAAATCATCTTCGAGACAATCCACTTCTGATCGGTATTGTCGGCGATGACCACTACGGCGATGTGGACAGGGACGAAGGCGATGATCGCCCACGCGACGGTCTCGTGCAGCTCCTTGGCCCATGCGATGGAATCCTTCGCGATTCCCAGGTCTTTGTAGAATGCGGCGATCAGCCCGGTGAGGACCATGACGGCGAGCGGGAGATAGAGGATCCGGTATCCCCAGTGGAGCAGTCGCATATGCAAATCCGGCTCGACGTATCCAAGTCCGCCGTTTTTCCATGCCATCGCCAGTCTCCACACGAGCAGGATCCCCAGAGCGTACCCCAGGTAGATGTGCCATTGCCACATCGGAGCGCGGATCGCTTTGGCGATCGCCACCGCCGTATCGGGATCGAGGCGGATCCCCGCCGCCGCCAGTTTGTCCCGGAGGATCGCGGCGACGGCGTGCTTGTCGAAGACGGTGGATCGGAGGAAATTAGGTTCCGATCAGTCCGCTGATGACGAAGGCGTTGAGCCAGTGCCAGATCCGTAGGGATGCCGGTTTGTAGCCGTCGACGGTGTTGTCCATCACGATTCCTCCCATTTGGTGCATAATCTGCGATTATAGCAATTCTTCCGCCGATGGTATAATGTTTGAAAAACCGAAACGGAGAGCGATGAAAGGGCGGGCGATACTTCTCTATCCCGAGGGGATGGATCCGGAAACGGTCGATGCGGTTGCCGGAAAAATCGAAACACGCTACGGCGGGTGTGAGCGGACGGTCTACGGGATGCCCGTTGCGCTGCAGTCTGACGATCGGATCTTTTCGCTCCTGGACGATGGCCGGTTCAAACGGTGGATCGGCCACGTACGAGGGGAGGGGGCACGGGTGGCGATCCTCCCCACGGGGGAGAATCCCCTGGCGTGCCGCGCCTACGGGATTCCGGAGAGCCTCGACGCGGCACTGGAACTTGCCTTCGACGAGGAGGCCGAAACCCTCCCCTACGCGCCGTTTGTGGATTCGAAACCGTTTTTCGGAGAGCTGGTCTTCGGCAAAATCCGCTGGCTGAGCGGGAAACACTTCTTCGGGTGGATCGTCCACTTTTTCCGACTGGCTTTCGGTCTGCGCTTTTTCCGTCTGCGGATCGAAACGGCCAAAGGGCAGAGTCTCGATACGGCGGTGCTCACCGCCGCGGTCGCCTCCGAATCACTGATGCGGCGCTCTCATCCTGCGTTTTTCGATCCCTCGGAGAAGCGCTGTGGCCGATGTGCGGGGATTTTTTACGCTCCGCCGAGCATCGTTTCGGCGATCGGGCTGAAACTGCGGGGTTTTTTCTCCCGTTCCTCCACGCGCCTTCCTGCGGGGGTGGGGACGATCCAGAGTCCGGCACTCACACTCTCCTGCCCCGACGGGGCGGTGGAGGTCCGTGTCGACGGTGAACGGCAGTATGCCCAGGAGCTCCGGATCGAATGCCGGAAACTCTCCGTTCGGATCGTCGCCGGGGGGGAGCCCTGCGGCACATTCGAAGAGAAGGAGTCGCTGCGGGTACAGCACCTGCCGGTCGACGCCGACTCGATCGCCTTTTTCACCAAGCGCCCCCTTCCCCTGGTGAAAGTGGCGTTGGAATCGGCGTTTGCGGAACTCTTTACCACCCTCCGGGAGAGTGCCCGGATCGACGCGGCCTACGGCGTTCTTCTGGTCATCAGCGTAGCGATGGCGACGACCGGACTCTTCCAGGATTCTTCCCCCACCATCATCGGGGCGATGATTCTGGCTCCGCTGATGGCCCCGATCGTCGCGCTGGCGATGGGGGTGATCCGGTTCGACGGATCTCTGGTGCTGCGGAGCCTGGAGACGATCGGGATTTCGGTGGTTGTGGCGCTGGGGATCTCGGCGCTTTTTGCGTGGGCGATGCCCTACGTCCACATGACCGCCCAGATGGCGGGCCGGACCCACCCGACGCTGCTCGATCTGCTGGTGGCGATCCTGGCGGGTGCGGCGGCGGCCTACGGTTATGCCGACTCCAGGGTGGGCAAGTCCCTTGCGGGGGTGGCGATCGCCGTGGCCCTCGTCCCGCCCCTCAGCGTCGCCGGGATCGGTCTGGGATGGGGGGAATGGGCGATGTTTTCGGGGGCGTTTCTCCTTTTCCTGACCAATATCGTGGGGATCGTCCTTGCCGCCGGAACGGTCTTTTATCTTCTGGGCTTTTCGTCGTGGAAGTATGCGCGCAGCGCCTTTCTCCTCAAAGTCGCCATGGTCCTCCTCCTCACCGTGCCCCTTTATGTCTCGACCCGGCTGTTTGTCCGTTCCGAGCAGGTGGCCCAGGATCTGGCGGCGGTGCATACCCTTCCCCTCCCGGGAGGAGGGGAGGCCGGCGTAGAGCTCCGGGGCGTCCGACGGAAGGGAGATCGGATCGTCGCCGACGTGCTGTTGCGCGTTCCTGTCGGCACCGCCACGGAACAGAAGGAATCTCTGATCCGGCGACTGGGGAGGATCGTCGGGGGGAAGGCCGATCTGGCGGTGGAGTTCGCCTATCGGAGCCGGTAGGGAACGGGATTCAGACGCCGCATTCCTTTTCGATGCTGAACGCTCCGCTCCATCCGCAACATCCGCAACGGTAGCTCACCCACCGGGGTCCGCAGCCTCCGCCCCGTTCATCGTCGACTTCGATGCACCGTTTGTGGCAGCGGGGACATTCCCCCCGCCGCACGGCGGAAAAATCCTCCCCTTTTTCCCGGAGGTAGTAGCCATACGCCATCGCTGCTCCGACTCCGACGATCAGCAACAGGGCCAGCAGATAGAAATCGATCCAATCCTCCTCAGGCGCCGAAGCGCTCCAGGAGCGTTTCGGGTTTGACCTTGGTCAGGTCCTCGGGGATCTTGACGTCGAGTTTTTCCCGGACGTCGGGATCGATCCGGTCCATCAGCGCTTTGTGGTGTTCGGCGGGGAAGGCCAGATGCCACCGCTTGGGATTTTCGTTTCGCACCAGCCGCATGATCTCGTCGGCGATTTCTTTGAGGAGGCGGTGTTCGATCTCCAGTTTGAGATTGTGGGGCTCCCCGCTTTCGCCGGCTCCGTAGGGGGCTTTGTTGCGCCCCACTTTGTCGGTTACCTCTTCGGTGATTTTCTTGTGCGCGTCGATGAAGTCGACCGCCAGCACCAGTTCGGGACGCAACGCGTCGATCAGAGTCCCTTTGTGGTGCTTGTGGCTGGTTTGGGCGTCGTCTTTGGGGTCGATCGCCATTTCTTCCTTTACCCGATAGGCTTTGAGTTCTCCCAGGTCGGCTACGATGATGAGGCTTTCAAGCAGGCGTTCTTTTTTCATCGTTTCGCTCCTTCTTCTTGTTTTGATCGATTATAACATCATCGGAAACGGTGAAACGGGACCTAGGTCCCCTTGCGAGGGGTATAATGGTCAAAAAGTTTTTCAAAGGGGGTGTCGGAAACGATGTGGAAGGTTCTGGGACGGAGCGTATGGATCGTCGGGATCGTCGCCGGTGCCTTTATGGGAGACGGGTGCAGTCGTGCGCTTGGGCCTTCGGTTGAGAGGATCGAAGGGGCGATGTTGGGGACTCCGGAAGTGGTCCGTGAAACGAACGGTACGGGATCGATCCGATAAGCGTGGATCGTAGATCTTTGTTGGATGCGTATGTAAAAGAAAAAAGTCGGAGAAACAGTGAAGGAAAATGGCAGAGAGGATGGGATTCGAACCCACGAGGGCTTGCGCCCTACACGCGTTCCAGGCGTGCGCCTTCGACCACTCGGCCACCTCTCTATTTTTGAGGGCCGTAATTATAGCCCATCGGTTCTGAAAATGCAATATTGCCTTTGGGGGGGGAATCGGGTATAATGCCTACGCCTTTCGCCAGACCTGTGCAACGGGTCGGAAGGACACCGGGTCAGGATGGGAACATAGCAGCCCACCCTTCCGTTCCGGGTGCCGCAGCCATCTGGCGGAAGGTGCTTTCATGATCGATCGCTCACTTTTTTCTTGACATCTCCGAACATCCAAGCAAAATTCCTCATTCCTCATTCATTCAGTACGCTCCATTCGTAAAACGGCAGCCCCTCGAAACGGATCTCCCCGACGGTGAAATCGAAGCGGTTGGAGACGGTGACCGCCACCACTTTTTTCGCGCCGCTTTTGTGAAACTCCCCGTAGCGCCCCTGGGCCCGTTTCCAAAACTGTTCCTCCCCTTCGAAAGGGATAGATACGATCAGCGTATCCTCTTCCAGGAGGCGGTACCCCAAGTTGCCGTAGGCTCCGAAGGGGATCCGGTGTTTGTGCAGGGCCAGCACCACCATCGAGTCGAAGGTGACGGCGAAGGGTTGGAACTTGTTGAGGTAGCGGCTGAGGACGAAATCGTAGAGATATACCTTTTTCCCCGAAGCAGGGCCGAGGTTCTCCAGCCGGAGCAGGACCTCCTCCTCCTCGAAACGGGCGATGGTGCGGTAGGTCCAGTCCTTGGAGATCCGGAAATAGTCCCGTGCGACGGTATAGAGCTGATGGGTCGTCGCCCGCCTCCCCTGGAAACGGGCCAGGATCAGGAGGAGCCGGCTTTCGGCTTCGTCGAATTTCTCGAAAAAGAGCTCCCTTAGCCGCAAAGGGGCGCTCGGAATACTCGAGCGGCTCACCGCCGGAAGCGTCCCTAGCCGAAGGAAGCGGTCGAAGCTCTGGGTGGGGGAGTGGCTCCGGTCGAAGGCGAGGAACTCCTCGAAATCGAGGGGGTGGAGCCTCAGCCGCTCAAGCCCCAGCTTCGGATCGGGGGGGAGGCGTCCGACCAGCACCACTCGGACCCCCCGCGGAAGCCGCTCCAAAAATCCGTCGTACCAGTGGTCGATCACCACCGTTTCGATCTCCTCCTCGGCGAGAAACCCTTCCAGCTCCTCCACGTCGATGTCCTCTAGGGCGAAGAGGGGATCCTGGGCATCGAGATAGAGAGAAGGCTCCTCTCTCCGGGAGAGCCAGTCGAGCACCGTGGCGGTTTTTCCGCAGCCCCGGGGTCCCGAGAGGGCGAAATTCCCCTCGTCGGGGAGACGGAGCTTGCGGGGGAAGTAACGGTCGTTTCCGGGACGTTGGCTCAAAAACGCGTCGAGTATTTCCATCACGGGATCCTGAAAAAGGGAATATTTCCTTCCAAAAAGGAAACTCTATCCGGAATGATACCGATTTTTCGTTTCCGCTCAAGGAAGAAGAAGCTTTCCTTGAGTATAATCTCCCTCCCAAATTTCATGTCGGGCCGTTCCGACGAGTTCTTTACGAAGGAAAACAATGGAAAAGATTCGATTGAAGCTGAAGGCTTACGATCACCGGGTTCTGGATCGGTCGGTCGCCGCGATCGTCGACGCGGTACGCCGCACCGGCGCGGAGCTTCGGGGCCCCATCCCGATGCCCACGAAGATCAAGCGCTATACGGTACTGCGCTCCCCCCACATCAACAAGGACAGCCGGGAGCAGTTCGAGATCCGCGTCCACTCGCGCCTGATCGACATCGTTTCGGCCACTTCCGAAACGATCGATTCGCTGATGAAACTGGATCTGGCTCCCGAAGTGGAAGTCGAAATCCGGTCGATGGACAAGTAAGGAGTAGGGAATGGAATTTATCGTAGAAAAAATCGGCATGAGCCGCACGATCGACGTACCGAGCGTTCCCGTAACCTTGCTGAAAGTCGTGGACGCCAAAGTCTGCGAGGTCCGCGAAGACGGCAAGGCGCTGGTGGCCTACCACAGCGGCAAGAAGATCAACAAGGCGATCGAGGGTCAGCAGAAGAAATACAACATTTCCAAAGAGTTCAACAAGTTCATGACCCTCAAGGTGGCCGAAGGGACCGAGCCCGGCGACCTGAGCACCGAGCCTCTGGCCAACGCCCAGGTGGTCAAAACCACCTTCAACAGCAAAGGGCGGGGATTCAGCGGTGTCATGAAGCGCCACAACTTCGCCGGGGGTCCCGGTGCCCACGGTAGCCGCTTCCACCGGGCGCCCGGTTCGATCGGTATGTGCGAATGGCCCGGTCGCGTCCAGCCCGGACAGAAAATGCCCGGCCATTACGGCAACGCCAAAACCACGGTCAAAAACGAAGTGATCTCCTTCGATGCCGAAAACGGCATTCTGGTGCTCAAAGGGGCCGTTCCCGGCCACCGTGGAGCCCGCGGAGTAGTAAGGATTGTCAAATGAGTACGAACGCAACGGTAATCAAAACGACGGATCTGCCCCAGAGCTTTCTGGAGGTGCATCCCCACAACCTCTATCTGTATTGCAAAGCCTACGCGGCCAACCTGCGGGCCAACACCGCCAACACCAAAAACCGCTCCGCGGTCAGCGGCGGCGGCAAAAAGCCCTTTTCCCAGAAAGGGGGCGGACGGGCACGGCAGGGTTCGATCCGGGCACCCCAGTTCCGGGGCGGAGGGACGGTATTCGGTCCCACTACCGACCGGAACTACACCCAGAAGATCAACAAAAAGCAGAAGCGCCTGGCGCTGATGCACGCCCTGGCCGAAAAGGCGGCAAACGAGAAGCTCTTCGTCGTCGACAGTGTCACGATCGAATCGGGCAAGACCAAAGACGCCAAGGCGTTCGTGGACAGCTTCGGTCAGCGGGATCTGCTGGTGGTCAAGGAGATGATCGACGACAAGACCTTCCTGGCCTTCCGCAATCTCCAGAACAGCTATCTGATCGAAGAGAACGAACTCAACGGTTACCTGGCCGCTGCCTATCACGTCATCGTGATCGAAAAAGCCGTCTGGGACAAATTGACGAAAGAGGGTTAATCCATGGCAGACATCACCGATATCAAAGCGATCATCTACACCGAGAAGACCCTCGGCCTCCAGGAAGAGGGGGTCATCGTGGTCCAGACCACTCCCCGGATGACCAAAAACGCCCTCAAAGAGGTGTTCCGTGAATATTTCGGGATCAAGCCCCTGCGGGTCAACTCGATGCGGGTCAAAGGGAAAGTGAAGCGGTTCAAGGGAGTCGAAGGGAAACGGCCTGACAGCAAGAAGTTCTATGTCAAGCTCCCCGAAGACGCGAAAATCGAAAGTCTAGCGGTATAAGGATAAGGCATGGCAATCAAATCATTCAAACCGATCACCCCGTCGCGCCGGTTCATGACGGTACTGGACAGCAGCGACATCACCTCCAAGCCGACCGTCCGTTCCCTGCTCAAGAAGCTCCCCCGCCACGCCGGACGGAACAACAACGGACGGATTACCTCCCGCCACAAAGAGGGGGGTGCCAAGAAGCTCTATCGGATCATCGATTTCAAGCGGAACAAATACGGCATCGAGGGGCGGGTCACGACGGTCGAGTACGACCCCTACCGCAACTGCCGCATCTGCCTGGTGACCTACGTCGACGGGGAGAAGCGCTACATTCTCCAGCCCAAGGGGCTGAAAGTGGGCGACACCGTCATGGCGGCCGAAGGGGGCCTGGACATCAAGCCCGGCAACGCCATGAAACTCAAGAACATCCCCGTCGGTACCTTGGTGCACAACATCGAAATGAACCCCGGACAGGGGGGCAAACTCGCCCGGAGCGCCGGCGGATACGCCCAGATCATGGGCCGGGACGGCAAGTACGTTTCGCTCCGTCTCCCCTCCGGAGAGATGCGCTACATCCTTGGTGAGTGCATGGCGACCGTCGGGACCGTGGGCAACGAAGATTTCGCCAACATGGTCATCGGAAAGGCGGGGCGCAACCGCCATCGGGGGATCCGTCCCCAGACCCGCGGTTCGGCGATGAACCCCATCGACCATCCCCACGGAGGTGGTGAAGGGAAGACCAACTCGGGACGCCATCCGGTGACCCCCTGGGGTATGCCCACCAAGGGATACAAAACCCGCCGCAAGAAGGCCAGCGACAAGCTGATCATCTCGAGAAGAAAGAAAAAGTAAGGGATAAGCATGGCTAGATCACTCAAAAAAGGTCCGTTTATCGACGAGCATCTGATGAAAAAGGTGCTCAAGGCCAAAGAAGAGGGCTCCACCAAGCCCATCAAGACCTGGTCGCGCCGTTCGGTCATCTTCCCCGAGATGATCGGGCTGACCATCAACGTCCACAACGGCCGGCAGTTCGTTCCCGTCTACATCACCGAGAACCATGTCGGCTACAAACTGGGAGAGTTCGCTCCCACCCGCACATTCAAAGGGCACAAGGGCAGTGTCCAGAAGAAGGTAGGTTGATCATGAGCAAAGCAGTATTGAGATATGTACGGGTTTCTCCCACCAAAGCGCGTCTCGTCGCCCGTGAAGTGCAGGGGATGAACGCCGAGCAGGCGATCGCCGCCCTGGAGTTCATGCCCAACAAGGCCGCCGGGATTATCTCCAAGGTGATTGCGTCGGCTGTGGCCAACGGCGACTACGAGCCCGAAGAGGTGGTGATCACCTCCTGCCGGGTGGACCGGGCGACCTATCTGAAGCGGTGGCGCCCCCGGGCGCGGGGGACCGCGACCCGGATCCTCAAGCCCACCTCCCACATCTACGTGGAGGTAGCCGAGATCGGCGCGGAAGAGAAGGCACCCGAGAAAGCCCCCAAAGCACAAAAGGCGAAAAAACCGGCAGCCAAAAAAGAGGCTCCCGCGAAAAAAGAAACCCCTGCCGAGAAAGCGGCCAAAACCGCTGCCGAAGAGGCGGCCAAAGCGGCGGAGAAAAAAGGCGAGGCGAAAAAGGGTGACGATCTGACCAAGATCAAAGGGATCGGCAAAGTCTACCAGCAGAAACTCAATGACAAGGGGATCTACACCTACGAGGACGTCGCCAACATGAGCGACGAGCAGATCGCCATGATGGAAGAGAAGCACAAGTTCAAAGGGGACTTCCGCGAGTCGGTAGCCGATGCCAAAAATTTCGTCAACAAAAAGGAAGCGTAAATGGGTCAGAAAGTCAATCCGATCGGTCTCAGACTGGGAATCAACCGCAACTGGGAGTCTCGCTGGTTTCCCGCCAAGGATCGCGCTCCCCATTTCCTCGCCGAGGACCACAAGATCCGGAAGTTCCTGAAAAAGGAGCTCTTCTACGCCGGGATTAGCAACATCATCATCGAGCGGACCGTCAAGAAGATCCGGATCACCATCGTCACCGCCCGCCCCGGGATCATCATCGGGAAACGGGGTGCCGACATCGAGAAGCTCAAAACCCGCCTGCAGAAAATGCTGGGCAAAGAGGTGGCGATCAACATCCGCGAAGAGAAACGCCCCCAGGCCTCCGCACAACTGGTGGCCGAAAACATCGCGACCCAGCTCGAGCGCCGGGTGGCGTTCCGCCGGGCGATGAAAAAGGCGATCCAGGGTGCCCTCAAGTCGGGTGCACGGGGGATCAAGGTCCAGGTGGCCGGACGCCTCGGCGGGGCCGAGATGGCACGGACCGAGTGGTACCTGGAGGGGCGGGTCCCCCTTCACACCCTCCGGGCCAAAATCGACTACGGCTTTGCCGAAGCGCTGACTACCTACGGGGTGATCGGCGTCAAGGTCTGGATCTTCAAGGGAGAGGTTCTCCAAAAAGGGATCCAGCCCGAACCCAAGGAAGAGCGCAAAAGCCGCAAACCGAGAAGAAGAGGTGAATGACCATGTTGATGCCCAAACGAACCAAATGGAGAAAGCAGCAGAAAGGTCGCAACCGCGGCAAGTCCTTCCGGGGGAACCGGATCGAGTTCGGTGAGTTCGCCATCAAGGCGGTCGAAGCGGGACGGATCGATTCGCGGCAGATCGAAGCGGCCCGTATCGCCATGACCCGCCGGGTCAGCCGGACCGGGAAGACCTGGATCCGGGTTTTCCCCGACAAGCCGCTGACCAAAAAGCCCCTGGAAACCCGGATGGGTAAAGGTAAGGGCGCCGTCGAGAAATGGGTCATGAACATCAAGCCCGGCCGGATCATTTTCGAGATGGCGGGGGTCCAGGAAGATCTGGCGCGCGAAGCGTTGACCCTGGCATGCCACAAGCTCCCTTTCAAGACGAAAATCATTTCAAGGGAAGACAGCAATGAAGTATACTGATCTGCAAGGAAAAAGCGTCGCCGAACTCGAAGCGATGCTCAAAGAGAAGAAACTGGAGGTGTTCACCCTCCGTGCGAAGCTCAAGACCATGCAGCTGACCAACACAAGTGAACTGCGAAAGGCGCGCAAAGACGTCGCCAGAATCATGACGGCGATCAACGCCGCGAGATCGAAGTAAGGGGTGTAGCATGCCAAAACGTGTCATTTCAGGACGGGTGGTCAAAAAAGCGGGCGACAAGACCGCCACGGTGCTGGTGGAGCGGAAAGTGCTTCACCCCCGGTACCACAAAACCGTCAAACGGTTCAAAAAATATCTGGTTCACGACGAGAAGAACGACGCCAATGTGGGGGATGTGATCAGCGCCATCGAGTGCCGCCCCATCTCCAAGAAAAAGGCGTTCCGTCTGCTTGAGATCGTAGAGAGAGGAGAGGGCTGATGATTCAGAGTTTCACCCGATTGAACGTCGCGGACAACAGCGGCGCCAAAGAGATCATGTGCATCAAGGTGTTGGGGGGCTCCAAGCGGCGCTACGCCAGCGTGGGTGACGTGATCGTCGCCTCGGTCAAAAAAGCCCTCCCCAACGGAAAGGTCAAAAAAGGAAAAGTCGTCAAGGCCGTCGTCGTCCGGACTAAAAAGGAAATCCAGCGCGAAAACGGATCCCTGATCCGCTTCGACGACAACGCGGCGGTGATCATCGACGACAAGAAAGAGCCCATCGGGACCCGGATTTTCGGACCCGTAAGCCGTGAGACCCGCTATGCCGGTTTCATGAAGATCGTATCCCTCGCGCCGGAGGTTTGGTAATGGCAAAGAAATTCAAGATCAAAAAGGGCGACCGGGTCATGGTCATCGCCGGGGACGACAAAGGGAAAACCGGCGAGGTCCTCAAGGTCCTGACCAAAAAAGACGCGGTGATCGTCTCGGGGTGCAAGGTCGCGCGCAAAGCAGTCAAGCCCAGCGAACAACACAAAGAGGGGGGCTTCATCAACAAAGAGATGCCCATCCATATTTCCAACGTCAAAAAAGTGGAGGGCTGAGATGAGCAGACTCAAAGAGAAGTATGTATCGATCGTTCCCGCCCTCAGAGAGGAACTCGGCATCGAAAACGTGATGCAGACCCCCAAGCTCGAGAAGGTGGTCATCAGCGTAGGTGCCGGTGAAGAGGGTAAGGACAGCAAACTGATCCAGAACATGGCCGACACCATCAGCCTGATCGCCGGACAGCACGCCGTCATCACCCTGGCCAAAAAGTCGGTCGCCGGCTTCAAAGCCCGCGAAGGCTCCCCCAGCGGGATCAAAGTGACCCTGCGGGGTGAGCGGATGTACAACTTCCTCGACAAACTGATTTCGATCGCCCTTCCCCGGGTAAAAGACTTCCGGGGCCTCTCCCGCAAGGGATTCGACGGTCGGGGCAACTACAACTTCGGTCTGGACGAGCAGCTGATGTTCCCCGAGGTGGAGTACGACAAGATCATGAAAACCCACGGGATGAACATCACCATCGTCACCAGCACCGACGACGACAAAGAGGCCTATGCCCTGCTCGAGAAGCTGGGTATGCCGTTCGCGAAAGGGAGAAAGTAAATGGCAAAGAAATCGATGATCGCCAAACAGAAGCGCAAGCCCAAGTTTGCCGTTCGGGCCTACACCCGCTGTAACATCTGCGGCCGTCCCCATTCCGTCTATCGTGATTTCGGGATCTGCCGGATTTGTTTGAGAAAGATGGCCTCCGAAGGTCAGATCCCCGGCATGCGTAAAGCAAGCTGGTAAGCAAGGAGTAAAAGATGATGACAGACAGAATTGCAGATTCTCTTACTCGAATCAGAAATGCCGCGCTGCGACGACTGGAGACCGCCGAGCTTCTCCATTCCAAGATGATCGAAGCGATCGTTTCTATTCTGGTGGAGAAAGGGTATCTCGAAAGCTATACGGTGGAAGATGCCGGGAACAACAAAAAGACGATCAAGGTGGTCCTCAAGTACGACGAAGACGGCCGCAGCGTGATCAACGAACTCAAGCGGATCTCCAAGCCCGGCCGGAGGATCTACAAGGGCAAGGACGAGATCAAGCGCTTCAAGAACGGATACGGAACGCTGATCGTTTCGACCAGCTACGGCGTGCTTCCCAACGACGAAGCCTACAAAAAGGGTGCAGGTGGCGAAGTCATCTGCAGCGTTTGGTAAGGGGGTCGCGATGTCACGAGTCGGAAAAGTACCCGTACAGATCCCCTCCGGGATCGAAGTGAAACTCGACGGAACCGTCCTGGTAGCCAAAAAAGGGAATCTCGAAAAGCGTCTCGAGACCCACGGCCGGGTCAACGTCGAGATCAAGGACAACGAAGTGGTCTTCACCCGCAACGGCGAAGACAAGCAGTCTTCGGCCTACTGGGGGACCTACCGGTCGTTGTTCAACAACATCCTGATCGGTCTGGACAAAGGGTTCAGCAAGTCTCTGGAGATCAACGGGGTCGGTTACCGTGCCAACGTCAGCGGCAAGACCCTGGAGCTCCAGCTGGGATTCTCCCATCCGGTCAACTACCCCATCCCCGAAGGGATTGACATCAAGGTTGACAAAAACGTCATCACCGTCAGCGGGACCGACAAACAGCAGGTCGGTCAGGTCGCTGCGGAGATCCGCGGATTCCGTCCGCCCGAGCCCTACAAAGGCAAGGGGATCAAATATACGGACGAAGTGATCATCAGAAAAGCCGGTAAAGCGGCCGGTAAATAAGGAGCGTCGAGATGTTGAAAAGTATTCAGGACAAGAAAAACCGCGTCCGCGCTCAGCGCAAACGGCGGGTACGCGGAAAGATCCACGGGACGGCCGAACTTCCCCGTGTGAGTGTCTTCCGCTCCAACAAACACTTCTACGCCCAGGCGATCGACGACGACCGGGGACACACCATCGCGTATGCCGACGGCCGGAAGCTGGGGCTGCGCGCCAACAAAGAGGACGTCAAAAAAGTGGCGGCGGACCTGGCCGAGAAGCTCAAGGCCGCCAAGATCGAGCGGATCGTCTTCGATCGCAACGGATATCTCTATCACGGCGTGGTCGCATCGTTCGCCGATGCGCTCCGGGAAGCCGGGATCAAGTTTTAAGGAAGCGTGAATGGAACACATCAACAGAGAAGATTTCGAAGAGGTCGTCGTCAATATCGGTCGCGTGACCAAGGTCGTCAAAGGTGGTCGCCGGTTCCGCTTCACCGCCCTGGTGGTCGTGGGGGACCGCAAAGGGACCATCGGATACGGATACGGCAAAGCCAAAGAGGTTCCCGACGCCATCAAGAAGGCGGTCGATGACGCCTTCAAGAACCTGGTGACCCTCAAAGGGATCAAAGGGACCACGATCGCCCACGACATCGAGCACAAGTACAACGCCAGCCGGATCATCCTCCGGCCCGCCAGCGAGGGTACCGGTGCGATCGCCGGTGGTGCCGCCCGTCCCGTCATCGAACTGGCGGGGATCAAGGACATCATCGCCAAATCGATCGGGTCCAACAACCCCAACAACCTGGTCCGCTGCACCGTCGAAGCGCTGACCAGAATCAAAGGCTAAGGAGCATACGATGGGTTTGCACAATCTTCAGCCGGCACCCGGCTCGACCCATAAGACCAAGCGCGTCGGACGCGGACAGGGATCCGGTACCGGCAAAACCGCCGGTCGGGGACAAAAAGGGCAGAAGGCCCGCACCGGTTACAGCCGGAAGCGGGGCTTCGAAGGGGGGCAGCAGCCTCTGTACAAGCGGCTCCCCAAAGTGGGATTCAGCTCCCGGGTCGAAAAACCCTACGTGATCAACGTCGACCGGATCAAAGCGGTCGCCGAACTCGAGGAGATCACCCTGGAGACGATTCGCTCCGTCCACAAGATGGGCAAAAACGTCACGCGCGTTAAACTTATCGGAACCGGGGCCAAAGACCTCGCATCCAAGATCAAGGATGATGCCGTAACCACCAGCAGGAAGTAACGATGGGAAACGCTTTGACGAAGAAAATCCTGATCACCCTCGGGTTCCTGTTTGCCTATCGGGTTCTTGCCTACATCCCGGTCCCGGGCGTCGATCTGGACGTGATCAAACACTTCTTCGACCAGAACGCCAACAACGCCCTGGGGCTGGCCAACATGTTCAGCGGGAACGCGATCCGGCGGATGTCGATCATCTCCCTGGGGGTGATGCCCTACATCACCGCGGCTATCGTCATGGAACTCCTCGCCGCCACCTTCCCCGGACTCGGACAGATGAAAAAAGAGCGTGACGGGATGCAGAAATACATGCAGATCATCCGCTACGGAACGATCTTCGTCACCATCGTCCAGGCGATCGGGGTCTCGATGGGGCTGATGGCGATGAAAGGGGCCGGAGGTCAAAGCGCGGTCACGATCGACCATACTACCTTCATGATCATCACGGTCTTTTCGATGCTGACCGGAACGATGCTGTTGATGTGGTTCGGTGAGCAGATTACCCAAAAAGGGGTCGGGAACGGAATTTCGCTTATCATTTTCGCCGGGATCGTTTCGCGGATCCCCGCCGCGATCGGAACGACCGTCGCCGCGGTCAACTCCGGGACGATGAACTTCCTGGTGGTCCTGGCGATCCTGGCGATCGTCATCGCCACGATCCTCGCGATCATCTACGTGGAGCTGGGGGAACGCCGCATCCCCATCAGCTACTCCCGAAAAACGATCCTGCAAAACCAGCACCGCCGGGTGATGAATTACATCCCCGTACGGGTCAACCTCTCCGGGGTGATTCCCCCCATCTTCGCCAGTGCGGTGCTGATGTTCCCCCTGACGCTCCTGCAGTCTTCGACCAACAAATACGCCGAAATGGTGGCCGACTTTCTCCATCCCGGCGGGATCGCGTTCAACGTATTGATGTTCGTACTGATCATCTTCTTCGCGTTCTTCTACGCGTCGATCGCGTTCAACGCCAAAGACATCGCCGACAACCTCAAGCGGCAGGGGGGATTCATCCCCGGCGTACGCCCCGGTGAACAGACGGCGAAATTCCTCAACGACGTGGCGAGCAAGCTCACCGTCTGGGGATCGCTCTATCTGGCGCTGGTTTCGACGCTACCGTTCATTCTGATCAATGGCCTGGGAGCTTCGTTCTACTTCGGAGGGACCGCGGTCCTGATCGTCGTACAGGTCGCGCTCGATACGATGCGCAAGATCGAAGCCCAACGGACCATGGCCCAGTACGAAGTGCTGGGGAACGTAGGCCTCTGATGGCGATCCCTCTGCGTAAACCGGCCGAGATCGAGAAACTGCGTCGTGCCGGCGCAATCGTCGGCCAGACCCTCGAATACCTCCGTGAACGGATCCGGCCCGGTATGACCCTCCGTGAGATCGACGCCATGGGGGAAGAATACCTCCGAAGCCTCGGGGCGGAACCGGCATTCAAAGGGCTCTACGGCTTTCCCGCAAGCGTGTGTACCTCGGTCAACGAGGTGATCATTCATGGCGTCCCCACCGATTATGCGCTGCAGGAGGGGGACATCCTGGGGCTCGATATCGGATCGAAACTCGAAGGGTATTACGGCGATGCGGCGATCACGATTCCCGTGGGGGAGGTGAGCGAGACCGACCGGCGGCTGATCGCATGCTCCAAAGAGGCTCTTTACGAAGCGATCGAAGCGATCCGACCCGGGATGCGTTTCAAGGAGCTTAGCGCCATCCTCGAAGAGAGCATCACCTCCAGAGGATTCGTTCCGTTACGCAACTACTGCGGCCACGGGATCGGGACCAAACCCCACGACGAACCCAATATCCTCAACTATCTCGAAGGGAAACCCAACCAGGGTCCCAAGATCAAAAACGGCATGGTCTTCTGCATCGAACCGATGGTCTGTCAGCGAAGCGGCGAACCGGTGCTTCTCGAAGACGAATGGTCGGTGGTGAGCGAAGACGGACTGCGCGGCAGCCACTACGAACATCAGGTGGCGGTGGTCGACGGCAGGGCACAGATCCTGACGCTCCCTTGACGCGGCCCGATCCGAGGGGGCCTCGGCCCGCTGGGACCGGTCCGCAGGACGAAAAACACTCCGAAAGGAAACAGATTTGGCAAAAGACGATGTGATCGAAATCGACGGCAAGGTGATCGAGGCGCTCCCCAACGCGACGTTCCGGGTGGAGCTGGACAACGGGCACGTCGTGCTCTGCCACATCGCCGGCAAAATGCGGATGCACTACATCAAGATCCTCCCGGGGGACCGTGTCAAAGTGGAGCTGACCCCCTACAGCCTCGACAAAGGGCGGATCACCTTCCGGTATAAGTGATTTTTCAGCCTTTTTCGGGTATACTCACGGCCCCGAAAATCCATCCGGAGAAGTAGGGCGACTGTGCGAAGAACCTTTGCCGATCGCGCACCGGATCGTCAAGGGTTGGTGCGGAGACTTCTCACCGCTCCACGCATTCGATCCATACGCCGCACGATACCGCGAAGCGACCCCCGAAGATCGGGGGGTGCGTTTCGATCGACGTTCGGCGCTGTGGATCCCACGGTGCAAAACGATACAGGAGTACCCTATGAAGGTCAGACCCTCGGTAAAGAAAATGTGTGACGACTGCAAAGTGATTCGACGAAAAGGCGTCGTCCGTGTGATTTGCAAGAATCCCAAGCACAAACAGAGACAAGGATAACCATGGCACGTATCGCTGGTGTTGATTTGCCCAAAAACAAGCGGATGGAATATGCGCTGACCTACATCTACGGCATCGGTCTGACGAGTTCGCGCAAAATCCTCGACGCGACCGGGATCAGCTACGACAAGCGGGTCCACGAGCTCACCGACCAGGAGGCCGCGGCGATCCGCAAGGAGATCCAGGAGCACTACGTGGTCGAAGGGGATCTGCGCAAAAAAGTGATGATGGACATCAAATTCCTGATGGACCTGGGGAACTATCGGGGACTGCGCCACCGAAAAGGGCTCCCCGTGCGCGGACAGCGGACCAAGACCAACGCACGCACCCGGAAGGGTAAGCGCAAAACCGTCGGTAAAGCGTAAGGAGTAGAAGCAAGATGGCCAAGAAAAAAATCAAAAAGAGTGTCGCCCGCGGCGTGGTCTACATCGCGGCTACCTTCAACAACACCGTCATTACCGTTACCGACGAGATGGGTAACGTCCTGACCTGGAGCAGCGCCGGCGCGCTCGGCTTCAAAGGGAGCAAAAAGTCGACCCCCTACGCCGCCCAGCAGGCGGTCGAGGATGCGATGAACAAAGCCAAGGAATACGGCATCAAAGAGGTCGGCATCAAAGTCCAGGGTCCCGGTTCGGGCCGCGAAACCGCCGTCAAATCGGTCGGTGCGGTCGAAGGGATCCGGGTTCTGTGGTTCAAGGACATCACCCCGCTGCCCCACAACGGCTGCCGTCCCCCCAAGAAGCGCCGCGTCTAATCGGGCCGCAGCGTAGCAAGAGCGAAGAAAACGAGAAAAGGTAAGTACGATGGCAAGATACAGAGGTCCTAGAGAAAAACTCGAACGGAGACTCGGAGTCGATCTCGGATTGAAAGGTGAGCGCCGGCTGGCCGGTAAGAGCGCGCTCGAGAAGCGCCCCTATCCTCCGGGACAGCACGGACAGCGCCGCACGAAAATCAGCGAATACGGCCTGCAGCTGCGCGAGAAGCAGAAGGCCAAGTTCATGTACGGCGTGAGCGAGAAGCAGTTCCGCTCGATCTTCAAGGAGGCCAACCGCCGCGAGGGGAACACCGGGGAACTGCTGATCCAGCTGCTCGAGCAGCGGCTGGACAACGTGGTCTACCGGATGGGCTTCGCGACCACCCGGGCTTTCGCCCGGCAGCTGGTCAACCACGGCCACATCCTGGTCGACGGCAAGCGGGTCGACATCCCCTCCTATCGGGTCAAGCCCGGACAGAAGATCGAAGTGCGGGAGAAGAGCAAAAACAACCCCCAGATCCTGCGCTCGATCGAGCTGACCAACCAGACCGGACTCGTCGAATGGGTCGACGTGGACAAGGAGAAGCTGTTCGGGATCTTCACCCGGATCCCCGAGAGAGACGAGATTTCCATTCCCGTAGAAGAGCGTCTGATCGTCGAGCTTTACTCCAAGTAACAGTAACCGTTGAAAGGCTAGCCATATGAAAAAGATCAAAACAGCGCCTTTTCTGCCCAGCGAAGTGGAGGTCAACGAGATCAGCGAGACCAAGGCGCAGGTGATCGCCTACCCTTTTGAGAGCGGATACGCCGTGACGCTGGCCCACCCCCTCAGACGCCTTCTGCTGGGAAGCTCCATCGGCTACGCCCCCATTTCGGTCAAAATCGAAGGGGCGGCCCACGAGTTCGATTCGATCCGGGGGATGCACGAGGACATCGCCGTATTCATCATCAACCTCAAGAGCATCCGCTTCCGGATCCGTGACGAGCTCGACCGTGCCGTGGTGAACTACAGCTTCAAAGGGCCCAAGGAGGTCACCGCCGCCGATCTGGTCAACGAGCAGGTCGACGTGGTCAATCCCGAGACCCATCTGGCCACCCTCAACGAGGACGGTGAACTCAATTTCACCCTCGAGATCGCCAAGGGGATCGGATACGTCCCCAGCGAAGATCTCCGGGAAGAGGTCGATCACGAGGCGATCGCCCTGGATGCGTTCTTCACCCCCGTGCGGAAGGCCAACTACAAGATCGAAAACGTTCTGGTCGAGGACAACCCCGACTACGAAAAGATCGTCTTCGATATCGAGACCGACGGACAGATCACCCCGGTCCAGGCCTTCGTCAACGCACTCGAGACGATGAATTCACAGCTTTCGGTCTTCGGATCGGTACTGGATGTCGATTTCGGTTCGGCGCAGGAAGGGGAAGGGGCCGCCAACGAACTCAAGGCCTTCATGGTCCCCGTCGATACCCTCGGGCTGAGCGCACGAAGCTTCAATTCGCTCGACCGGGCGGGGATCCGCTATATGGGCGAACTGGTCCTCATGGACGAATCGGAGATCAAGGCGATCAAAAACCTGGGCAAAAAGTCCTTCGACGAGATCCAAGAGGTCCTCACCCAGCACGGATTCGGTCCCGATTTCGAACTGGACGAAGAGACCCGCGCGGCACTGACGAAAAAAATCGCACAAACCAAAGAACAGTAAACCAAAGGATCACCATGAGACATAGACATGGATATCGCAAACTGGGCCGCAAGTCTCAGCACCGCGCGGCCCTGCTCAAGAACCTGGCGATCGCTCTGACCGAGCACGAGCGGATCGAGACGACGCTCCCCAAGGCCAAGGAGCTCCGCAAGTACTACGAAAAGCTCATCACCAAGGCCGCACCCGGCGATTTCAATGCCCACCGGGCGGTCTTCGCCCAGCTCCAAGACAAGGCGAGCACCAAAAAGCTGGTCGAGGAGATCGCCCCCCGCTACGCCGATCGCAACGGTGGATACACCCGGATCATCAAGACCCGGATCCGCCGGGGCGACGCCGCCGAGATGGCGATCATCGAACTGGTCTGAAATTGTGCTATAATGCCGCCGGCATACGCCGAGCGGCGTAGCGATGCGTCCATAGCTCAGCTGGATAGAGCGTCGGATTCCGGTTCCGAAGGTCGGGGGTTCGAATCCTCCTGGACGTACCACATTCTTCCCTCTGTTTCCTCTCTTTTTTTCCTCACCGAATGCAACCTGGGTAGCTTCCGTTTCGGACATTTTTTGGTTATATGAAAAATGGATGTGATACAATATTTTCGACCAAAGCGAGGATACGATGACGAACAAACGAGTTTTGCTCAAGCGCGCCGAAGAACAGTTTCTCAACCGTGATTACGACAACGCGCTCAAAATCTACAGCCTCGTCTTGCAGGAAGATCCGCAATTGAGAGATGCCCGTATCGGGGTGATCCTCAGCGACATGGGGCTGGAGAACGACGAAGACGCCCAGGCGCTGTTTGACTACTATCAGGCGATCAAACACTCCGATGCCAACGCCGAGAAGGTGATCGACGAACTGATGGAGGCGATCTACGCCACCCGCGTCGTGATCCGCGAGCAGCTCATCGGAGGTCTCGAGGAGGCGGCGCTGGCCGAGGGGATCCGCTACAAGGATTTCCTGAAACTCGTCGAGGGAAAAGGGGATTTCCGGGAGGCCTTCGAGGACATCATGTTCTCGACCAAGGTCTATATCCGCAGCCGCGACGAGTTCATCGACTTCATCAAGCGGCTGGCGGAAGCGGGCCTGCACGACATCGCCGCCAAACACCTCGACGCCCACGCCGAAACCTTCGGAAACGACCAGGAGATCTACGCCCTGTATCACCTTCTCGAGGATACGAAACGGTGAGGATCCCGATCGCCGGGGCGGCCCGCCCCTTCATCACCGACAATACCGCCGAGATCGACGATTCGACGGTTTTCCTCAAAACGATCCAGAATTCCCCCTATTACGACCGGATCCCGGAGGGGACGCCGGTGATGGAGGTCCCCGATCTCATCACAGCCTGGGGTCTGGAGGAGCTGCGGGTGACCGGCGTAACCGGAACCAACGGCAAAACCACCACCACCGCACTGATCTACTCGATTCTGCTCGATCTCGGGGAGAGTGCTGCACTGCAGGGGACCCGGGGGCTGTTTGTCGACGACCGTCTCGTCGACGGAAAACACATGACCACCCCTTCGATCCTCGAAACCCTGTGGAACATGAAGCGGGCCCGGGACGAGGGGGCGAAACATTTCGTGATGGAGGTGAGCTCCCACGCTATCGATCAGGAGCGGATCGAGGGGATCGACTTCGCCCTCAAGGTCCACACCAACGTCACCCGGGACCATCTGGACTACCACGGGACCGTCGAGGAGTACCGGAGGGTCAAAAGCCGGTTCTTCGCCGACGAGAGCCCCAAGCTCCTCAACAAAGACGAAATCAAAAACATCACCTTCAGCCCGGTCAACGCCTCCACCTACGGGGTCGACGAGCCCGCCGCCTTCAAGATCCTGGCCTATTCGCTCCAGGGGGGGATCAGCGGGGTGCTCCGCTACCGCGACGAGCAGGAGGCGTTCTTTTCCAACATGATGGGGCTTTTCAACCTCTACAACCTCACCGCCGCCATGAGCGCGGTGAAGCTCCTCACCGACCGCCCCCTAGCCGAGATCTGCGAACAGGTGGAGTATTTCGGCGGGGTGAGCGGACGGATGGAGGTGGTGAGCAAGGATCCCATGATCATCGTCGATTTCGCCCACACCGACGACGGGATGTACCGGGTTCTTGACAGCCTCAAGGACAAGGAACTAGCGGTGGTATTCGGTGCCGGCGGAGACCGGGATCAGGGCAAACGCCCCAGGATGGGGGCGGTCGCCGGGCGCTTCGCCAAGAAGATCTACGTCACCAGCGACAACCCCCGCAGCGAAGATCCCCGGGCGATCATCGACGAGATCCTCGAAGGGCTCAAAGGCAAGGAGAACGTCCGGGCCATCGTCGACCGCCGGGAGGCGATCGAACGGGCGATCGATGAGCTGGAAGAGGGGGAGATCCTGCTGATTCTGGGCAAAGGGGACGAAGACTACCAGGAGATCGCCGGGGTCAAATACCCCTTCGACGACCGGGAGGTGGTGCGACAGATTCTAGCCGAAAAAGGGAAGGCCCCCGCATGATCCGCACCCCCCATCTGGCCACCGACGGGATCATCGAGATCTACGACGGGCGGGAGTTCCGGGGGATCGTCCTGATCGAACGGAAAAACGAACCCCGGGGGCTGGCGCTCCCGGGAGGGTTCGTTGAGATCGGAGAGCGGGTGGAAGAGGCCTGCGTGCGGGAGATGCGGGAGGAGACGGGATTGACGGTGACGATACGCCGCCTGCTGGGGGTCTACAGCGATCCGGCACGCGATCCCCGCTTCCATACCGCCAGCTGCGTTTTCGTCTGCGAAGCCCGGGGGGAGCCGGTGGGGGGAGACGATGCCAAAGAGGCCTTCGTCTATCGGCTGGAGGAGATCCCCTGGGGGCGACTCTGTTTCGATCACGCCGCCATTTTGGAAGATTATCTGCGGCGTTAGGCCTCTTCCCGTTTGAGCATGAATCCCCGGATCTCGTCTTCGTCGAGGAGCTCTTTGTCGTATTTGATCACCATCACCCCTTCGGTTTCGTTGACGTAGATGTCGTTGATCCCCTCTTTTTGCTTGAGCTGGGGGAGTTTGTCCCGATCAAAGTGTTCGGTGTCGAGGTAGAGGGTTCCCCGCAGTCCGGGGTTGCGCATTCGGGCGATCCACAGGGCCCAGAAGACCGAGACGATCAGGACGGCGATGGCGACCCCCTTGACGCTCCAATGGCTGAAAATCCACCCGGCAAGCGTTGCGCCGACCCCCATCCCCACATAGGCGAAGGTATTGGCGACCCCCAGCGCGGCTCCTTTCTGGTGGGCTTTGGCGAATTTGCTCACGAAACTCTGCAGCAGCGGTTCGAACATGTTGAAGCCGATGAAAAAGAGGCTCACCCCTACGCCAAAAAGCCACAAAGACGAGGAGAATCCCATCAGGACGAAGGCCAGGGCGATGAAAGCGATCGAGGCGAGGAAGACCTCTTTGCCTTTGTTGTATTTTTCGCCGAAAACCGCCGCGGGGCCCATCGCCAGAATTCCCAGGAAGACCGCAGGGAGATAGACCTTCCAAAACGATCCGAGGGGGAGTTCGAAACGGCTTTTGAGCATCAGCGGGATCAGGAAAAAGGCGATCGCCATCGTCGAAGAGTGGAAGAGGAACGTAATATACATTCGCACCAGATCCCTGTCTTTGAAGACGTGGCGGACCTGGGCTTCCTCTTCGGCGAAGGTGTGGGTGATTTTGGGGGGTTCGGGAACCACTGTAAAGAGCAGAACGATCGAAAGGATCGCCATCGCGGCGGTGAGATAGAAGAGCAGCGGCACCCCGTGGGGGAGCCCTCCGACGATGGGCCCGATGATCATGGCGGCGGTGAAGGCCAGGGCGATCACCATCCCCATGACCGCCATCGCGTGGGCACGCTCCTCTTCCCGGACGTGATCGCTGATCATGGCGATGATTACCGCACCGATCGCTCCGGCTCCCTGGAGGAAGCGGCCGATGAGGAGCGTATAGATGTTTTGGGCCATCCCCGCCATCACCGAACCGACGGCGAAAATGAGCAGACCGATGAGGATCGCTTTTTTGCGTCCGATGCGGTCGCTGAGCGAACCGAAAGGGACTTGAAACGCCGCCTGGGTGAAGGCGTATCCCCCCACCGCGAGACCCACAAGGGTGGGGGTGGCCCCGGGGAGGTCCTTGGCGTAGGCCGAAAGGACCGAAATGACGACGAAAAGGCCCAGAAAGCGGAGCCCGATGATCATGCTCAGATGCCAGGTTTTGGCGACGATCTCTTTCATCCTTTTATCCTTTGCTCGGGTATAATGGTGCGCAAAAACGTTTCGAACCGGGTTGTGGCGGAAATTCGTTCCAAAAGGAAAATTTGTCCGCCATCCTTCGAAGGGATTATAGTGAGATTGCGATTTACGGAAGGTTAACATGCAGTGGGTACTCGCCAGCGGCAACAAAGGGAAAATTCGGGAGTTCCGGGAGATTTTCGGCGATCGTATCGTGGGATACGACGAACTGATCGCCCCCTTCGAGGTGGAGGAGAGCGCTTCCACGTTTGCGGGGAATGCCCTGCTCAAGGCCCGGGCCGTCTACGAGCGACTGGGGGAGAATCCCCGGATGGCCGTCCTGGCGGACGACAGCGGGATTTCGGTCCCCGCGCTGGGGGGCGTCCCTGGGATCTATTCGGCCCGTTATGCGGGGGAGGGGGCGAGCGACCGGGAGAATCTGCGGAAGCTGATCGGGGAGCTCGAAAAGCGGGGGATCGAACGGACCCCCGCCTACTACACCGCGGCGATCGCCATCGTCTCTCCGGTGGGGGAGTACGTGGTCCACGGGTGGATGCACGGGGAGGTGATCCCCGAAGCCCGGGGAGAGGGGGGCTTCGGCTACGATCCGATGTTCATCCCCGAAGGGTTTACCCAAACCCTGGGGGAGCTTGACAGTTCCGTCAAGCAAAGTATCTCCCACCGTTACCGGGCCGCCGAACGGGCCCGGCCCCTGCTCGATCTGATCGAGCGCTCGCTCGCGCTTCACAAAAGTTCCTGAGGGTCGATCCCCTTCCGGTAGAGCCAGGGGCGGATCTTGGGGGGGATTCCCGCCCTGCGGCACGCTTCCCGGAAGCGCCTGGGGAGGACGAGGCCCGGCACCCAGGGGGCGATGAAGAGCCGATTCCCCCTCCGTTCGACCGCCCAGCGCCGCCCCAGAACCGTCGAGGGGTCCCGCTCGATCCGCTCCCGCTCGAAACGGCTCATGAGATAGCCCAGCTCTTTGAGCTGTGTATCGGCGATGCGGACGAGGTTGTCGGGGCTGTCAATCTCCACGATCCGCAGCTTGTCACGGCTGTAAAGGAGCCGCCCCCCCGATCGGAGCCGTTCCCGGTCCCGGCGCAGATACTCCAGGCTCCGGGCGATCCCCGTTTCGTTCCCTTTCATCAGTTTCGCAGCCAGCGGCCGGATCCGGCTCCGCTCGTTTGTCCCCGCAACATTCTCCACGTCGTCGAACCATCCGATCCGCCGCTCTTGCAGATAGCGGCGCAGCTGTGCGCGGGGAACCTCCAGGAGGGGCCGTACGATGCGGTACGCATGGCCTGACGGGGTGCGGCGGAGGCTGACCGGCTCCATCCCCGCCAGTTCGGCCGCTCCCGCCCCCCGGATCATACGCATCAGCATCCATTCGAGTTGATCGTCCAGTTGATGGGCGGTCAGGAGGGTGTCGTAACCGTGCTTCTCGATGAGCGATTCGAAAAAATCGTAGCGGAATTTCCGGGCCCTGGCTTCGAAATCGCTCGTCATGCGGGGCGCATGCGCCACGAAGATCCGCCGTCCGTCCCGCTCCGCCAGCTCTCTGGCCGCCGCTTCCTCCTCGTCGGCCTGTTCCCGGATCCCGTAGTTGACCAGCGCCACGTCGAAATCGATCCCCGATTCACGCAGGAGGTGATAGAGGGCGGTGGAATCCAGACCGTGGGAAAAAGCCAGAAGGCATTTTCCTTGAATGAGGAACGAGGAATGAGGAATGAGGAACCGATGGATGGTATTCATGCTTGCTTGATCGTTTTTGTGCTTGCGATGAGTAGACGGAGGAGTTCGTCCAAATCTTTATATAGGCTGTGGAACATTGTATCATCAATGTATCGTGATTCTTTGAGGAGCCGTAGCCAGTATTCCGTTTCGCTTGCCTCTTTGAGGGCGATTGACAATTTGTGGAGAAAATCCGCTTTGGATTGGGCATATTTTCCTTCCGCAACGAGTGCCCCGATAGCAGTACCGCTGCGAAGAATCTGTTTGGAAATGATGAATTCTCGATGGGTTTCTTTCAGGAATTTCCCGAGTCTGACGATTCTCAGTGCAAATGCAAAACTTTTTTCGCCTAAAGGATCGCTCCTTTTCGGTTCCTCGTTCCTCATTCCTCATTCCTCATTCAACAATGTTGCGAGCAGGTATTCCCCCGCTTTCTCCGTGATCTTCCCCCGATAGAGTCCGCCGATCTTCACGTCGAGGTCGTTGGTGTCGTTGACGAGGACTTCTCCGTCGATTTCGGGGGCCCACAGTAGCGGGCGGGCGGAGAGGAGGTATTCGTGCTCGCTGCTGGGGCCGTCGATAGCCAGGCGACACTCCCGGCCGATCATCTTTTCCAGCGACGCTTCGCGGCTGCGGGCGGCGATCTCCCCCAGGACGGCGGTGCGCTCCTCGATCACTTCCGGCGGGAGCTGTTGCATGTCGAAGGCGGCGGTATCCTCCTCGTGGGAGTAGGCAAAGACGTTGATCCGGTCGAAGCCGAAGCCCTGCAGAAAATCGCAGAGCTTTCGGAAACTCTCCTCACTCTCCCCCGGATGGCCGGCGATAACCGAAGTGCGCACGAAGCCCCCCTCCTTGGCCCGCATCGCCTCCAGGAGTTCGCGGGTTTTGGGCTCGCCGAAGCCCCGTTTCATGATCTTGAGCATCGTATCGTCGATATGCTGGATCGGCATGTCGTAGTAGGTCTGGAAGATGGGGCTCTCGGCGATGGCGTCGATGAGTTCCAGACTCGTGGTGCTGGGGTAGAGGTAGAGGATCCGGGCGCTGCGGACCCCCGGGATCATCTCCACGTGGCGGATCAGATCGATCAGACCGTCTCGAAGCCCCAGATCCCGCCCGTAGCTGGAGCTGTCCTGGGAGATGAAGCTGAAGTCGTAGAATCCCTTCTGGGTCAGGGCCGACACTTCCGCCACGATCGAATCGAGGGTGCGGGAGTGCAGACGACCCTTGAAACCGGGGATGGCGCAAAAGGAGCAGTTCTGGTTGCACCCCTCGGCGCTCTTGATGTAGGCGTGGTAGTTGGAGCCGGTGATCATGCGGGGGGAGCGTTCGGTGGCCAAGTAGACCTCGGGGCTGAAGCTGCTGCGCTTTTGGCGGATCAGCTCGTCGATCCGCTCGTAGTCGCCTACCCCGGTGAAAATGTCGATCTCGGGCATTTGCTCCGAGAGCTCCTCTTTGTACCGTTCGCTCAGACAGCCGCTCATGACCAGCAGGGAGTCGGATTTGCGTTGCTGATGGAGCTCGAGTACCGTGGCGATCGACTCTTCTTTGGCCGCTTCGATGAAGCCGCAGGTGTTGACGATGATCACATCGGCACGAGAGGCGTCGTCGGTGAGATCGTAGTCGGCCAGTTTGCCCAGCATCACTTCGCTGTCGACCAGGTTTTTGGTGCAGCCCAGGCTGACCAGATGGAGGGTTTTTTTCATGCTTGTTCCATTCTTGCCAGGAACGAGTAACTAGGAACTGGCAATTAGAAATTTCGGTTGATTTGTTAACCCAAACCATGCAGTAGAAAGTGCGTTAGATGTGTCGATGCTCGGTGTGTAGGGGTGCACAGCCAAAACGTAGGCGCACCCGGAGGGTGCGTCGAGGCTTTGGATGTGTTGCCCATGCCGCCGATGATCGATACAGATGGCGTACTGGCTACTGCATGGTTTGGGTTTAATGGGGATTATACCATCGGGGTGCGTTCATTTTCCGGCTTGGTCCCGCCGGAAACGCCGGATCGCGGGGCGGCTGACGGCGAAGAAATAGAGCAGAAACAGAAACTCCAGCAGCAACGAGATCCCCGTCACTTTACTTGTGCCGTTCGGGTCGTCGGTGAACGGGAGTCCCCCCGTATTCATTCCGAAAAATCCGGTCACCAGGGTCAGCGGGAGGAACACTGCCGAAAGGACCGTCAGGACGTACATGTTGCGGTTCATCCGTTCGTCCACCTTGGTCCGGTAGAAATCGTGGAGGTTGTCGAGTTTGTCCATCGCCGCCTTGGCCAGGTCCCGTACCCGTTCCATATGCTCCAGGATATCGGCGTAGGCCAGTTCGTCGAAGGCTTCGGATCGTTTGCCGTAATGGACAAAAAGTTCAAACGAGAGGGTTGCGTGAAACATCAGGCGGTTGATGAGGGAGACTTCCTTTTTGTAGACGAGCCACCGCTCCATGAAATCCCGGGGGGTCGGTTCGTCGTAGAGGCTCTCTTCCAGGGCGTCGATCTCCACATGATAGGCCCGGACGTCCCGGATGAGGTCGTCCATCTTCCCGTCCAGGAGCCGGTGGAGATCCTCGAAATCCCCCAGGAGGACAAAATCCTTCCGTTCGCGGTCGTAGCGGTAGCACTCCCCCCTGCGGGTGAGGAAAGCGTAGGAAATAATCCGCAGTTTTCCGTCGCGAAGCTCCGGGAGCCGGAGGATCAATACGGCGTAATCCTCCGTCGTTTCGAAATCGGAAGGGTGCTCGGGATTTTCGATATCTTCGAGGAAATGGGTGTTGAGAAAATCGGTCTGCATAGGGCTCCGTTTTTGTGGAAGTATAGCACCCCTTTCAGCACTCCATCTTCCGAACTGTGCAATAATCCCAAACGACAGTGCGACATTCCCAGCCGATGGACCCCAGGTGTCCCCCGGTCGGAGATCGATTCGGAGTGTGTGCGCGATTCAGAAGGAGCGATACGATGAAAAAACGGCTTGTGACGATTCTGGTTCTCCTGGTGGTGCTGTGCGGCGGAGCCCGCTACTACGTCTCCCATCACGCCAAAGAGCGCTTCATGCGCTTTCTTGATGCCGAGAACCGCCAGCAGCAGCTCTTTGATTTCAATCTGAGCGCGTTCGAGGGGGGCTGGTTCCGGGGTGCCGCCCGGGTGCTGGCCCATCCGCGCAAGTCCCTGGATGGATTCGTCGATCCGATCGAACTCAACGAAACTCTCTCGTTCGGCCCGGTGATTTTCCCCGATCTGCGCCTGGGGTGGATGGGGATGCGCTATACGATCGGACTCGACGCGCTCCTCTCCGCCGAAGGGAAGGATTCCGAGTTTTACCGCAGTCTGCAAAAACCGGTCACGATCGCCTATCGGGGGCGGATCGACTTTTCCGATCGGGTCTGGGAGGACACCCGGGTCGCGCCGATAGTAAGCGTCTCCAAGGACAAGAGCCGTCTCGAGGTCGGTCCGATACACGTCCGTGACCGCTACAAGATGGCCGATCTCACTGGCGTCTGGCACGCGGAGGCCCCCCGGATCTATATGGACACCCACGGGGAGCGCAACGATTCGCTGGAGATCACCCAACCGAATCTCGATGCGGCGATTGAGGAGTTCGTGGGGGATCGGATCGTTTTTGGCAGCTACCGTGCCGGCGCATCCCGGATCACGATCCGCCTCCCCGAGCTGGCGGGCAAAGGCCCCCTTCGTACCGCGGGATCGTTGGGGCTGGGGCTCCATCGCCAGAGCGACTCCGAAGCGTCGTTCGCGTTCGATCTGGAGGCCCGGGCACTGGACGATGCCACCGTCGCGGCCGCCAAAGGGGTACGGCGCAATACCCTGAAGCTCCGTATGGAACATCTGGGTATCGCCGGGCTGGAAGTGTTGGTGCAGATGCAGAAACGGCGGGAGGAGCTCACCCGAAAAATGGCCGAAGCGATGGATCGCCACGACGACATCGCGCTCCAAAAGGCGATCCTGGGGCTCCAGGCGCTCGAAGGGGACTGGCTCAAGGTTTACAACCGTCTGCTCATTCCCGGCAAAACGACGCTCCACCTCGAAAACGATCTCGAGAGCGGCCGGACCAACCGCCTGGTGCTCGATCTGACCTACACCGGCACTCCCCTCAAAGGGGACCCCATGTCGGCCCTCATCGCCCTGGGTGCCCACGCCGACAGGCTGGTGGAAGGGAGCTTTTCGCTCACTCTCGAGAAATCGCTGGCCGAGAAACTCTACCCCAACGCGGTCCTGATCCTCAATTCGATGGCCGCCAAAAACCTGGCCAAACTCGAAAACGGCGTCTACCGGCTCAAAGGGGAGATCAAAGGGGGCAAAATCGTCATCAACGGTACCGCCTACGCTCCCCAGGAACTGATCATGATGATCCTCATGTAGCCGATGTGTTCGATCTTCGTCGCGGCGGGGAGGCACCCCTTTTCGCGGACGCAGCTGCAAGAAGCCTTCGATACCCTGGCTCACCGGGGACCGGACGGGGAGTGTTTCGTCCACGAAAGCACCCTGACACTGGGGAGTCACCGTCTGGCGATCACCGGGATCGACCGCCCGATGGAGGGGTGCAGCGGAGCGATCCGGGTCCTCCTCAACGGGGAGATCTACAACCGTGACGAGCTGGGGCGCATCCTCGGGGTCGACGAAACGGCGGAGACGGCGCTCCTCGCCGCGGCCTGGAAGCGGTGGGGAGAGCGTTTCGTCGAACACCTGCGGGGGATGTATGCCCTCGTGATTGCCGAGGGGGAGACGATCGTCCTGGCCCGGGATCCCTTCGGCAAGAAGCCGCTGTACTACGCCGAAGGGGAGGGGTATCTTCTGGCCGCCAGCGAGATCAAGGCGCTGTGGCGGCTCAAAGCGCCCCGATTCGATACCCGGATCCTGCCGGAGTTTCTCTTTTTCCAAAGCCCCCTGGCACCCCACACCTTCGATCCCGAAATCTTCCAGCTCCCCCCGGGGTCGGTGGCCCGGTACGCCGGGGGCCGCCTCGAGACGCTCCATACGCTGCTTCCCTTCGATCGCCGAAGCCTGATCGATCGCACGAGCGGGAGCGAAGCGGTGGCCGAATGGCTGCGCGGGGCCGTCAAGCGCCGCATCCCCGTCGAGGTCCCCTGGGGGGCGCTCCTCTCGGGAGGGCTGGACTCCTCTCTGGTGGCGGCGATCGCCGCCGAAAGCCATGACGCTCCCATCGTCACCTTTTCGATCGGGTACGAAGGGTTTGACCGTTACGACGAGCGTCCCTGGGCCCGGATCGTGGCCGAGCACGTCGGTTCGGAGCACCACGAGGTCGTGATGGGAAAAACGGCGTTTTTCGCCGCGATGGAGGAGCTCGAATCGGTGCTGGACGAACCGCTGCCCGATCCGGCGGCGATCCCCTTGTGGCATCTCCTGGGGGCGGTCCGTGCGGAGGGGATCAAGGCGATCCTCACCGGAGACGGAAGCGACGAGCTTTTCGGCGGGTACAAGATCTACCGGGAATATCTCGACATCGAACGGGCCCGGGCCCTCAAGCACAAAAACTGGCTGCGCAACTACTTCCGGGCCCATTTCTCCTACAACAAAGAGTGGGAGCGCTACAAGCGGGTGTTCGAAGGGTCGCTCCTGTTCCGCTCCAGTGCGGAGCTCTTCACCGATCTGCAATCGGCGCGGCTTCTGCGCCAAAACGTCCGGGACAACGCCTCCCTCGAAGCCCTCGCCTCTTACCGGGCCCGCTTCGAATCGACAGGGCGTTTCCATCCCGCCGACTGGTACAGCTACTGCGACACCCAGACCCTCCTGGCCGAACTCTATCTCAAGAAGCTCGACCGGGTGAGCATGGCCCGGGGGATCGAAGCCCGCAGCCCGTTTCTGGATCTCGATCTGGCCCGGACGGCCTTTGCCCTCCCGGGAGCGCTCCGGATGGGCCGGACCCCCAAAGAGCTCCTGCGCGCCGTCGCCGCACGATGGCTCCCCGAAGCGATCGTCACCCGGAAAAAGAAAGGCTTCAGCTACCCCTTCATCGAATGGCTCTCCGAGGGGGGCGAACTGGAGCGGCGGATCCTCGCTTTGCAGGAGCGGCGCGGATGGTTCCGCCCCGAGGCGCTGGAGTTCTATCTTCGTCCCGGCAAACAGCGCCGCCGTTTCAAACGGCAGCTTTTCGCCCTCTATGCCCTCGCCCGCTGGGACGAGCGGCGATCCGGTTGGTAAGCCCCCTGTGCGTTGGCAAGGGGCGGGGGTTTTGCTACAATGGCAAAAAATTCGATTAGGGCTACATTAAATATATGAAGAATCTCATCATCGTCGAGTCGCCGGCCAAGGCGCGTACCATCGGAAACTTTCTGGGCAAAGACTACAAAGTGGTCGCCTCCAAAGGGCATATCCGCGATCTCCCCAAAAGCAGTTTCGGCATCACCATCGAGGAGGGGAAATTCATCCCCAAATACACGATCCCCAAAGAGGCCTCCCCCACCGTCAAAGAGCTCAAAAAGCTGGCCAAAGAGGCCGAAACCGTCTACATCGCGACTGACGAGGACCGGGAGGGGGAGGCGATCGGCTACCATATCGCCAAAGCGATCGGCAAGGATCCCGAACAGCTTCCCCGGATCGTATTTCACGAGATCACCGAGAGCGCCATCCGTCATGCGCTGGAGAATCCCCGGCGGATCGACATGCAGAGCGTCGACGCCCAGCAGACCCGCCGCCTGCTCGACCGGATCGTCGGATACAAACTCTCCCCCCTCCTGGCGAGCAAGATCCAGAAGGGACTCTCAGCCGGACGGGTTCAGAGCGCCGCGCTCAAACTCGTCGTCGACCGGGAGCGGGAGATCAAAGCCTTCAAACCCGAGGAGTACTGGACCATCCGGGGGATCTTCCAAAAAAGCGTCGAAGCCGACATCTACAGCTTCGAAGGGCAAAAGATCGAGAAAATGACCCTCAAAACCGAAGCCGACGCCCGCCGGATCGTCGAATCGGCCAAAGGGGAGCATTTCACGGTGGCGTCGATCGAAACCGCCCGTCGCAAGAGCAAAACGCCGCCTCCGTTTATGACCTCGACCCTCCAGCAGGCCGCGTCGACCCAGCTGGGCTTTTCCCCCAAGCGGACGATGATGATCGCCCAAAAGCTCTACGAAGGGGTCAAGACCCACAAAGGGACGATGGGGGTGATCACTTACATGCGGACCGACAGCCTCAACCTGGCCAAAGAGGCGGTCGCGGCGGCACGGGGATTCATCTCCGAACATTTCGGATCCGACTATCTCCCCCCCAAACCCAAAGTCTACGCCTCCAAGGCCAAAGGGGCCCAGGAGGCCCACGAGGCGATCCGCCCCACGATGGTGGAATTCACCCCCGAAATGGCGGCCAAGTATCTGGCGGCCGACGAGCTCAAACTCTACCGGCTCATCTACAACCGCTTCCTGGCATGCCAGATGACCGATGCGGAGTTCGAAACCCAGACGATCCTCTTTGCCGGGGAGAAGTCGGTCTTCAAAGCCACCGGCCGGAAGCTGGTCTTCGACGGATACTACCGGGTGCTCGGCTACAACGAAAAAGACAAGCTCCTCCCCGAGCTCAAAGAGGGTCAGCCGGTGGAGCTCAGCGACGTCAAAGCCGAGCAGCACTTCACCGAACCGCCGGCCCGCTACACCGAGGCGAGCCTGATCAAGAAACTCGAATCCCTGGGGATCGGACGCCCCAGCACCTACGCCCCGACGATCACGATCCTGCAGAACCGCAAATACATCGAGATCGAAAAGAAGCGGATCCACCCCACCGAGATCGCCTTCACGGTGATCGAAATGCTCGAGAAGCATTTCCCCGAGATCGTCGACAGCAATTTCACCGCCCGGATGGAGGAGACCCTGGATCGGATCGCCGCCGGCGAAGAGGACTGGCAAAAGATCCTCCGGGAGTTCTACGAACCGTTCATCGCCAAGATCGAGGAGGGGAAAAAGACGATCAAATCGCTCAAAACCGCGGTACCCATCGGGGAGCAGTGTCCCGAGTGCGGCGCGGAGCTGGTACGGCGCAAAGGACGCTACGGGGAGTTCATCGCCTGCAGCGCCTACCCCAAATGCCGTTACAGCCGCAATCTCGACGGCACTGAATCAGAGAAGCCCGAGGCTACCGACGAGGTCTGCGACAAATGCGGTGCTCCGATGGTGATCAAAAACTCCCGCCGGGGGAAATTCCTCGCCTGCAGCGCCTACCCCAAATGCAAAAACGCCAAACCCCTCACTCCCCCCAGAGAACTGGAGGTTCCCTGCCCGGAGTGCGGCGGGAAGCTGATCGAGCGCCAGGGGAGGAGGGGGACCTTTTTCGGTTGCTCTAACTACCCCAAATGCAAGTTCATCGCTAATTTCGAACCGGTGAACAAAAAATGCCCGGAGTGCGGCTACCTGATGGGGCAAAAGACCTACCGGGGCAAAGAGGTCTACGAGTGCTTCAAGTGCAAGCACAGGGAGGCGGTTGCCGAAGCTTCGCAATGAGAAAATAGAAATGAGAAATGAGAAATTTGGAATTCGACGGGATACATTGAGTTCCAAAAGCTACGAGTTTGCACTCCGCATCGTCGATCTGAGCAAATATCTCAATCAGAACCAAAAAGAGTTCATTCTCAGTAAACAGTTACTTCGCAGTGGAACCGCGATCGGAGCGATGATCCAGGAATCCCATTTTGCCCAGTCCAAAGCCGATTTTCTCACCAAACTCACGATAGCTCTCAAGGAGGCAAACGAGACGCGTTATTGGTTGATGCTCCTACATGGTTCCGGCTATTTGAATGATTCGTATCTGCAAAGTATCCTCCCGGATTGCGAAGAACTGATCAAACTCCTTGTTTCAAGCACCAAAACAGTGAAGCAGTCATGTTCGGCGCAATAAATCAGAAAAGTTTTGGGAAATGCTTTGCCGATATTCGATCATTTCACGTACCGATTGCTGATCGGATAGATGATCCCGGGGCAATTTCGGAAGATTGTGCTGGAAATTTCTTTTTGGATAACGGCGTTGCGCAGCAACGCGTACCGAAATTTCTCATTTCTCATTTCTCATTTCTCATTGTGTTCGATACGAAGGGTGCTCCATGCTGAGAGGCAAGCGGACACTGATCAAGGAATACTGGCTCTTCATCCGGGATTTTTTCAAAGATCTCTTCGACGACCGGCTGGGGTTCTACGCGGCGAGCATGAGCTGGAGTACCCTCTTTTTCATCGTGCCGTTTCTGGTGATTTTGCTGGTGCTCTTCACCCATCTGCCGCTCTTCGACACCGCCTACGCCCAGCTTCACGAGCTGATCGAAAAGAACCTCGTCACCTCCGATACCAAAACGGTGATGCGCTACATCGACGAGTTCGTCGCCAATGCCGACAAGCTGGGATACATCGGCATCGGATACGTCACGATCGCGGCGATTTTGTTTTTCAAAGACTACGACTTCATCGTCAACGACATCTTCGAGACCCCCAAACGGTCCGCTCTCAAGGCGTTTCGGACCTATTTTTTCCTCCTTCTGCTCCTCCCTCCGATGTTGGGGGGGTCGTTCTGGCTCTCGGGATGGATCCGAAGCTATCTTGAGTCGATGGGGGTGGCGGGGACGCTGCATATCTATTTCGTCCTGCCCTATTTGATCATCTGGCTTCTGTTTTACATCGCCTACCAGTTCTCCCCCCGCACCCGGGTCTCTCCCCGGGCCGTACTTCTGAGCTCCTTCATCGCCTCGCTGATTTGGTACCTGGCCAAAAGCGGCTTCGTCCTCTACATCACCTACAACAAAACCTACACGACGATCTACGGGGGGCTTTCGACGCTGCTCTTTTTCTTTCTTTGGATCTACATCTCCTGGGCGATTTTCCTCCACGGGCTGCGCTTTTGCTATATCCTCGACCGGGAAGAAGATGACGATGGGTGCTAACGCGGGTCCCTGTCTGGAGACGATCCGGATCGAGGAGGGGCGGCCGTTGCATCTGGGATGGCACCAGGAGCGCTTCGAGAGGACCCGCCGGGAGCTATTTGGCGCGGCAGAGCCGATCGACCTGTCGGATCTGCTGCGGGACGCGCCGGCCGACGGGGTTTATCGCTGTAGGGTCCTCTATACATTAAATATAAAAAAGGTGGAGTTTCTCCCCTACGATCTCCGCCTCCCTCGACGGATCGCGGCGGTGGAGTTCGTGGGGGAGTATCCCTACAAATACGCCGACCGAAGTCCGTTCGAGCGGTTGCGGGAGCGGTGGGAGGGGTGGGACGAGCTGCTCCTTTGCCGCCGGGGGGAGCTGCGGGACACCACCATCGCCAATATCGCGCTGCGGCAGGGGGAGCAGTGGTATACCCCCGCACGCCCGCTGCTGGAAGGGACCCAGCGGGCCCGGCTTTTGGCGGAGGGGGTGTTGCGGGAGCGGAGGATCACTCTGGACGATCTGGGGGAGTACGAAGAGCTGGCCCTAATGAACGCTATGATAGGATTCCGGAAACTAGGCGATCCGGGTGAATCCATCACGATCGCCCGAGAACGCGAGGAGTAGACGATGGGTACCGATCCCTTCCAGAGCCCCCGATACCGGGAGATCATCACCGAACACATCCGCCGGACGCTTGGCTTTCTGCTCGGCGAAGGGATCGAGTTCGCTGTCGCCGCGGAGGTGGAGCACTGCACCTTCTCCCCCGAGCTCCCTTCCGATATCCGGGATCGTTTCGCTCCCACTTCGCTGTTTGTCCTGAGCGGATACACCTTCGAGAGCGCGGTGGTCGAGGAGAAGGCGCTGCG
Source organism: Campylobacteraceae bacterium (assembly GCA_027081405.1). Lineage (GTDB taxonomy): Bacteria > Campylobacterota > Campylobacteria > Campylobacterales > Sulfurovaceae > Nitratifractor. The sequence continues at coordinate 3,382 of JALWKO010000047.1, read as the reverse complement.
TTTCGAAGCGGGGTTCGGAGAGGAGAATTTCGGTTCGGTGGTCTCGATCCCGCTCCTGGCGATCAAGCAGGTGATCGTGGGGGAATACCCCATCATCATCAACGTTGCCGAGCCCGAACCGCCCCTTCCCCCTGAGAGCGAGCGCTCCATGGAGGCGCTGTTGAGCAACCCCGAAAACCGAAAACTGCTCAAAAAGAAACGGAAATAAAGTAATTTTCGTTTACCAATTCCCGTGCTTCACGAAAAAAATATTTTTTAATATCTTCAAGAATCCCCATAAAATGGGCATGGTGTAGATAGGGTGTTTATTTTTTGTTAATTTTGCGTTGGAATCCGGTTAATTTCATTGACACGCTTCAGAAAATCGTGTTATACTTCGGATGCAATTAATATCAAGGAGTTCAAAATGAAAAAAGGTCTTCTGCTCTCCGTAGTGGCTTCGACCATGATCTTCGCCGGTGGCGACATCGCCCCCGTCGAGCCCGCGGCCCCCGCAGCCGCCGACTTCTGGGGAACCATCGGGTTCCGCTATCAGATGCAGGATTACGATGCTGCCAACCTCGACTGGGGTGATGAGGCTAACAACGCATTCTCTGCCGTCGTCGTTCTGGGTGTCGAAAAAGAGCTCGGATACGGCTTCGGTTTCGGCGCTGAAGTTGCAGGCTGGACCGATTTCGGATTCGACATCGCCGACAATGCTGCAGTATTCGCTGCTGATCAGACCAACGCCGAGATCTCTCAGGCTTACCTGACCTATACCTTCGGAAACACCGCGATCAAAGCCGGTCGCCAGGCGCTTCCTGAAGCTGTTTCTCCCTGGGCGTGGTCGGATCGCAGCGCCGGCGTACTGGACGTCACTTATGACGCTGTTGTAATCGCAAACACCGATCTGCCCGATACCACTCTGGTCGGTGCATGGGTTGCCAACGCCGTCAACGAAGACAACACCATTCAGCTTGGTGAGGATCATCAGGGTATCTTCATGCTGGCGGCGATCAACAAGTCGCTCCCCAACACTACTCTGAGCGCTTCTGCTTACTATGCGCCTAAGCTGTCCTGGGATCCTTCGACTCTGTCATACAAAGACGTATGGTCGATCTGGGCCGCTGCCGAAGGAAATGTCGACAGCATCAAATGGGGTCTGCAGGGTGTTTATGTCGACGGTGACGTAACCGGTGCAGATTCGACCTTCGGCATCGCCGGTAAGATCGGTTCGAGCTGGGGTGACTTCAGCGCTCAACTGGTTGCCGCATATATCAACGACGGTGACTACACCATGGTTCTGGGTACCACCAGCGGATTCTGGGGTAGCGCGATCGGCGGATTCCTCGGAAACACCGGAAACGTCAACGGTGCTGCCAACACCACCATCATCCGTGGTCTTGCCAGCTATAAGCTCGGAACCGGCAAACTCTACGGTGAACTGGCCTACGCTGACTTCGATAGCGGATATGGCGATGAGTGGGGTGCACGCATCGGATATCGCTTCAAAGTCATGGGTCTGAATGCCAACATCGAGTATCGCTATGCCGACTACAGCAACGCTCCCGGTATCGGCGACGATACCCGCCAGCGCGTACGGGTCGAGGCTTACTACAAGTTCTAATCCCGCTGCGTAATCGGGATTGTCCCTCCGGGGGCAACCCTATTTTTCTCATTTTCTTGATCTAGTTCATTTCTCCTACAATATCCTCAAAATTCCCAAACGTGCCGTTTGCATTTGTTATCCGATTTCCGTAGGTGCGCAAACTTTTTTGGAAGTGTCGCATTTGTGTATCAAGCGTACGTTTCCCGATCATGCTGAAATTCAATCCGCTAGTAATCTTCATTAACCGTCACTTTGAGTCGTGAACCCATATGTGAGGGAAAGAGGTAGTTCCAGCCTTCACGGTATTACGCGCTTCGTGTATTCCAACGGTTCCGGTTTCGAAACTACAAACTACAAACAATTTTTGTTTGCTTGGCGCTCCTCCCCCTATCTCAACCGAGTATCGACGTATCCATTATGGCGAAGTCCCTTGCGAGGGGAGGCCCGATAGGGCCGAGTGTGTGATTCGCTGAGTTTTTTCTCTTCATTTGTTTTTCTTTGTTCGCGCGACAAAGAAAAACGAAACGAAGCAAAGAAAAAGAAAACGCAAGGGACTGGCGTCTTGGCGAAAGGGCCCACTCATGGCGAGAATTATCCCAAACCATGCAGTAGAAAGAGCGCCAGATGTGTCGATGCTCGGCGGAATGAGTGATTTGTCCAAAACCTTGTACGGGCGTTCGCGATGAGCCTAGGCATAGAGGCAGTTTCAGCCTTCACGGCCTTGCTACGCTTGGATCACTCCGGGCTCAAAGTGAACGACACAAAGCCGCTTGTGTCGCAGGATCGTTTCCTCCTAGCATCCGAACATCGGTTTATCTGCCGCAAACGCTAAATCAAAATTTGGGTTCAACCTTTCCGGACCTGATCCGGTATCCGGGCGGGGATTCTTTTGGGGGTATGGATCGTGGATGAGATTCAGGAAGATTTGAAGATTCGCGGGAGGGTGATCCCCCGCTGCTGCTGGTATTTGCCGTTGCGGTCGGCGTAGGTGGTTTCGCAGGGTTCGTCCCCCTGGAGGAAAAGGACCTGCGCGATCCCTTCGTTGGCGTAGATTTTGGCCGGGAGGGGGGTGGTGTTGGAGATCTCGATCGTGATGTGCCCCTCGAATCCCGGCTCGAAGGGGGTGACGTTGACGATGATCCCGCAGCGGGCGTAGGTGCTTTTGCCCAGGCAGATCGCCAGGACATCCGGAGGCATCCGGAAATACTCCACGGTTCGGGCCAAGGCGAAGGAGTTGGGGGGGACGATGCAGACCTCCCCTTTGAAATCGACTACGTTGTTTTCGCTGAAATCCTTGGGGTCGACCACTTCGGCGTTGATGTTGGTGAAGATCTTGAATTCGTCGCTGACCCGGATGTCGTAGCCGTAGCTGCTCAGCCCGTAGCTGACGACCCCTTCGGCGACGAGCCCCTCGCAGAACGGTTCGATCATTTTGTGTTCGAGCGACATTTTCCGGATCCAGCTGTCCGATTTGAGTCCCATTCGATCTCCCTGTCTCACGGCGAACGCCGTTTCGTTTCCGAGGATTATAACCAAACGGACCGCGAAATCCCGGATACGACACGCCGCCGGGAAACGGCACTTCGGGGCTTTATCGACCATAGGATATAATGATACGATTTAACGACGGGATGCCCCGCATCCGCACAGGAGAGAGAATGAAACTGGACGAAATCAAAGAACTGATGCGACTTTTCGGAAAAAGCAAGCTCGATCGGCTGCAGATCAAAAACAAAGACTTCGAGATCGAGATGGAAAAATCTTCCCCCGCGGCAGCCGCGCCTGCCGCCGCCC
>JALWKO010000046.1 GCA_027081405.1 Campylobacteraceae bacterium | reverse complement strand
CGTGTCGTTGGTGTCGTACCACTCGATACCCTGCACCGTCCCGTCGGGATCGGAAGCCTCCGCCCTGAGGGTAAAGGACTCTCCGGTCTCCACTTCGCTCGGATCGACCGAAACGGTGAGGGTGGGAACCTGATTGGGTGCATGGACGGTGACGCTGACTCGATCGGAACGGGTAGACGCCCCGTCATCATCGGTCACAACCGCATAAAACGTGTACGTCCCCGCACTCTCTTCTTTGAGTGTAACGGTGGCTCCACTTCCTACTTTCGTGTCGTTGGTGTCGTACCACTCGATACCCTGCACCGTCCCGTCGGGATCGGAAGCCTCCGCCCTGAGGGTAAAGGACTCTCCGGTCTCCACTTCGCTCGGATCGACCGAAACGGTGAGGGTGGGAGCCTGATTGGGTGCATGGACGGTGACGCTGACGGTATCGGAACGGGTGGAAGCGCCGTCGTTGTCGGTCGCCACAGCATAGAAGGTATAGGTACCTGCGGTATCTTCACGAAGAGTCAGAGAACTTCCACTCCCTACGTGCGTATCATGTGCGTCGTACCATTCGATACTCGGAACCGTCCCGTCGGGATCCAAAGCGTCGGCCGTGAGGGTAAAGGACTCTCCGGTATTCACTTCGGTGGGATTAGCCGAAACGGTAACGGTGGGTGGCGTGTTCTCAGATATCCGATTATGACAACCTGTAAACGATACTCCGATCAATAGAACAACCAGAAGATTTCTCCATCTGTTTAGTCGCATGCTCCCACTCCTTATAAACAGACTTTGCATTTTCACATCAAAAGTCTGCAGAAATATATTCTGGAAAAGATACCAAAACAAATTTTAAATAATAGACAAACACTCAAACAAGTCATTGGGGTATTCGATTTTTTCGACAATACAAACCGTCTATGATTCTAAAAGAAGAACAGAGAGTGCTTCTGAACAGTTGAAGATCGACACGAAATTCCTTCAAAAAACGTGCAGCGGAATACGGTGTTCGTCGTCTCCCGTACACCCTTACCGGACGATCAACGACTCGTCCATCTCCTCGGGTTTTTTAAGCCCCATCAGTTCCAGAACGGTCGGAGCGATGTTGTTGAGCCCTCCCCCCTCGCGGAGTTTCGTCACGCCGGGGGCCTTGACGAAGGTCCATACCTCCCCGACGGTGTGGTTGGTCAGGACGTTCCCCTCCGCATCGAGCATCTCTTCACAGTTGCCGTGATCGGAGGTCAGTACCACCCGATAGTCCCGCTCTTCGGCCTTCTCGAAGATCAGCCCCAGCTCCCGGTCGACCGCCTCGACCGCCTTGACGGCCGCTTCGAAATTGCCCGTGTGCCCCACCATGTCGCCGTTGGCGAAGTTGACGACGATGAAATCGTACCCCTCGTCCATCGCCGTGCGGACCGCCTCCCCCACTTCGGGGGCGCTCATTTCGGGCTTGAGGTCGTAGGTCTTGACCTTCGGACTGGGGATCAGGGCCCGACTCTCCCCTTCGACGGGCTCCTCGACCCCACCGTTGAAGAAAAAGGTGACATGGGCGTATTTCTCGGTCTCCGCGGTGTGGAACTGCCGCAACCCGGCCCGGGAGACCACCTCGGCCAGGGTGTTGCGGGGCGCCTCCTTGGGGAAAAGGACCGGATAGGGAAACCCGGCGTCGTACTGGGTCATCGTGGCGATATGGAGCGCGATCGGTTTGCGGGGGAAACGGTCGAATTCGGGATCCCCCAGCGCGGTGGTGATCTCCCGCATCCGGTCGGAGCGGAAATTGGCCATGATCACCCCGTTGCCGTCCTCCATCCCTTCGTACCCCGCAAACGCGGTCGGGACGATGAACTCGTCGGTGATCCCCTCATCGTAGCTTTTGCGGACGTACTCCTCGGGACTCAGCTCGGTTTTGGGGGTCGCCTCGACGATCGCGCGATAGCCCTTTTCGACCCGCTCCCACCGGTTGTCCCGATCCATCGTATAGAAGCGTCCCCCCAACGTGGCGATCCGGACCCTCTCCGAGAGGACCGGACGGACCCGCTCGAGATACTCCGGAGCCGAGGTGGGCGACACGTCCCGCCCGTCGGTGATCAGGTGGAGCCAGACGGTTTTCCCTCGGTTTTCGAGGATTTTCGCCAGCCCCAGGATATGGTCGATGTGGGAGTGGACCCCGCCGTCGCTCATGAGCCCCACGATATGCATCGTGTCGTTGGAGCGCTCTAGCGTCTCGAGCAGCGCGGGGTTGCGTTCCAGCGATCCGTCCTCCAGCGCCAGAGAGATTTTGACCAGATCCTGGTAGAGGACGCGGCCGCTTCCGATGGTCATATGGCCCACTTCCGAATTGCCCATCTGCCCTTCGGGAAGCCCCACGCTCAGACCGTGGGTGGAGACCAGGGTATGGGGAACTTCACGAAACAGCCGGTCGTAGGTGGGTTTGCGGGCCGCTTCGAACGCGTTGGCCCGACTGTGGGGTTTGTATCCGATTCCGTCGGTGATGATCAGTAGAGTCTTCTCGACCATGGGTACCTTTCGTTCGATCACAAAAATTTATAATCTTTTTGTAAAATAACACAATTTTACAACACAAACCGTCTCTGAAAGTGCGCCATGCTTTATACCATATCTCAGCTTTTCGGGATCAATCTTCTCCACTATATTTCGGTCAGGGCGGGGATCGCCTTTTTCTTCGCCTTCTGCCTGACCCTGATGATCCTCCCCCACTACATCGCATGGGCCCGGGCCAAAAAGGCCAACCAGCCCATCAACAAATACGTCCAGGCCCACGAGCAGAAACAGCACACCCCCACGATGGGGGGAGCCGTCTTCATCGCCGCGACGCTGATCTCCTCCCTCATCGCCGCCCGGCTCGACAACTGGTACGTCGTCGGAGGACTGCTCACCCTCGTGGGCTTCGCCGCGGTGGGGATGAGCGACGACCTGGGCAAGATCCTCAGCGGCGACAACCTCAAAGGGCTGAGCCCCAAAGGGAAAATGAATCTCCTCATCCTCGTCGCCGCGGCAGTGAGCGCCCTGCTCGTTTTCGTCGCCCACTTCCCCACCGATTTTTACGTCCCTTTCGTCAAAAAGCCCCTTTTTGACATGGGGGTCTTTGCGATCCTTTTCTGGATCGTCGTGATCATCGCCTCCTCCAACGCCGTCAACATCACCGACGGCCTCGACGGACTGGCGACGGTCCCTTCGGTGATCGCCCTGGGGACCCTGGGGACCATCGCCTACATCACCGGCAACGCCGTCTTTTCCAAATACCTCCTCCTTCCGTTCATCCCCGGCGTGGGGGAGGTGGTGATCGTCGCCGCGGCCCTGGCGGGTGGGCTGCTGGGATTTCTGTGGTACAACTGCTACCCCGCCGAAATCTTCATGGGAGATACCGGATCGCTCCCGCTGGGGGCCTTCCTGGGCTATATGGCAATCCTCGGCAAAAGTGAAATCCTGCTGATTCTCATCGGCATCATCTTCGTCATCGAAACGGTCTCGGTGATCCTCCAGGTGGGGAGTTGGAAAATCCGCCAGAAACGGGTCTTTCTCATGGCTCCCATCCACCACCATTTCGAGATGAAAAACTGGCCCGAGAACAAGATCATCGTCCGCTTCTGGATGATCGCCTTTCTGGCCAATCTCCTGGCGCTCATCACGCTGAAGATCCGGTAATGGCAAGCGTCGCAGCTCCCACGTCGCACATCATGAAACGGCTCAGCTTTTTCGGATACGGCAAAACCACGCGGGCCATCGCCCGGGTACTGGGGGGAGGATTCGATTTCTTCGACGACCGCTTCGAGCGGCCCTTCGTCGACGACGGGGGGAACCGGATCCACCCCTCCGCAGATTTCGATCCCTCTGCCAGCGCCCTGGAGATCCTCACCCCCAGCATCCGCCCCAACAGCCCCTTGCTGCAGGCGGCGAGTTTTCCGCTGAGCGAATACGATCTTTTTCTCAGCGACCGCTGGATCGAACGCCTCGATCCTTCCATCCGGCGCACCCTTCCGGCGGCCCTTTTCGCCCTGCCCCGAAAGCGACGTACGGTCTGGATCTCGGGGACCAACGGCAAAACCACCACCACCGGGATGATCACCCATTTGCTCTCCTCCCGCGGGGCCCAAAGCGGAGGGAACATCGGCACGCCGCTGGCCGATCTCGATCCCCAATCTCCCCTCTGGATTCTGGAAACCAGCTCGTTTACCCTCCACCACACCCGCTTCGCTTCCCCCGACGTCTACGTCCTACTGCCGATCACTCCCGACCATATCGATTGGCACGGAAGCGAGGAGGCCTACACCGCCGACAAGCTCTCCCCCCTCGTTCGGATGAAAGAAGGGGAGGCGGCACTGATCCCCGCTGCGCTGACCCCTCCCCACACTCCGGCCTGGGTGATCCCCTATCGGGAGGTTTCCGAGCTGGGACAGCGCTTCGGCTTCGATCCGGATGCGCTCCGATACAAGGGGGCGTTCCTCGAAGACGCCGCGCTGGCGCTGAGCGTGAGTCGGATTCTTTTCGACGACGCCGATACCGAAGCCCTCAACCGCTTCGGCCTCGAACCCCACAGGCAGCAGGAGATCGTCGACGCCAAAGGGAGGCTCTGGGTCAACGACTCCAAGGCGACCAATCTCGACGCGGCCCTCAAAGCGATCGAAACCTACCGGGATCGGCCCATACACCTCATCGCGGGAGGCGACGACAAGGGGGTCGACATGGAGCCCCTGATCCGCCGTTTGGCTCAAACCGGAGCGACGCTCTACGCCATAGGAAGCAACGACCGACGCCTGGAGGCGCTGGCCAAAGCCCACGGCGTACCGGTCTACGCTTTTGCGACCCTTGACGAAGCGCTCCGGGCCCTCGAACCCCGCCTCAAGGCGGGGGAGGTCGCCCTCCTCTCCCCGGCGGCCAGCAGCCTCGATCAATACCCTTCCTACGCCAAACGGGGGGAGGAGTTTCTCGATTTCGTCCGCCGGATCCCCGAAAATTAAGCTCCTTTTAACGGAGCGTGAATATAATTTCAACTCCACTTGCGGCTCGGTAGCTCAGTCGGTAGAGCAAAGGACTGAAAATCCTTGTGTCGGCGGTTCGATTCCGCCCCGCGCCACCATTTGCTCCAATTCCACAAAAGTCCTCCTTATCATCGTTCTGTTTTTTTGAAATTATTTTTGATTGCCTTTCTAATTGTTATGCCGTTTTGTAACAACGATCCGCAATTTACTTTCCAAAAAGCTGTTTTGTCGCAAAATTTTCTTAAATTCACTATAATATAGGCCATTATCTGACCAACGACACCTATTTTGAAAGGATCCGGAATGTCCGGTAACGCCAACAACGTCGACCAAATCCGCGAATTGATCTTCGGACAGCAGATCAAAGAATTCGAAAAACGTTTCGACGAACTAAGCCGTGCCATCGAAACGACCAACATGTCACTCGAGAAAAAAATCGACGAGGCGATCGCACGGATCGAAAAAGAAAACGCACGGTCCTTCGAAGCTCTCGAACAAAAGATCGAAGATCAATCCGAGAGTGCGCTCAAAGCCCGCAACAAACTCAAGGAACTGATCGACTCCACCGATGAATCGCTGCAAAGCCAGCTCAAAAGTCTCAAAAACGACATGCTGGCCAAACTCAAAATCCAAAAAGAAAATTCCGACGACACCGCCGCCAAACTGCAAGAACAAATCGCGCAGCTCCGGGACGAAGTACAGCAACTGGTCGAATCGGAGTTCGCAAAACTGTCCGACGACAAAGTCTCCCGTTCTTCCATGGCCGAAATGCTCGTAAACGTCGCGATGCAACTGCAAGGATCGAACCTGCAAACCCTCATCCCCGAAGAGGAGCCCCAAGCTGAATCGGAAAAATGACGACTGGAACCGTCTACGTCAACTCCTCGTCGGCCCGGAACTGGAACGCTTCGAACGACTCGTCGAGGAAGTGGAGACGCTCCGACACGAATGCCGTGACCCCCAGGCGATCCGCGACCGTCTCGCACCGCTGATCGCCGAAATCCTCGATCTCTCCCTGCGATCGCCCCAAAGTCCCAGCCGCGAAGTCCTCGCCCGGGAACTCGAGTCCCTCATCCGCACCGCATACCAAAAAGACCCCGAAGGTCTCGCCAAGACGCTCCGCCCGCTCATCTCCCCGGCCATCGGTCAAGAGATCGCTGAAAACCGTGAGAAAATGGTCGATACTCTCTATCCGATTTTGGGAGGGATGATCACCCGCTACGTCAGTCACGCGATCCGGGATCTCCTCGAAACGATCAACCGCAAAATCGAAGACCGATTTTCCACCGCAGCCTTCAAACGGAAAATCAAGGCCAAACTCACCGGCGTAAGCGAAAGTGAGCTGCTCCTGGAAGAGAGCCTTCAGACCCGGATCCTTTCGATTTTCATTATCCACAAAGAAAGCGGCCTGCTCATCGCCGAATCCAACTGGGGCGATACCGAAATCGAAGATCCTCATATGGTCGCTTCGATGGCCAGCGCTATCAAAGACTTCATCAACGACTGGATCCAAAACACCCAGGAGGTCTCCGAAGTCCAGCTCGTCAGCTACGGCAACGCTTCACTCTATATCGAAAGTGCAGGATCGGTGTATCTGATCGCGTTTTTGAATCAAGAGCCCGACTCGGAAGAGCGGGAAGCGATCCGAAACTTTTTCGCCGATTTGCTCCGAGAATATGCTGAGTTTTTCCAACGATTCGACGGCGATTCCAGCGCCCCTCAGATCCCCGAAATCGAAACCCGTATCAACCGCTTCATCCAAGAAAGCAACGAAACGGTCCAAAGCACTGTCGATCCGAACGCTACGGCACGGGAAACACACGGCAAGCACTTCGCCCTTTTTGCCGGAGTCGCCGCCTTGATCGTACTGGTATTTTGGGGCGCGTACCGGTTTGAACGTGCACATACGCTGGACGAATTGACCCGTACCGTATCGATGCGAACCCATGAAACCGTGCACCTTTCCTACCATGATGGAGCGGTCGTCGCAGAAGGAACGCTCCTAGATCCCCGTCATCGAAACGCAATTATCCAAATCATCCAAAACCGGCTTCACCTCCCGATCCGGGATCAAATGCATGTCTCCGCCGAGACCTGGAGCAAGCTTCTAAAGTCGCTGAAAGCGCTCCAAATCGAGACACAAAACGGAATCACAGCACAAAAACGACAACTCCAAAAAGACGCACAACGATCCCACGAGTTCCAAGAGGCATGGACGGAACAAACCCGTAAACTTCAGCATGCACTCGAAACGAGCCGGCATACACAACAACAGCTCCGGCAAGAGCTTCAAACCCTCCAACATCGCTTCGAAAATTTGCAGTGGCACATTCGTCTGCCACGAACGATCCGCAGTGCATTGCAATCGACTTTCGGAAACGATCCGGGTTTCCATCCTGAGGACGGATCGTTGGATATTTTCGATCCGCAACTTCTCCAAAGCGGAGATCCCAGGCCAAATCCAAAAGCGTTGGCGCATATCAAGAAAAAAATCGAAAAATACATTACAATACTTCTCCGATTTATCCCCGATCCCGAATTATTGGATCGGATCGAGATCGTCGGTTACACAGACAGTCGAGGTGATCCGGTGAAAAACCGCCAACTTTCCTTACAACGCGCACAAGCGATCCGCGACGCCCTCCTCGACCTGCCGATCATACGCAAGCACCGTTTGTCCTCCAAGCTGATCGCCGTCGGTGAAGGGGGACGCGATCCGATCATCATCGAAGGGCGAGAACGGCCTGAGCTCTCTCGACGTATTCGGATCGGTTTCCGTCTCACCCCCGTTGCATCCGATATCCCGTCCCACAAAGGGAAGTGATGATCCGTAAAAAAATCCTCCTTTTGGGCGACTTTCACGTGGGAAAAACCAGCCTGATCCGGCGCTATGTCGACAATGCGTTTAGCGACGACTATCTCACGACGATCGGCGTCAAAATCTCCAAAAAACAAATCACCCTCCACGATCGGGAATACGAACTGCTCATCTGGGATATCGAGGGGGCCACACCGACCAAAAAAATCCCTACACACTATTTCGCCGGTGCGGCAGGGGCCATCGTCGTGGGAGACCTCACCCGCGAAGAGACCCTCACCTCCCTACCGGAACATCTGCAGAGCTTTCATTCGGTCAATCGTGGAAAGCCCTGGGTATTTGCATATAATAAAGTCGATCTTCTTCCAGTAGAGCAACGAAAAAGATTGCAATTACCGGAATGGAGTTTCGCCACTTCCGCCAAAGAGGATCTCAACGTGGATACCCTCTTTACTACACTTCTTGAAAGGATCGTCTCATGAGAAACGTCCAACGAATCCTCAACTCCATCCTCTCCAAAAACGTGTTCGAGTACATTCTCATCGACCGCGACGCGAACGTCGGCGATTTCTCCCTCGAAGCGACACATCTCCTCGGGGAGAAACTCGTCCACGGTGAATCGATATTCGACGTACTTCCCGAACTGGTGGGAAGTGAAGATGTAATCGAAGAGATTTTCAACCGGGGAAAACAAAGCTACGCGATCAAAACGGTCGAGAAAAACGGACGTTTTCTCAACATCTATCTGGACTATTTCGATTCGGAAAAGCTTTTAATCCTACTGCAAGACATCACCGAAGTGACCGAAATCCGACGCAAAATCATGCAAGTGAGCAACCAGACAACCCTCTTGAGCAATACGCTCCAAAGTATCGTCGACAGCCAAAAAGCGATCATTTTCCTCGTCGATTCCAACGGGAAAATCGTTTTTGCCAACAAACGCTTCCATGAATACTTCGACACCGACGATTCGCCGGAGTTGCGCCAAGAACTGCTCCATACACTCCTCGATGAACACCGAGATTTCCACGCCCTTCACAAAAGTGTGCGCAAAGGCAAGGACGAACTTCGCATCGGGCAAGACGTCTTTTCGATCGAATCGGTGTACGTCGATCCGGTCAATATCCTCTTTACCCTCACGCCGATTACCGATCTGGTCCGAAAAAAAGAGGCCCTCCAAAACGAAATCCGTCACGATCCCCTCACCGGAGTACTTCGGAAACAGAGCTTCGACGAAGAACTTCGCAAGCGACTGCTTTCCAAGCGCCCTTTCGCCCTCGTAGTAACCGACATCGACAACTTCAAGCAGATCAACGACCGCTACGGCCATGTCATCGGGGACAAGGCCCTCATCCAATTCACCGAAGTGATCCGCAAGCGTCTGCGGGATGACGAAACGATCGCACGATGGGGCGGGGAGGAATTCTTGCTCCTGCTTGAATGCGCCACACCGGAAGAAGCGATCGACAAATGTGAAACGATTCGCCGTGATCTGGAGCAATATCGTTTCGAAGCCGGTTTGCACATCACCGCAAGCTTCGGTGTATCCTGTCCGCACGAAGGCGACGATGCCGCCACATTGGTAGAACGGGCCGACAAAGCCCTCTATCAAGCAAAAAGCAGCGGAAAAAACCGGGTGGTCTTTCTCAACTGATTTTTTGCGTTACCGATTGAGAGCGATCACTCGGAACTTCTCACCCTTTTTCTCGAACTTATAGTACAGCAGCGCCTCGGGATCGGCGAAGACCGGCTCGGGGGTGACAAAGATGATTCGAAAGCCGCTTTCGTTGGCGAAGTTTTTGAGCCGCCGCTGGTTTTCGCTATGCAGCCTCGCCACCTCGTCGACGATGAGGAAGAAGATATTCTCGGCGTTTTTGATGTAGACTTTGAGGATCGCGATGGCGATGGCGATTTTGAGCAGCATGCTCCCGCCGGTGCTGCTTTCGTTTTTGATCTGCGTAATTCCGCTTTTGAGCACCCCGTTTTCGTAAAACTCCAGGCTCAGATCGATGGTATCGACCAGACTGATGCGATCGCTTTTGAGCTGCTTTTTGATCTCGGCGAAAAGCTCCAAGAGCCTTTCGAGTTTTTTGAGCGCGTCTCTCCGATCGAAAAAGAGGGAATCTTGCACCATCAGCGTGGCGATCTCGTCGCTTTCGCTTTTGAGCCTCTCGAACATCTTGGCCAGGGAGTCCCCCTCTTCGGCGCGGGTGCGCAGACGAATGTCTCTTATCACCCCGAAATCGACCTGCCTAAGCTGGGTGTTGACCTTGGCCACCAGGCTCTCGAAGGCCTCCTGCGCGTTGGCAAAAACCGTCAGCTGCTGATTGATGAGGTTTTTGACGAAGTTGTCGAACAGCGTGTTGGCTTCCCGTTTGAGGGTGTCGATGCGGAAACGCTTGAGCTCGACGAGGTTGTCGATCTGTAGGTGCAAAGGCCCCGGCTCGCTCCAATATTTGGCGTTTTCGATCAGCGCGGTATCCAGGTGGATATCCTGCTTGGCCAGCCCTTTGATTTTGGCCAGCCGCTGCAACAAAGCACCGATGCGGGTGCGATCTTTTTCGTACGCCACCGCGCCGCGCTCCAGACGATCGATGAGTGTCAGCAGTTCCTCTTCGCTCTCTTCGACCGCCTCTTCGGGACCGAAAAGCGCTACCTCCGGTAGCCGCTTCAGCCCCTTTTCGATACGATCGATGCGGCTTTTGGCCTCTTCGATCCGCGTTTTGATCGTTTCGATCGCTTCGCTATGTTCGCGCCGCTTGGCGGCGATTCGATCCAGGCAGCGACGCTGGCGGTTTCGGTAACGGATCAAGCGCTCTTTGAGGCTCGGTTCCCGGCGGAGTTTGGGTAAAAACGCCTCATAGGCGCGCAAGAGTATCTCGGCTTCGCGAATCGCTTTGAGCCGCTCGTCAGCCTCATTGAGCTGTGCTTCGATGTTTCGCAGACGCTCGTCGGTTTGGATGGTGGCTTTTTGAGCCTCCAAATCCGCAATCTTATCTTCCAGCTCGGCGCGGGCTTCGGCCTCCTTCTCTCTCGCCTCCGCTTCGACTCGGCTTTGTGAGTGCTTCAAATCGTGACGCATCTTTTGGCGCAGCTGCTGCAGCTTCTGTTGCCGCGCCCTAACCGCCTCGCGCCGCGCTGCGATCTGGGCGTTGAACTCGTCGATTTGCTTTTTGAGCTCTTCGATCCGCTCTTTGATTTCGCTTTCGAGTTTTTCAAACGCCTCCAGCGTTTGGGCGCGCTCTTGGGAGAGTTTCCCTTTTTCCTCTTCGTAGCGCTTCTTGCGTTGCGTTCTCTCCTTTGCCAGATGCTCCAAGCGGGCGTTTTGCTCCTCGATTTGGCTTTCGATCTTCGCCGACTCCGCATCCCGCTCCTCTTGCAACGCGCTTTGCTTGGCGCGCCACAGCTCTTGCAAATCTCTCAGTCCGTTTGCCAGGCGCTCCAGACGCTCCTGGGCCTCTTCGGGGGTGGGCATATGCTTGAGATTTGAAACGTCCAGCTCGATCCCCAAAACCGGCCGATGAGAAATCCGAGGCTTGAGCTCTTGGATCGACATCGGCAGCAGCGAAGGATCCAGCAAGGGATAGAGGCTCTTTTGCCACCCCTCCACCTCCTCGTTCAAAAAGGCTTGAAACGTCCCCTCTTTTACCTCCATCACCTGGCGCAAAAATGCTTGATCGGCCTCGATCGCCTCTTTTTCCTTTTCAAACTCCTCTTTGTGCTCCGCAAACGTTTTCGCATAACGCTCGCTCACAGACGCCTTTTGCTCTTGCAAGCGGGAGATTTGAAGCTCATGTTCCCTCACTTTTTGCTCAAGCTGCCGTACATCCTCATCCAATAGATCCCGCAGCTCGCGCCCCCGCTCGTGCAGCAGATCCAACGCCTGCTGCCGCTCGTCGCGCGCTTCGTCTAAGCGGCGGCGGGCCGATTCGATCTCTTCTTGCCGACGGGCGATTTGGCTTTGCAGCGCTTCGATTGCCTGTTCACTCTTTCGCTCGTACTCCGCCAGCTTCAACTGCTCGGCTTCGATGCGCACTTCTTGCTCCTCTTTGGCCCTGCGCACCGCCTCTTCCACTTCGATCCGGCGGAGTCTCGGCAACTCTTCGGCGATCTTGCGCCGCAAAGCCCGAATCTCACGCTCCAGACTCTCCAGGGCGTCTTCGATCCCGCTTGAGAGCTTCGCCCGCTCTTTTTGGAGTCTGGCGTATTCCTCTTCCGCCGCCGCTTTTTGTCGTACCCGCTGACGGGCGTTTTGGAGCGTTTCGGGGGTGAAACGGCTCTTTTCCCCTTCGATCTCGGCTATAGCTTGGCGCAAAGCGTCGATGCGAGTGTCCATGAGCTTTTTGAACCGCTCTTCGAAGCTGCGTAGCGATTTGAGCCTTTGAGCATGGGTCTCTTTTCGCTCCTCAAGTTTCACCAGCTCTAGGCCCAGCTTTTGCAGCTGCGCCGTCTCGATCCGTTTGCGCGCGCGAATTTGAGCGCTGAGGCTTCTAAGCACCTCTTCGCTCTCAAGCAGCCGCCTGTGCAGCCTCTCCACCTCTTCGATCTGCGGGCTTGCCTTTTCGATCTCGTTGAAGAAGCGGTACTGCTCCATGAAGCCGTTGATCCGCTCGATATAACCGGCGGGATCGAAATATTTGCTCTCTTCGCCCCCTTGCAGCGACGTCATGAGTGCCCGTTTGATGCTCTTGGCGTCGATGATCGCTTTGTCCACATTGAAAACGGCATGAAAGAGACGCAAAAAGAGCGCTTTGTTGCGGATGTCCGCGATTTTGAAGTCCAGATATTTGCGGTTGAGTCCGGAGAGGATATCGCTGTAGTCACCCACGCCGCTGACTCTCGTGTGCAGCGGTGCGGAGCGCAAATAGGCCCGAATCGCCTCGAAGGGCTTGAGGTTGCCCGCTTCGTCGGTGATCTTGGCCAGATCGAAAGGCTGCTTGCTAAAGACCTTGTGCAGCTCGTTGCCCCGTTTGTAGACGAAGATAAAGAAGTGCTCGAAAACATAGATAATGTAGGAGTTTTCGTACTTGAAGTAGTACTCTTTGAAGCTCTCTTTGTCGTTGCTGATCCCCAGGCTCTTCACATCGCCGCTGTAGAGGAAGTGAATGGCACGGATAAAACTCGTTTTGCCGCTGCCGTTGTCACCGAGAAAGAAGAGGTCTTTATCCAGCCGCACCCGGGCGAAGTCGAAACGGGCGCTGTTGATGAGGAGGATCTCTTTGAGCATAGGATTGGTCATTTCTCTAATTCAATGGGATTTTTCAGTACATCATCCAAACCGATCACTTTGATCCCCTGCGCATATGTGTGTATCCCTCTATCTTCGGTCAAAAAGGTATCACAGCCGTAATGTATGGCACATTGGATCTGCAACAGATCTTCGAAATCTATCTTCTCACCCTTTTCACATGATTCTTTGTAATATGCCAAACTTTTATTCAGACTTTCGGTAAAACTGTAGAGTGCGAAATTTGTTTGTAAGCCATCAAAAAACCGCACAAGTGTTTCGCAACTCGTGCCGTTTTTGTATGCGATGTACTCAATGGTCGTCAAAATATTTTCACTCGTCGCCAAATCCATATACCTTTGACAAATCTTCTCGTAGGCCAGCTTCGCTTTGGTGTGATTGGATCTAACCGGCAGAAGGATATCCAGCAGAATATTGGCATCGAAAAAGATTTTACTCATACTTTTGGGCTTTGATGGCTTGGTGGGACTGTTCCGCGATTTCGGAGCCGTCGCCGAAGGCTCCGACAAAATCGAGCAGTGCACGCTTTTTTTGCTCGATTTTCTCTTTCTCCTTTTGTTTCAAAAATGCCAATACCTCTTCTGCATACTCCGGTTTGATAAAGATCCCTTTTCTACGTTTGCTCTTTTTATCGACCAACATCAACACATCCGCGGGCATCTCTCCACGAATGAAATCACGAAACGAAATCTGTTCAATTGTCATATTTTTCCTTTATCGTCATTTTGATTTCGATCTATGACAATTATAAAGTTTTGCGGCTTTATTGTCAAAATTCAATATAGCCGACTTCAAAACGCACTCTCCACGATCTTCACATAATAGCCGTAGCTGCTTAGAATCTTGTACCGATCCCGATCCTCGGCGGCGACGCGCTCAATCAGATCGTGCTTTTCAAGCAGCTTGAAAAACGCTTCGATGAGGGTCTTGGTGTCGCTGCCGCTGCCGATGAAGCGGAGCATCTGTTGGATAGTTTCATCCTCTTTTTTGAGCAGTTCGGCGGTGAATCGGGTTTGGGTCAGCGTCTCGCCCACGCCGATAAGGGGGTAGATCTGCTTCAGCAGCGCCACGGCGACGATAAGCTTTTTGTGGGTGGCGACGAAGCGCTCCAACTCTACGCCGCTGAGCTGCTCGTCGCGCACCAGATAGAAGTAGCCACTCTCCCCCTCCAGGCGGTAGCCCAGTCTTGCCACCGTCTCATCGAAGGCTTCGAAGTTTTCGTCCACGTTCAAAAAGTTGGCGATCTCGTGGTATTTTTGGGAGTTGATGGAGACCACCACTCCTTTGGATAGCACCGCGAACGCCTCTTTCATCCCCGCCATCGCACCCTCCTGATGTTGTATTCGTTGAATGTATCGCTCATTTGCACCGCCCTTTCGCTCAAAAGATAGAGATAGAGTTGAAAGGCTTTTTGCACGTCGCCGCCCACTTCGGGGTGTTTTAGCAAACAGACGAAGAGATCCTCACACCCCGTACGATCGAGCGCCCTTTTGAGCGCTTCCAGGTCAATGAGTTGCAGGGGCTCGGTGGCCGGCTCTTCGATCTTGCTTTGGGCCCGTTTGGGTTTGGGCTTGGCCACCTTGAGATCTTTGAGGAAACGTTTGAAGCGCCGATCATCCGAATCGACGAGGGGGGTGACGGTGTTGCGACGGGTGCGGGGCAAGGTGTGGGCCGATTCGCCGCTATGGAGCGTCAGCCACTCGCTCAAATAGGCGTCGTTTTCACGCAAAATATCCTGCGCCACCTTGGCGAAGCGTTTGTTTTGGCGGCGTTTGGTCTTGGTCTGGGTGATGAAACGGCCCAGCCGCTCGGTGAGGTGATCGATGTTTTGCATGAAGCGAAGGAAATTTTCATCCAGGGGGATCAGTTTGGTTTTG
>JALWKO010000045.1 GCA_027081405.1 Campylobacteraceae bacterium | reverse complement strand
GGCCTTCCTCTACGGCAACGATCTGGAACGGATCGTGCGATGATGCATTGTCGAACAATGCGGTTATTGGTCACTGGTCATTGGTCATTGGGATTAGCTCCCGCAAACCTTTTGAAGGCGGAGGCGCAGTCCTCCGAAAAACTTTCCGACGATCGTTTCGTCATCCCGAACGCGATTCAGGATCCACGGTATTACAGACATTCGAACCTTTGGTTTCCGGATCAGGTCAAAGTTTTTTCAGTGAACTCAATAACAACAACCTTGAACAAAGGATAAAAATGCAATCGTCCAAAAAACTCCTCAAAATCCTGATCTTTCTGATCATCGTCGCGCTGCTGGTGATTGGCGCCGTGCGACTCGTCAAAGCCCGCAAGGCCCAGGAGGCCAAGATCCCGCCGGCCAAAGAATACGCCGTCAGCGTCGACGCGTTCCAGGCCAAAAAAGGCAAAGTCAAACTCACCCTCCCCTACATCGCCTTGGCCCAGAATGACGACGACACCCTCATCGCGTCCAAAATCCCCGCCCGGGTCCTGATGATCAAAAAATCGGGCGAAACGGTAAAAAAAGGTGAAGTTATCGTCCGGCTCGACGACAGCTCCCTCAAAGCCAAGCTCGCCGCCATCGAAAACTCCATCGAAGGGGCAAAAGAGGAACTCATCGCCACCGAAGCGGCCCTCAAAAACCTCGAAGCGATCCACCGGCGCACCGCCACGTTGCTCAAAGTCAACGGCGCTTCCCAAGAGCAATACCAAAACGAAGAGGTCAAGATCGCCACCACCCGCGCCAAACTCGCCAGCGTCAAAGCCAAGATCCTCAAACTCCAGGCCGACAAAGCCAACATCGAGGACAGCCTCTCCTACACTACGATCAAAGCCCCCATCGACGGGATCGTCTCCAAAAGCTTCGTCTCACCGGGCGATCTGGCAATGCCCGGCAAACCGCTGATCAAACTGGCCGCGACAAAAGGGACCTATCTGCTGGTCCGTCTCCCCGGTCGGGCCAAAAGCATCGAATTCGGTGGCAGAGAATATCCCCTCAAACCGCTCCATTCGACCTTCAACGGCCTGGATGAATTCCGGGCCGACATCGACCGCTACATCCCGGCGGGAAGTCGCGAAGAGGTGGCGGTGGTCACCTATGAGGGTGAAGGGGTCCTGCTGCCCATGGATACGCTGCTCAACCGCGACGGCAAAAGCTACCTCTTCCTCTTCGATGTCAACGATACGGTCCGGCCGGTCCCCGTATCCATCCGCGCCAGCGGCCAGGAGGGGGTCGTGGTGGATGACCGTTTCGCCGGCAAAGAGATCGTCGAGGCCAAACCCGACATTCTGCTGCGCCTGATGGGCGGCTATCCGGTCGTGCGAGAGCCGATCCGCGACGAACGCAAGGAGCGATAGCGATGTTTGACTATTTCTACAAACGCCCCTATCAGCTCTACAGTCTAATCCTGGGCTTTTTCATCATCGGGATCGCGGCGCTGGTGCTCTTGCCCAAAAACCTTTTCCCCGACGCCAACCGTCCCCAGGTGATCGTCGTCACCCAGGTCCCCGGCGCCACCGCCGAAGTGGCCGCTAGCACCGTGAGCAAACCGATCGAGGAGGAGATCGCCCGGATCTCCATGGTCCGGGACGTCAGCTCGGTCAACGTGGCCAACTTCTCCATCGTCAAGGCGGAATTCGAGTACAAAAAAGGGCTCGAAGCGGCCGCCGTGGACGTGGCCAACGCCCTCTCCATCGCCAAAGGACGCCTACCCCGCAACGTCACCCCCGCCGTCTACACCGCCGGGGATTTCACCCTCCCCGTGGACGTGATCACCCTCTCGCCAAAAAAAGACGCCAATATCTCCGTCGCCGACATCCGCAAGATCGCCGATAGCTTCATCAAACCCTACCTGCTGGGCAATCCGGCCATCGGAAACGTGGAGGTTTTTGGAGGGTATCAAAGCGCCATCAATATCGAAGTGAACCCCTTCAAGGCCAAAAAATACGGCGTCGACTTCGACAAGCTGGCCAAGGCGATCTTCTCCATCGACAAGGACACCCCCGTCGGCTTCACCAAGGGCAAGGACAACTTCTACACCATCACCTACTACGGGGAGCGAGACCAGATCGAACGCCTCAAGCAGCTGCCGATTCTCCCCAACCTGCGCTTGGGCGACATCGCCACCATCAGTTGGAGCCACCAGAAGCGCACCAGCGGCTACATCGGCAACGGCAAGGAAGGCATCGCCCTCTCCATCCAGCGGACCCCCGGCGGCAGCGTCCTGGCCGTCTCCAAAGCGGCCCGGGCCGAGATGAAAAAGCTGCAAAAACTCTATCCCAATATCGACTTCTCCATCTCCGACACCCAGCGAGACCTCATCGAGACCGCCAATACTAACATGCTCGAAGCCCTGCGCGACGCCATCATCTACACCCTGCTGGTGATCATGATCTTCCTGGGCAACTTCCGGGCGATCATCGCCGCGGGGCTCTCGATCCCGATGGTTTTTTTCGCCACGATGGCCATCATCTGGCTCACCGGCGGCGAACTCAATATCGTCATCTACACGGCGATTATCCTGGCCCTGGGGATGCTCACCGACGACGCGGTCGTCGTCCTGGAAAACATCGAACGGCACCTCGACGAAGAGCACGAAGATCTCCAGACCGCCATCGTCAAAGGGACCAAAGAGGTGATCTCACCCGTCTTTGCCGGGACCCTGGCCACCATCGCCGTCCTCTTTCCGCTGATGTTCGTCGGGGACTTTCCCCAGCATATCTTCCGTCCCCTCATCGAAACGCTGATCATCGCCCTGCTGGTGAGCTACTTCCTCTCCATCACCTTTATCCCCAAGCTCTCGGCCTGGCTCTATCGCAACGGCACCGGCAAGACCAAAATCGAACAGGGATTCGAAAAGCTCTATGAAAACACCATCGGCCGGCTGGTGGTCCCCTATGTGGGGATCCTCAGATTCTCCAACGGCAAATGGTGGGCCCTGCGGCGGATGTTCCTGACGATGCTAGTCATGCTGACGCTAGTGCTCAGCCTCAAAAACGTCATGCCCCTCATCGGCAAGGACGTCATGCCCCCCATGGATACGGGGATCATCAAAGCCCAGATCGCCTTCAGCGCCAACGAAAACGTCGAGACCGCCGAGAAGAAACTGCAGCCGTTCTTGCAGTGGCTGAACAAACAGCCCTGGCTGGTGCGCAGCTCCATCGCTTTCGGTTCCGAACCGGGGGTGCTGAGCCTGGGCAGCGGAAACCTCCCCACCGAAGCCACCATCACCATCACTGCCGTCAACCGCTTCGAGCGCAAACAGTCCATCTGGCAACTCGAAGACGAGATCCGCGATCGACTTTCGCTCCTGCCGGGGCTGAAACGGGATGATGTCTTCGACTTCGGTGCCACGGCCCTCTCGACCATCAAGGCACCGCTGGATATCCGCCTCAAGTCCAGCGACTATGAACATCTGCCCTCCAAATCCAAAGAGGTCCTGGCCGCCATCAAGGATATCAAGGGGCTCACCTCCGTCTCGACGAGTTGGGATCGGGACTTCAGCGAGATCGAGCTGCGCATCGATACCAACAAGGCACTTAGCTACGGCATCACCCCGCTGCAGATCATCTCCCAGATCCCCCTGCACGGCGCCGTGGCCTCCCTGGCGGCCAACTTCACCTCGATGAAAACCCAGTTCGTGCGGGTTTATCTCAAAGGCAAGTTCAGCCAAAACATCCAAACCCTCAAGATGCTTCCCATCTCCACCAAATTCGGCGAAGTACCCCTGAGCCAGTTCGCTACGATCAAACCCCACCTGGTCCCCGCCAAGATCGAGCGGGACAAGATGCTCTACAGTGT
>JALWKO010000044.1 GCA_027081405.1 Campylobacteraceae bacterium | reverse complement strand
GTGTGGTCCGAGAGGACCGGATCGTAGTGGGTCCTGTGCCGCAGCGGGCGCACTTCCCGATAGAGGACGAAATCGAGCCGCCGCCCCCGGAAGGACTTGACCCCCTCGAAAGGGACCTCCTCCAACCCCACCTCCCGGCGAAACACCTCGAGACTCCTCTGCCGTCCACCGCTCCAGGCGTTGAAATCCCCCGCCACTACCATCGGCCCTTCGTGGGCGGCGATCAGTTCCCCCAGCCGGGCGATCTCCTCCCGGAAACGGCGGGTTTCCCGGAAATTGATCCCGTGGAGATTGACCAGCAGCAAGGTGTGGCCCCCGGGAGCGGGAAAATATTCGATCAGGAAGCTTTTGCGCGGGCCCACGAACACTTCGCGCCCTTTGCTCAGATACGGCGCGCTGCGCAGCGGGGGGATCCGGCTGGCGTCGAGCACCCCGAATCCCCGGGTGCGGAAACGGAGATTGGGGGCGATACGGTAGTCGAAGCCTTCCAGGATGAAGGGCGCTCCACCGCGCCAGCGGGCCTCCTGCAGCAGGATCAGCTCCAGATCCCACTCCTTGCGCCATCGCTGGAAGAGTTCTCTCATCGTGGCGATACGGCGGCTTTTGTTGACGTTCCAGCACAAAAGCCCGAAACGGGAAGGGAGGGTTTGGTCTGCGGACGGCGAAAGTCGGGAACTTTTCATGGAGCTATTATATAATCCAAACACTGCAGAAGTATTTCCACGCTCCGGAATCTGCAACAAACGGAGATCGAACGGAAGGCACGAAAGGGGAACGATGAACGGTTGGCTTGTGGTATTGGCGATCTTCCAGGTGCTGGGGATCGTATCGGCGATCAAAGCGGTGATGGAGACCCGTACGGCCCAGGGGGCAATCGCGTGGGCGGTCTTTCTGGTCACCTTCCCCTATGTGGCGGTCCCCGCCTACTGGGTCTTCGGCCGGAGCCGTTTCGTAGGATACCAGCGGGCGCGGGCGGCGCTGGATCGGGAGATCACCCGCCGCTATCGGGCGTTCGTCGAGTCGCTGGAGCGTTTCCGCCCCACGGAGGGGGCGCACTCGGGGGAGATGGCCGAGCGGCTGGCCGAAGTGCCCTTTCTCGATCGCAACCGCGTCGAACTGCTGATCAACGGAGACGCGATGTTCCCCAGCCTCGAAGAGGGGATCAAGCGGGCGGAAAAATACATCCTCTTTCAGTTCTACATCGTCCACGACGACACGATCGGCCGCACGCTGCGGGATCTGCTGGTGGCCAAGGCCAAAGAGGGGGTCAAAATCTGCTTCCTCTACGACGAGATCGGATCGCTGGGGCTGGGGAGCGGGTATCTCAATTCGCTGCGCAACGCCGGGATCGAAGTCCATTCCTTCAACACCCGCAAAGGGTGGCGCAACCGTTTTCAGCTCAATTTTCGCAACCACCGCAAGCTGATGGTGGTCGATGGCAAAGAGGCCTGGATCGGCGGACTCAATGTTGGCGACGAGTATCTGGGCAAAAACCCCAAGATCGGCTTCTGGCGCGATACCCATGTCCGGATCGTCGGCCCCGCCGCCGTGGCGGCGCAACTTTCGTTCGTCGAAGACTGGTACTGGGCGACGGGGCGGGAGATCGAGGGGCTGGTGTGGGAGCCCACGCCGGTGGAGGAGGGGAACGCCAAAGTCCTGGTGATCCCCTCGGGGCCGGCGGATGACCTGGATACGGCTGAGCTGATGTATCTGCACGCGATCAACGCCGCCAAAAAGCGGGTCTGGATCGCCTCTCCCTATTTCGTCCCCGACGACGCGATCGTCTATGCGTTGCAGCTGGCGGGGCTGCGGGGGGTGGACGTGCGGATCCTCATCCCCGAGAAGCCCGACAACCCCCTCGTGACGCTGGCGTCGTACACCTATCTGGAGGAGGCGGGCAAAACGGGGGTGAAATTCTACAAGTACCAAAAGGGGTTCCTCCACGAAAAGGTGGTCCTTATCGACGACGAGGTGGCGGCGGTGGGGACGGCCAATTTCGACAACCGTTCCTTCCGGCTCAATTTCGAAATCACCGCCGTGGTGGAAGAGGGAGAGTTCGTCCGGGAAGTGGAGCGGATGTTCGAGGACGATTTCGCCCTCTCCCGGGTCGAAGATTCCCTCGCACTGGCCAAAAAGCCCTTCTGGTTCCGTTTCGCCGCCCGATTGGCCCGGCTCACTGCACCTGTACAGTGAGGTCGGGCCTTCCCGCTATCGGAAATAGGTATCGATCACCCAGTCGGTGAAGGGGAAGGCGCAGGTGAATGCGGGAGAGACGGCATTGAGGACGTGGACGCTGCGTCCGTCCCCTTCGACGATGAAATCCTGTACCAGCTCCAGCGCTTCTTTGTCCAGCAGTTGAGCGCGGATCCCGGGGGTGCTCCAGGTATCGAAGCGTTCCGCGTCGATGCGACGGACCATTTCGGAGGCCAGTTCGGCCAAATGGCGCCGGGAGTATTTGCGGAACTCTTCGAAGGCCAGTTTGCGGAATCCGAAACGGTCGGTGGCGAAGAGTTTGGCGTCGTACCAGAGGATTTCGCCCAGTTCGTCGGGGCGGAAACGCTCCAACCCCCGGTAGTTCTCCCGCCAGAAGGCGGGGATGGCGGTGGGGCCGATCTTGACGGTGCCGTCCACGGTGACGGTGTAGTGGACCCCCAGGAAGGGATTTTCGAGCTTGGGGACGGGGTAGATGTTGGTCCGTACGGGAGCCGGTTCGCCGGAGTATTTGAGGTAGATCCCCTTGAAGGGCAGAATCGTGTAGCGCTCTCCGAAGCCGTAGGCCTGGGCGATCCGGTCGGCGTAGAGCCCGGCGCAGTTGATCACCACCCCCGCGTCGATCACCCCTGCGCCGGTGAGGACGTGGTTGTTGCCCAGATTCCCCATCCAGGGGGTGTCGAGCATCAGTTTCGCCCCTTCGCTGACGACGATGTGCCGGAGCTTGCGGAGGACTTCCGCAGGATCGACGGTGGCGGTGGTAGGGCTGTGGAGCGCCTCGCGGTAGGTGCGGACGTTGGGCTCGATGGCGCGGGCTTCCTCCTCGTCGACGATGCGCACGTCCACTCCGTTCGCCTCGCCGCGGCGCAGCAGTTCGTGCAGCGTTTGGCGTTCGTTTTCGTCGCGGGCGACGACCAGTTTGCCGCAGGGGTTGAGGGAGAGCTTGTACTCCATGCAGAAATCCCGCATCGCCCGGTTGCCGTCGCGGGTGAAGCGGGCTTTGAGCGAGTCGGCGGTGTAGTAGAAACCGGCATGGAGCACCCCGCTGTTGCGCCCGCTGGCGTGCATCCCCACGTCGCGCTCCTTTTCGATGACGACGATCGAAGCGTCGGGATAGCGGCTACGCAGGTTCCGGGCCATCGAGAGCCCCACGATCCCGCCGCCGACGATGAGAAAATCGCAGGTCATACAGGCTCCTGGTATGGGGAAGATGATTGGTTGAATTATAGCAGTCGAGTCCGGGACTTCGGAACGGTTCTCGATACAATAGGGAATGAAAGGGGCATCAATGCGTTTGACGATCCTGTTTGACAACGTCCCGAATCGGGAAGGGATGACTCCATTGTGGGGCTTCGCCTGCTGGGTGGAGCCGGGGGAGGGGTCTGCTTGGCTTTTCGATACGGGGAGTAACGGGCGGGTCCTGCTGCGCAACGCCCAGGCTGTCGGGGTGGATCTGAGCCGCACTTCCGCTCTGGTGCTCTCCCATCCCCATTGGGACCATGCGGGAGGACTCGATACGGTGCTGGAACTGGCTCCAAATGTTTCGATCTATCTGAGCTCTACATTCTCCAAACTCTGGATCCGGGATCTGCGTCAGATGAGCGGTGGCGTGACGGTGGTCGGGGAGGAGCCGCAGCCGCTGTTTGAGGG
>JALWKO010000043.1 GCA_027081405.1 Campylobacteraceae bacterium | reverse complement strand
GTACTGGTCGATGTAGCGGCGGGTCTCCTCGACGGCCAGGTAGAAGCGGCTGAGCATGTAGCGACCCAGCGGGGTGGTGATCTTCTTAGCCTCCAGGTCCTCGAAGCGCTCCGCGTTCATCAGCAGGTAGTTGGCGGCGTTGTAGAGCTTGTTGGTGAAGTTGCGGCTTTGCTCCAGCTTCTCTTCGCTGAGCTTGATGTCCCGGCCCTGGACCGCCAGCACCGCCAGGGTGAAGCGCAGGGCGTCGGCGGAGTATTTGTCGATCATCACCAGGGGGTCGATGACGTTGCCCCGGGATTTGGACATTTTGTTGCCGTGTTCGTCCTTGACCAGGGCGTGGAGATAGACGTGGGGGAAGGGGAGCTCTCCGGTGAGCCGCTCTCCCATCATCAGCATCCGCGCCACCCAGAAAAAGAGGATGTCAAAACCGGTGATCAGCAGGGAGTTTGGGTAGAACTCCTCCATGTCGCTCTCGAACCACTTGATCCCCTTCAGCGCGTCACCGTTGCCCCAGCCCAGGGTCGAGAAGGGCCAGAGTCCCGAGCTGAACCAGGTATCCAGAACGTCGGGGTCCTGATGGATGTTGGTACTGCCGCATTTGGGGCACTCGGTGGGGGTGTCGCCCTCGAAAGCCCACTGATGGCCGCACTCGTCACAGTACATCACCGGGATCTGGTGCCCCCACCAAAGCTGGCGGCTGATGCACCAGTCGCGCAGGTCCCGCATCCAGGCATTGAAGCTGTTGATCCAGTGCTCGGGGAAGAAACGCACTTCTCCCTCGTTGACCCGGCGGATCGTCTCGGTGGCGAACTCTTTTTTGACGAACCACTGCTTGCTCACGTAGGGTTCGACGACATTCTTGCAGCGGTAGCAGTGGCCCACCTGGTGGCGGTGCTCCTCGACCTTTTCGAGGAAGCCCTCTTCTTCGAGTTTTTTGACGATCGGCTCCCGGGCTTCCAGACGCTCCATCCCGGCGAACTCCCCGGCGTACTGGTTGAGGATCCCCTTTTCGTCGAAGACGGTGATGAAGTCCAGACCGTGGCGCAGGCCCACTTCGTAGTCGTTGGGGTCGTGGGCGGGGGTGACTTTGACCACACCGGTTCCGAACTCCATATCGACGTGCTCGTCGGCGATGATGGGGATCTCCCGGCCGATGAGGGGCAGGAGGATCGTCTTGCCGATGAGATCTTTGTAGCGCTCGTCGGCAGGGTTGACCATGACGGCGGTATCGCCGAAGAAGGTCTCGGGGCGGGTGGTGGCCACGACGACGTGTCCGCTGCCGTCACTCAGGGGGTAACGGATGTAATAGAGCTTGCCCTCGTGCTCTTCGTACTCCACCTCGATGTCGCTCAGCGCCCCGTCGTGGGTACACCAGTTGATCATGTAGTTGCCCTGGACGATCCACCCTTCGTCGTACATCCGCTTGAAGGCGTGTTTGACGGCGTTGGCCAGCCCCTCATCCATGGTGAAGCGCTCCCGGCTCCAGGCGGGGGAGACCCCCAGGCGGCGCAGCTGGGTGGTGATGGCGTTGCCGGAGTTCTCTTTTTGTTTCCAGGCCAGCTCGAGGAAGGCTTCGCGGCCGATCTCCTCCTTGGTCTTGCCCTGCTCAAGCAGCTGCTTTTCGACCACGTTCTGGGTGGCGATGCCGGCGTGGTCGGTGCCGGGCTGCCAGAGGGTTTTGTAGCCGTCCATCCGCTTGTAGCGGACGATGATGTCCTGGAGGGTAAAAGTCAGCGCGTGGCCGATGTGCAGATGGCCTGTGACGTTGGGTGGGGGCATCATGATGCAAAAGCGCTTGCCCTCCTGCTGGATCGCTTGGTTTCCGTCGATCTCGAAATAGCCCCGATCCTCCCAGAGGCGGTAGTAGTCGGCCTCGACGGCTTTGGGGTCGTAGTGGGTCTTTTGGGTGTCGCTCATTCTTTGTCCTTCGGACGTGTTATGTGCTAAGTGCTATGTGCTACGTGTCAAGTGTTACGAAAAAGTGTGAACGAGTCCAGAATGAACTGATGAGCTCATTCCTCGTCATCCTGAACGCGATTCAGGATCCAAGCTTCCTCAAGCTTTTGAGCCCTAGATTCCGGATCGAGTCCGGAATGACGGAATCGTCTCGTCGTAGCACTTAATTTATAACACTTAGCACGTAGTACGTAGCATAAAAATTTCCGCGATTATAGCCAAAGGGGGGTAAAAAGCGCGACCCTTAAGGTCGGTTTCGGGGGGCGGAGGATATCGGATCTTCGGAACCGGTTATAATCCCATCAATCCATCTCCAAGGAGAAACGTCCATGGCCGCAACGAACGTATTGGATCAACTCGAAGCCCACCGCCGGGTCTGCAACGCCGTACTCGAGACCCTCCCCCCGAAAATTGCCGAAGTGGGGGAGCGGATGGTGCGGACCCTCCGGGAAGGGGGCAAAATCCTCCTCTTCGGCAACGGCGGAAGCGCGGCGGACGCCCAGCACATCGCCGCCGAACTGACGGGCCGCTTCAAAAAGGAGCGCAGGGGGCTGCCGGCGATCGCCCTGACGACCGACAGCTCCGCCGTGACGGCGATCGCCAACGACTACGGCTACGAGCGGGTCTTCGTGCGGCAGCTCGAAGCGTTGGTCAGGCCGGGGGATCTGTGCATCGGGATATCCACCAGCGGCAACAGCGCCAACGTTTTACTGGCGTTGGAGCGGGCCCGGGAGCTCGAGTGCGCCACGATCGGACTGAGCGGACGGGACGGCGGACGGATGAGCGAAGTGTGCGATCTCAATCTCATCGTCCCTTCCGACGATACGGCCCGGATCCAGGAGATGCACATCATGATTGGCCATATCCTGTGCGGGATTGTCGACGAGGCGTTTTGAGGAATGGAGAATTGAGGGTTGAGGATTTTGGGGCGCCGTGCGGCGGCGCGATTGATGTTGGATTTTGAATTTTGGATGATGGATTAAGGGGTGTTGTTTCACAACGCGTATCTTTGGAGGCGGGACTTTAGTCCCGCATTGCAGGGCTGAAGCCCTGCCCCCAATGACCAGTGTCCAATGACTAATGACCCGTCGTCGTAGGCGACACCTCTTGCGATTTGCGACTTCAGGCCCGGCAGGGCAGTGCTTGGGACGTGTTTGGCAATGAGAGAGGGCGATGGGGCCGTCGGAGTCTCCGACGGGTTATTTCTTGTAGTTTTCGATCGCTTTGGCGAGGATCGCTTCGGCCTCTTTTTTCCCTTTGTAGCCGGTGACTTTGACCCATTTGTTGGGTTCGAGCATTTTGTAGGTTTCGAAGAAGTTTTTGATCCGTGCCAGGGTGTGTTCGGGCAGATCGTCGATCTCCCGGATCGATTTGTAGGTGGGGTCGATCTTGTCGGCGGGGACGGCGATGAGTTTCTCGTCGATTCCGCTTTCGTCCTCCATCATCAGTACGCCGATGAGGCGGCATTTGATCACGCTGCCGGGGTAGAGGGTATAGTCGCTGATCACCAGCACGTCGGCCGGATCGCCGTCGTCGCTGAGGGTTTCGGGGACGAATCCGTAGTTGGCGGGATAG
The DNA here is from genome assembly GCA_027081405.1 of Campylobacteraceae bacterium. Taxonomy (GTDB): domain Bacteria; phylum Campylobacterota; class Campylobacteria; order Campylobacterales; family Sulfurovaceae; genus Nitratifractor. The sequence goes on along the minus strand of JALWKO010000043.1, from coordinate 43,528 downwards.
AACATCGCCGAGTAGAGGACGCGATCTACTTCGATGGCACCGCTTTCCTTATCGAGTTCGTATTTGACGTTGGAGCCGTAGGGGACTTCGATGATCGCCTTGACCGCGTCAGGGTTTTCGCCGGGTCCGATTTTGCTGATATCCATTCTCGATCCTTTGGAAGTTTTTCGGGATTTTAGCATAGCCTCGATAAGGCGTTTGCGTTAGGCTACAATATTCCCATGGAATCGCTCATCAGCCTCATCAACAACCGTCTCCCTGAATCGCTGGTCAAATACACCGCGATCATTCATGCCACTCCGGGACAGATCGTTGTGGCCGCGGCGATTTTGATCGTGGGGTGGGGGATTGTACGGATTTTGCGTCGATGGCTTCCCCAATGGATCAAACGATGGTTGTTCCTCCACCGTCGCAACGAAAACTATCGGCTGTTGTACGAGCGGGTGGACAAACTGATCCGCCCCTTGCGCCTGATGGTGATGCTCTATTTCATCGGGCTGGCAGTGGATGTCTTTGCCGCCGATGAAGCAATCGATACGATTTTTTATGTGTTGTATTGGTTTTTGGCCTTTTGGTTCATTTACGAAGTGGTCAAATATCTCCTCTATGCGGCGTTGCAGGCCAAGATCCGTCGTCAGCAAACGGCTAGGCGGGAGCTTTTTACCCTCTTTTTGAACATTACCAAAGTACTGCTGGGCTTCGTGTATGCGATCTTGATCCTCTCCAAAATGGGGGTCAACCTCACCGCTGTCATCACATCCCTGGGGATTGGGGGTGCTATCATCGGACTGGGGGCCAAAGATACCATCACCAATTTTCTCGATTCGGTGCGTCTGGTCAGCGAAGACGCCTTCCGACAGGGGGATTGGATCGAAACTGACCGGGTCGAGGGGTTCGTCACCGAGATGGGATTGACCTCCACGAAGATCCGCACCTTTGACAACGCCCTAGTCACCGTCCCCAACTCGATCCTGGCCAATACCTATGTCAAAAACTGGACCCGCCGGATGGTGGGGCGGCGGATCAAATTTCATCTCCGGATCAAATACACCACCAACGTCTCCGAACTCGAACGGGTGATTTACGAGATCCATGAGATGCTCCACCGTCATCCCGACATCGTCAATGAAAACAAGCTTCGCTATATCCGGCGGATGAAACTGACTCACGAGAGCGGCCTGTTCAACCTCGAAGACAAATACGGGGTGCGTAGGACCTTGCTGGTCTATCTGGACGAGCTGGACGAATACTCGATGAACATCCTCGTTTACGCCTTTTCTATCTCGGTTAACTGGGAGGAGTGGCTGCGCGTCAAGCAGGATGTGATCAAAAAAGTCCTCAAAATCGTCGAAGACTCGGAGCTGGAGCTGGCGATTCCCTCCGAGGAGATCCGTTTCGATCCGGATACGATCGCCCGATTGTTTGAACGTGACGCTTCCGAAGATACGGAGAAAAGGGCGCTATAATATCAGCCGAAACCATCGTGACGAAGAAGGATCGAACGTGCAAAAAGAACCGATGCTGGAAAGCACCTATCGCAAACTAAGCGAGGAACTCGAGCGGCTCAAGAACGTGGAGCGCGCCGAGATCGCCCAGGTGATCGACGAAGCCCGGGCGCTGGGAGATCTCAAAGAAAACGCCGAATACCACGCGGCCAAGGAGAAACAGGGGCTCATGGAGGCTAGGATCACCGAACTGCAGGACCTGCTGGCCCGGGCTCAGGTGATCGACCCCTCCAAACTCCCCCACGAGCGGGTGAGCTTCGGCTCCACCGTGGTCCTCGTCGACCAGGAGACCGACGAGGAAGTACGCTATACCATCGTCGGGACCCAGGAGTCCGATCCCTCCCGGGGGCTGATCTCGATCGCCTCACCGATGGCGCGGGCCCTGCTGGGCAAAGAGGAGGGCGACGAGGTGGAGCTGCAGCTCCCCGGCGGCAAAAAGCGCTTCGACATCGAATCGATCGGATACGAATCGATCGAACTCTAAGGGGGCGGTATGATCAACGTAGCCGTAGTGGGGGCGGGGGGATACACCGGCCTGGAACTGGTCAAGATGCTCCTCAACCACCCGGGGTTTCGGCTCAACTACCTGGCGACCCGCAGCGGTGACCGCCTCGTGGAGGAGCTCCACCCCGCGCTGCTGGATCTGATCACCTTCCCGGTGGAGGAGGCACGGCCCGAAGAGGTGGCCAAACGGTGCGAACTGGCCTTCCTGGCCCTTCCCCACAAAGAATCGATGGGGTTTGCCAAAGAGCTCCTCGAGCGGGGGGTCAAAGTGGTGGATCTCTCGGCCGATTACCGGCTGGAGCGGGAGACCTACGAGGCGGCCTATTGTCCCCACGAGGATCCCGAGCACCTGGGCGAAGCGGTCTATGGGCTGATCGAGTACTACCGGGACGAGATCCGCAGCACCCGGCTCGTGGCGGGTCCCGGCTGCTACCCCACGGCGACGCTGCTGGGGATTCTGCCCTTCATCCCCTACATCGATCCCGATGCGCCGATTTTCATCGACGCCAAGTCGGGGCTCAGCGGGGCGGGGAAGAAACTCGCCGAAACGAGCCATTTCGTGACGATCAACGAAAACATCTTCGCCTACAACCCCCTCAAACACCGCCACGCCCCCGAAATCGCCGAAAAGATCGCCAAGATCAAAGGGGTTCGCACCCAGGTCAATTTCGTCCCCCATCTCATCCCCGCCACCCGCGGGGAGCTGGTGAGCGTCTACGCCACCCTCAAAAAGACGGTCGATCCCCACAAGGTACTCGAAGAAGCCTACGGGACCGAACGGTTCATCCGGCTGCGGACGAAACCCGTGGATATCAAAAGCGTCTCCGGGACCCACTTTTGCGACATTTTCGCCGCCCGAAACAGCAAGGCGCTTTTCGTCTCCAGCGCCATCGACAATCTCCTCCGGGGTGCGGCCAGCCAGGCCCTCGCCGCGGCGAACCTCATGACCGGCCAGGACGAGGGGACGGGGTTGCCGGTGATCGCTTACGTGCCTTGATCGAGTGAGGAGTGAGGAGTGAGGAGTGAGGAGTTGGAGGAGATCGGCTCCTCAATCCGACATTCAGCATCCAGCATCCAACATCCCATTCTTGAAGATGCCCTTTTCGTCGCCGACGCCCACTATCCCCACCACGGAGAGGAGTTTCTGGCACTCTTGCGGGCGCTGGAGGCGGGGGAGGTGGAAACGCCGCAGCTTTTTTTGATGGGGGATGTGTTTGATCTCCTCTTCGGGTGCGGGTCGTATATCCGCAGCTTCGCTTCCGAGGCGATCGCCGCGGTGCAGCGGCTGAGCCGGCGGATCGAAGTGCACTATTTCGAAGGCAATCACGACTTCTGCCTCGCTTCGCTTTTCCCCGACGCGCACGTCTATCCCCGCTCTTTGCAGCCGATCATGATGGAGATGGGGGGCAGACGGGTGGCGCTGGCCCACGGGGATCGCTACGACACCGGGATCGGATACGAGATCTATACCCTGCTGCTGCGCCGCTGTCGGGCGATGTGCCTGCTCCTGCCATGGGAGAAGGGACTGATCGATCGGCCGATGCGACGCTTGCGCAGCAAAAAAATCTGCCGGGAGATCCCTGGGTTTTCCGAGAAAGTGGAGCGTATTTTGCGCCACTATCCCCCCGAAGCCGAACGGGTGATCGAGGGGCACTTCCATCAGCGGGGCCGCTTCGGACGCTACGTCGCGCTTCCCTCCCTGGCCTGCCAGAAGGAGGTGGGGGTGGTACGAAACGGGGAGATCATCTTCGTTCCCGTGGCGGAACTGCTCGACGGCGGGTTTTTGAATGAGAAGAGAGAAGTGAGGAGTGAGGAGTGAGGAGTTTTGGGGCGCCTTGGGGCGGCGCGGTCCGAATGAGAAATGAGAAAATAGAAATGAGAAATTTTGGGGCGTAGCGTTCGCTACGCGCTCAATGTTGGATTTTGGATTCTGGATGTTGGATTGCGGGGTGTTGCGTTGCAACACATATTTTTGGAGGCGGGAATTCATTCCCGCACTGCAGGGCGAAAGCCCTGCATCCAGTACACCAATGTACCAATAGACCAATGACGTCGCCGAAGGCGACATCACTTGTGACTATTTTTTATCTCTTCATTTGTTCTTCTTTGTTCGCGCGACAAAGAAGAACGAAACGAAGCAAAGAAAAAGAAAACGCGAGGGACTGACGTCTGGGTGGAGATGCCAGGTGTGGTCGAATGAGGAATGAGGAGTTTTGGGGCGCCGTAGGGCGCGGCGCGAATGAGAAGAGAGAAGTGAGAAGTTAGGAGTGAGGAGTGACGGGGCGCCTTGGGGCGCAGATGGAAGATTGATGATGGAAGATGGAAGATGGATTGCGGTGCGTTGCTGCGCAACGCGTGTTTATAGAGATGGGACTTCAGTCCTGCTCCCAATGACGAATGACCAGTGACCAATGACGTCGCCAAAGACGGCACTTCTTGCGACTTGCGACTTGAGGCCCGCAGGGCCGTGCTTGAGACTCGTCGGGAGCCGTTTAGCGGATCGTCTCCAATACCTTGACGAGGTCTTCGGGTTTGACGAATCCGACGAGGAAGCGGTCTTTGAGGGGCCGCCCCTTGCTGTCGAAAAAGAGGATGTTGGGGGCTCCGAAGAGGCCGAAATGTTTGAGGATCCCCTGCTCTTCGGGGGTGTTGCGGGTGATGTCGATCTGGATGAATCGGAAGCGTTTGAGGGCTTTCTGGACCCGGGGATCGGGGAAGGTGATGTGCTCGAGTTCGCTGCACGCGGCGCAGTTTTCCTTGCCGATGTCGACCATGACCGGTTTCCCCTCCCGGGCGGCCTGGGCCACCTCGTCCAGGAGCCGCTGCAGGGTGTAGCCCCGCCGTTTCTCCAGGGGGACGAGGATGGACCTTTGTGCGACGCTTTGGATCGCCTTGCCCCGGGTGAACGGAGCCAGGGGATCGAGGAGCGACGTGGCTCCTCCGATCGCTCCGACGAAGAGGATCGAGCCGTAGAGCAGCAGCACCCACCCCAGTAGGGTGATGAGCCGCCGGGCTCCCGTACGCTGTGCTTCGCCGAACACCCCGATATAAAGGGCGCTTCCCATCAGCAGCAGCGACGCCAGGAACAGGAACCATCCGGGGCTGAGGATCCCCCGCATCACGTACAGCGCCATCGCCAGCATCACGACGCCGAAGATCTGGCTGACGCGGGTCATCCACCCTCCGGGCTTGGGGACGAGGCGGTCGGCGCCGGCCCCCACGAGGAGCAGGGGCATCCCGGCTCCGATCCCCATCACGAAGAGGCTCACACCCCCCAGGAAGGCGTCACCGGTCTGGGAGATGAAGATGATCGCTCCGCTGATCACCGGGGCGGTGCAGGTCCCGACGATCAGCGCCGAGAGGGATCCCATCACCGCCGTCCCCAGCAGCCCCTTGCCCTGGGCGCTGTCGCTGGCTCTGCTCAGACGGCTCTGCCAGGAGGCGGGCAGCCCGAGCTCGAAATACCCGAAAAGCGAAAAGGCCAGCGCCACGAAAAGGGCGGCCATGGGGATGATTACCCAGGGGTTGTTGAGATGGGCTTGCAGGTCGAAGCCCAGCAGCCCCGCGACGATCCCGATGAGGGCGTAGGTGGCGGCCATCGAGACCACGTAGACCAGAGAGATCAGGAAGGAGGTGGAGCGGCTCACTTTCCCCTCTTTGCCCGCCTGTTTGACGATGATCGACGAGAGGATCGGGATCATGGGGAGGATACACGGAGTGAGCGCCAGTAGCAGCCCCGCGACGAAAAAGAGGAGCAGGACGAAAAGGACCCCCTCCTGGGCGAGGGCTTTGGCGATGGAGCCGCTGCTGCCCGAGGTAGAGAGGCGGGAGATCTTTTCGAAAAAGCCCGGTTTTTCGCCTGTGCCGTTTCCTGCCGCGGTAGAGGAAGATCGGGCACTGGCATTGGCTTCGCTCGTGGCAGCGTGGGCTCCGGAAGGCTCCGCCGGGCTTGCTTTGGCCTCTTTGCCGGACGCGCCGCCGGCATCGAGGGGGAAGGTGTAGTGCTGGGGCTGATAGCAGATCCCCGCGTCGGAGCATCCCGCCAGATCGACCCGCAGGGTAAAAGGCCCCGTGATTCCGTGGGTGCGGAGGGTCCGTAGCGGGATCGGAATGTGCAGCGTCCCGTAATAGACCTCGTCCCCTTCGTAGCGGGTCGGTTTGGGTTTTTGGACCGGGATCTCGAAGGATTGGGGTTTCGTGACCCGGAAACGGAGATCTTTGGCGTAGATGTGGATCTTGTCGGCCAGGCGGATCGTCACGTCGATCCGGTCGTTCTGCCGCTTCGCTTCGACGTGAAAGGCCTTTTCGGGAGGGAGGAACTGGCGGTTGCCGCCGAAGCCTCCGCCAAATCCCCCGAAGCCCCCTTCGGCCAGGAGCAGGATGGGAAACAGGAAGATCCAGAGCGCCCTGCCGATCGCTCGTTTTCGCACCGTCGTTCGCATCGTCGATAAACCTCTTTCAGTTGGATTTAAACTACGAATTGTATACCTTGGTATCTGTAACGATCACCGTACCAGGTAGCTACCTCAGACTTTTGATGCGGCTTTTGTTCATAGGCAAGGCGGATTTTTGCAGGACTAGCCGGAGGCTAATGCAAGAAAATCCAACGCCGCATATGGGCAAAAGTGCCGCACCCTACGGGGAGAGCGATACGCGGCGATCTGTGCACAAACGAAGTGCTCGAATTCCCTACGGGGAGTCCTTCGCACTTTTTTGCACACATCTCACCACGTCTCGCTCTCTCAAACATTGAGGGAGTTACCTGGTGCGGTGATAATGTGTACCGATTATCCAGAAAGATAACTATATCTCATTTTCCCTAACCGCCCATTGAGGGAAACGCCAAGGAGCCCCCATGCCCAACCGACTGATCCACGAAGCCTCCCCCTATCTCCTCCAGCACGCTCACAACCCCGTGGATTGGTACCCCTGGGGGGAGGAGGCCTTCGCCAAAGCCGCGGCGGAAGACAAGCCGATCTTCCTCTCCGTCGGCTACAGCAGCTGCCACTGGTGCCACGTGATGGAGCGGGAGTCCTTCGAAAATCCCGAAATCGCCCGGATCCTCAACGAACGCTTCGTCTCGATCAAAGTGGACCGGGAGGAGCGGCCCGACATCGACCGCCACTTCCAGGAGGTTTTCGTGACGATGAACGGCCGGGCGGGGGGATGGCCGCTGAGCGTTTTCATGACGCCGGAGAAGATCCCCATCTACAGCGCCACCTACATCCCCCCCGAACCCCGGTATGGAATGATGGGGTTTGGGGAGCTGCTCGAACGCATCGCCGACACGTACGCCGCCGACCGGGCGACGCTGCTTACCAAAGGCAAAGAGGTCCTCGAGTATCTCCGCCCCAAAGCGACGATCAAAGCGACCCGGATCACCGAAGATCTGGAGCGGATCGCCGCCAAACAGATCCGCCAACTCTACGATCGCCGTTACGGCGGATTCGGCGGGGCCCCCAAATTTCCCCAGATCTCGACCCTCTGGCTGGCGACCGACCTGGCGATGCTGGGCGGAGATGGGGAGTTGCGCCGGATCGTCGGACACACCCTCGAGCAGATGACCCGCGGGGGGATCTACGATATCGTCGACGGGGGACTGTGTCGCTACAGCACCGACGAAGAGTGGCTGGTCCCCCATTTCGAGAAGATGCTCTACGACAACGCCCTCATGGCCCGGATGCTGCTGCGGTACTGGGAGACGGGGGGAGAGGAACGCCATCGGGAGCTGGCGTTCGAGATCCTCGATTTTCTGATCGATCGGATGATGGAGGAGGATCTCTTTTTCTCCGCCAGCGATGCCGATACCGAGGGGGGCGAAGGGGGGTATTTCGTCTACGACTACGACGAAGTGATCGCTTCGTTTCGGGAAGGGGGGATCGCCGATCCCGAGGAGGCGGCCCGGCGCCTTTCGATCACGCCGGAAGGGAATTTCGAGGGGCGTTCGATCCCCCGCTACCGGGACCGGGACGGACGGGACGATCCCGAGCTTACCCGGGCGATTGAAATATTAAAAAATATTAGATCCGGACGGGAATATCCGTTCATCGACCGGAAGATCCAGAGCTCCTGGAACGCGATGGCGATCGGGGCGCTGTTCGCCGCCGGAGTGCACGAGCGGCGCTACGCCGAGCAGGCGGTCCGATCCCTCGAAGCGCTGGAGGGGACGATGGCCGCGGGAATGCGGCTTTTTCACTCCACGATCCGGGGGCGCGAACCTTCCGCGCACGGCTTTCTGGAGGATTACGTCTGGTGGGGATATGCCCTGCACGAGGGGTATCAGAGCACCCTGGACGAGCGCTACCTGATCCGCTCGGTCGAGCTTTTCAACGAAGCGATCCGCCGCTTCTACGCCGACGGGCGCTGGAGGCTGGACGATGGGGAGTTCCGCCAGTTTGCCGAGGATGCCGACACCGGATATCCCTCTGCCGTGGGAATGGCGGCCTGGTGGGCGGCGGAGCTGCGCACCCTGGTCGATCCGATCTACGAGAAGTTCCTCTACCGGACCCTGGAGGTCCACTCCTACGATCTGATGCGCCAGCCCATCGCCCGACTCACCCTCGTGGAGGGGGCGCTTCGCTTCCTGCGGGGGGATCGGATCCTCAAGGGGCGCCCGGTAATCCTGGAGCCCCATCGGGCCGAACGGACCCACCTGGGCTACCCCTGGGTGCGTCTGCGGACCGTCCCCGAGGAGGGGATCTCGCTGTGCGACAACCGCAGCTGTTTCGCCCACGGGGAGAGCTTCGGGGAGGTGGCGAAGCTCCTGGAGACGGAGTGATATTTCATACCGAAATATAATTTTCAAAAAATCTTTCAATATGGCATACTTGACTCCTGAAATCCCCAAGCTTTTCCCAAGGAGTCGCCGATGGATAGAGCCAGCCGCACGATCCTGGAGCGCTTCAGCCGGGAAGCGCACAACCTCCTGACCCATTACCGCTACAACCGAAGCCGCCCGTTGCACCCCCGCTACCGCAAGGGGCAGATCGACGCGCTACGTTGGCTGTGTGAACTGGGGCGGATCTATCTGGAGGAGGAGCGGCGGATCCCCGAGCGCTTGCGCCGGGCGATCGAACGGGAATGCCACCACGTCGAACCGCTGCCCCCGGGCCCCTATCGGCAAGGGATCGAGGATGCCCTCGATCGGGCGTTGGAGCTTCTGGAGGGGTAGGGTGTTTTTCCATATCGACATCGACAGCTTTTTCGTCTCCGCCGAGCGGAGCCGCGATCCGTCGCTGCGGGGGATCCCCGCGGCGGTGGGGGGACGGAGCAATCTGGAGATCTTCGATCCCGCCCCGCGGGGGGTGCGGCTGATGGACGAAAACCGCGGGGCCTTCGTCGCGCCGGTATTTCACTCGGGTCCCAAAGGGCGCTTCGAGGAGTATTTCGTCGATCGGGACGGCGGACGGGAGCGGATCCGGGGGATCGTCACCACCGTCAGTTACGAAGCCCGGGCGCTGGGGGTCAAAACCGGGATGCCCATCGCCCAGGCGCTCCGTCTCTGCCCCGAGCTGATCGTGGTGCCGGGGGATCTGCTCTTTTACCACCGCCTTTCGGCGGAGCTGTTCGCGTTTTTGCGGGAGCGGATCCCGGCGATCGAGCAGTTCAGCATCGACGAGTTTTTCGGTGACGGGTCGGGATGGGTCGAGTCGGGGGAGTGCGAGGCGTTCGCCCGCCGTCTGCAGGGGGAGATCTTCGAGCGCTTCGCCCTGCCGGTCTCGATCGGGATCGCCCCTTCCAAATGGATCGCCAAACTCGCCACCGGTTTTGCCAAACCCTACGGAGTCTACCGGGTGGAGGAGGTGGAGCCCTTTATCCGGGAGATCCCCATCGAGGAGTTCCCCGGTATCGGGAGAGGGTACGCCCGCCGTCTGAAGGAACGGGGGATCTGTACGCTGGGGGAGCTGACCCGCCACCGCCGCCTCCTGGAGCGGTGGGGGAAGCCGGGGATCACCCTCTATCGGAGGGTCCTGGGGATCGACGGAGAGGGGATCGCGCCCGGGGCCTCCCGGCAGTCGATCGGGATCAGCCGCACCTTCGATCCGATCGGCGACGTGGAGGAGCTCCGCCGTCGTGTGGTGATCCTGGCCCGCCATGCGGGGTATATCGCCATGAAGCTGGGTTTCAATCCCACCCGCTACCATCTGCGGATTCGTTATCGTTACGGCGAACGGGCCAAGGGGTCCCGACGGGTCGATCGGATCTTCGGGGAAGGGGTGCTCAAACGGGAGATCCGGGAGCTTTTCGAGGAGATCCACCTGCCGGGGGGCGAAGCGGTCAAGATCGCCCTATCGCTCTCCGATTTCACCCGCAACCACCCCCGTACCCTTTCGCTCCTGGAGTGGGAGCGGGACCTGCGGGAGCGGCGACTGAGTCGGGGGATCCAGCGGATCCGGGAGCGCTTCGGGCTCGACGCGATCCGCACCGCCGACGAACTGCTCAAGCCTCCTGAGAGCGGTGCTGGGCGACGAAAAGTCCCAGAAAGATGAGGATTCCCCCGGCGATCATGGCGGGGGTGAGGCGTTCGTCCAGCGCCGCCACGCCGATGAGAGCCGTCAGGAGGGGGACCAGATAGATGTAGTTGCCTGCCGCCACCGGCCCGATCCGTTCGATCCCCTGCTGCCAGAGGATGAACGCCAGTCCGGAGGAGAAAACTCCCAAAAAGAGCAGATTGAGCCAGACGACCGGAAGTTTCAGCGCCGGTAGATGGAGCGGCTCATGGGAGAAGGCGAGGTAGAGAAGCATCAGTACGATCCCGTAGAAAAAACTTTTGCGGGTGACGAGGAGGAAATGGTAGTCGGTGGGGGTCTTTTTGAGCGCTACCGAATAGAGGGCGAAAACGGCGGCCCCGCCCAGGGCCAGCAGATCTCCCCGCAGGCGGAGGGCGAAGTGCCGTTCCGAAAAGAGGATCAGCCCCATTCCGGCGAGGGCCACGAGGAAACCCAGCAGCAGGGTCGGGCGGAAACGCTCCCCCCGGAGGAGGAAATGGGCCAGCAGGGCCGTGAGGATCGGGATGGCACCCATGTAGAGGCCGACGTTGGACGCCTGGGTGAAGCGCAGGGCGAAATTTTCCAGCAAGAAATAGAGGAAAATCCCCAAAAATCCCAGAAGGAAAAAGTACCCTTCGTCCCGGACGCTGCGCACGGTCCTCCACCGGGGGAAAAGGACAAGCAGTAGCCCCCAGGCTAGGACGAAACGGTAGAACATGATCTCGATGGGGGTGAGGTGGCTCAGTAGCGCCTTGTTCCCCACGAACGCGCCGCTCCAGATCGAGACGGTGACGAAAGTGGCCAGATGCCCCGCAAGGCGTCGGGAAGGCACGGCTATCCGCCGAGATATTTTTTGCGTACTTCGTCGTTGCCCAGGAGATTGGAGGCCTTGTCGGCCAGGGAGATCGTCCCATTTTCGAGGACGTAGCCGAAATCGGCGATCTTAAGGGCGGCGAAGGCGTTTTGCTCGATCAGGAGGATCGTGATCCGCTTTTTGAGTTCGGTGATGATCTCGAAAACCTCTCCGACGATTTTGGGGGCGAGGCCGAGGCTGGGTTCGTCCAGCATCAAAAGGCGCGGTTCGCTCATCAGGGCCCGGGCGATGGCGAGCATCTGCTGCTCCCCGCCGCTGAGGGTTCCGGCCTTTTGCTCCCGCTTGCCCGCCAGGCGGGGGAAGAGGGTGTACATCTCGTCCCGGAGCCGTTCGTAGTTGGCGTCGTTGTTGAAGGCTCCCATCCGGAGGTTCTCTTCGACGGTGAGGTTGATGAAGACCCGGCGCCCTTCGGGGACGAGGGCGATCCCCTCCCGGACGATCCGGTGGGTGGGTTCCTTGCTGATGTCCTTGCCGTCGAAGATCACCTGACCGCTCTTTTTGACCGCGTTGACGATGGCGTTGAGGGTCGAGGTCTTCCCCGCGCCGTTGGAGCCGATGAGGGTGACGATGGTGTTGGGATCGACGTGCATGTCGATCCCCCGCACCGCGGCGATCACCCCGTAGTAAACCTGCAAATTTTTGATATCAAGCATTGCTGAACTCCCCGAGATAGGCGCTGATGACCCGTTCGTCGACGATCGCCTCCGCCGGCGGCCCTTCGAAGATCTTCTCACCGTAGTCGAGGACGGTGACCCGGTCGCACATGGCGTTGACGAATTTCATATCGTGCTCGATGAGCAGGACGGTCAGATCGTAGTCGGCTTTGATCTTGTGGATGATCCGGGAGAGATCCTCGGTCTCGATCGGGTTCATCCCCGCGGCGGGCTCGTCCAGGAGCAGGAGCCTGGGCTGGGTCGCCAGGGCCCGGGCGATTTCGACCTTGCGCTGGTTGCCGTAGCTTAGCGCCGTGGCGTTGGTGTCGGCGAAGCTGGCGATCCCAAACTCCTCGAGAAGCCCCATCGCTTCGGCGCGGATCCGCCGCTCGTAAGTATGGAAACGGGGGAAGCGCAAAATCGCCTCCAGATAGCTGTAGCGGATCCGGTCGTGGAATCCGATGAGGACGTTTTCTAGGACCGTCATGCTTTTGAAGAGGCGGATGTTCTGGAAAGTCCGGGCGATCCCTTTGTCGACCACCTTGTGGGGTTTGGTGCCGGTGATGTCCTGACCGTCGAAGAGGATCTGCCCCTCGGTGGGGAGGTAGTTTCCGGTGATGATGTTGAAGATCGTGGTCTTTCCGGCTCCGTTGGGGCCGATGAGGCCGTAAATCTGACCTTTTTCGACCTTGAAGCTCAGATCGTCGATGGCGGTGACCCCGCCGAATTTCATCGTGACGTTGCGCACCTCAAGCAGCGGCTCGCTCATTGCTCACCCTTTTTGCGGAATTTCTCGCGGAGCAGTTCGGGCAGCTCCTTGTCGCCGAAGAGCCCTTTGCGTGCGAACAGCATCATGATGATCAGCAGAATCGAGAAGACCACCATCCGCATCCCCGGGTGGGCGCCGGTGTGCCAGCCGAAGATCACCATATCGTCGTCGAGGAAACGGAGCCACTCCATGCTCCCCATCACGAGGATCGTCGCCAGGAGGGTTCCCGACATGCTCCCCAGTCCCCCCAGGACGATGATGATCAACAGCTGGAAGGTCAGCAGGAAGCTGAACTGATCGGGGGTGATCGTCGTGAGGAAGGAGGCTAGCAATCCCCCGCCCACCCCTTCGAAAAAGGCGCTGGTCATGAAGGCGATCGTCTTGATCTTGAAGGTGTTGATCCCCATGGCCGTGGCCGCGTCCTCGTCGTCCCGGACCGCTTTCATCGCCCGTCCGTAGCGGGAATAGACGATGTGGAGCATCACGACGAAGGTAATCAGCGCCGTAATCCCGATCCAGAGGAAGTCGGCAGTGGAGGGGATGTCGTTGAGCCCCATGGCGCCGTTGGTGTAGGCGGGATTGTTCAGCGCGAAGATCCGGATGATGAATCCGAATCCCAGTGTGACGATCGCCAGATAGTCCCCCCGGACCCGGAAAACCGGAAAGGAGAGCAACAACGCGATGAACATCGCGGCGATCCCACCGCTGATGACGGCGGGGATGAAGCCTGCATGCATCGAGAGGACCAGAGGGGCCGGATCGACGAGGGCGAACATGTCGGTTTTGGCGTCGGCGGGGAGGAGAAAAAGAGCGGTGAAATAGGCACCGATGGCGACGAAGCCGTTGGGTTCCAGGGAGAACTGCCCCGTGACGCCGTTGATGAGGTTGTAGCTTAGGGCCAAAATAGCGAAGATCCCGATGTTGTTGAGGATACTGAGGGTGTAGGAGTCGTAGTGGCGATTGGCCCATCCGATGAGCAGTACGGCGGCGATGATCAGCAGCAGTTTGATAATGGCGTTTCGCATCCCGCTCTCCTTAGAATCGGCTTCGTTCGAGGTCTTCGCCCATGATTCCCGTGGGGCGGAAGAGGAGCACCAAAATCAGGAAGAAGAAGGCGAAGGCGTCCTTGTATCCTCCCAGCTCGGGGAAGACGGCCACCACCATGATCTCGGTGAAGCCGAGGATGAATCCCCCCAACACGGCTCCGGTGACCGAACCGATCCCCCCGAGTACCGCCGCGGCGAAGGCTTTGAGCCCCACGATCACCCCCATCAGCGGGTCGATAGAGGGGTAGCTCACCGCGTAGAAGACCCCTCCGACGGCGGCCAGGGCGCTTCCTAGAGCGAAGACCAGGGCGATGATCGTATCGGCGTTGACCCCCATCAGCTTGACGGTGGGGATGTCAAAAGCCAGCGCGCGGATCGCCATCCCGTATTTGGTTCGGTACAGTACCCACAAGACCGCTATGAGGATCGTCACCGTCACGATGGGGATGATGATGACGGTTACCGGGAGGTAGATCGATCCCCAATGAAGCACCTTCGTTAGCATTTCGGGGGCTTTGAAGGCCCGAGGAACGCCGCCGAACAGGACATTGAAGAGGTTTTCGAGGAAGAAGCTGATGCCAATGGCGGTAATGAGTAGCGAAATCTTCGGAGCATCCCGCAAGGGTTTGTAGGCGATCTTGTCGGTGAGGACCCCCACGAGGACTGAGGCGAGGATCCCGGCCAGAACTGCCAGGGTGAACGAACCGCTGGTCTGATAGACGAAGTAGGTGACAAACGCCCCTACCATCATGATGTCGCCATGGGCGAAGTTGATCAGGCGCAAGACCCCGTAGACCATCGTATACCCGATGGCGATGAGGGCGTACATACTCCCCAGGCTGGTTCCGTTGACCAGCTGCTGCAAAAAGATCGAAAGATCCATGACGGCTGCATTCCTCCCGTTTTACGGTTTCGCCGGAATCATAACAAAGAAAACGGACGATACCCTTTCACCCCTGCGTACAGGGTTGGAAGCGTACCGCGCCGGCAAAGCCGGGCGGAGAGGGAAGATTAGGGATTGACGGTGGTTTTGTAGACGAATTTGCCGTCTTTGACTTCGTTGATGACGGCCGATTTGACCGCGTCACCGTTTTCGTTGATGGTGATGACGCCGGTGATTCCCTTGTACCCTTTGGTGTGGCGGAGTTTGTCGTTGACGCACTCTTTGTCGGTGGGGGCTTTGCCCTCGTCGATGCACTGGTTCATGGCGCTGAGGATCATGCCGTAGGCGTCAGCGGCCAGGGCACCCATCGAGTCGGCGGGTTTGTTGTATTTCTTGTGAAAGGCTTCGACATAGGCTTTGGCTTCGGGAGAGGAAGCGGCCGCTTCGTTGAAGTGGTCGGTGTACATGAAGCCTTCGGCCGCTTTTCCGGCGATTTTGATCAGTTCGGGGAATCCGACGCCGTCGGCTCCGATGAAGGGGGTGTTGACACCCATGGCGCGAGCCTGCTTGACCAGCAGCGCCGCTTCGGGATAGTAGCCGGTGAAGGCGACGATATCGGGATGGAGTTCCTTGATGGTAGCGACCTGGGCGTTGAAGTCCTTGTCACCCGAGTTGATCAGGACGGTTTTGAGCACTTTGCCGCCGCCGGCGGTGTAGGCTTTTTTGAACGCTTTGGAGAGACCGACGGAGTAGTCCTGCTTGGCATCGGTGACTACGACGGCGGTTTTCATCCCGTGATCGAGGGCGTATTTGGCCATGACCGCACCCTGGAAGGGGTCGATGAAGCAGGCGCGGGTGACGTATTTTTTCCCTTTGGTGACCCGGGGGTTGGTGGAGGCGTGGGTGATCATCGGGGTTTTGTTTTTCTCGGCGATGGGGGCCATGGCCATGGAGTTACCGGAGGCGACCTCTCCCAAGATCACGGTGACGCCGTCCTTGTCGATGAGGCGTTTGGCCGCGGTGGCCGCTTCGACCTTGTCTCCACGGTCATCCAAAACCACCAGTTTGACCTCGTCGCCGTTTTTGAGTTTGTGGTTTTGCTCGTAAGCGATATCCAGACCCCCTTTGCTGGTCTGTCCGAATGCCGCGATAGGTCCGGTCAAAGGCAGAACGACTCCCACTTTGACCTCTTTCGCCGACGCGAAGGTTCCGATCAATGCGGCTGCCGCTGCGATGCTGAGCAGTTTTTTCATGCTTCTCTCCTTTTGAAAATGTGGAATGTGGCTCTATCTTAGCAAGGGGAAACTTGTCCGATACTTAAGTTCCCCATCTGATAGGCGATTTTTCGTCAACCGAGGAGTTTTTTCACCATTTGGCTGATCCGCCCGCCGTCGGCCCGGCTGCCGATTTTTTCTTTGGCCGCGGCCATGACTTTGCCCATCTCTTTCATGGTGGTGGCTCCCAGCGCCTCGATCAACTCCTTGAGGGTCTTTTCGAGCTCTTCGTCCCCCATCGGCTCGGGGAGGTATTTGCGTACCACGGCGATCTCGGCTTCTTCTTTGGCCACCAGGTCGTCCCGACCGGCCTCTTTGAACTGAGCCAGGGCGTCTTCGCGCTGTTTGAGGTATTTCATCAATACCTTCTCCACGTCGGCGTCATCGAGTTCCCGCCGCTCGTCCACTTCGACCTGCTTGATGGCGGCGCTGAGGTTGCGCAGGGTGTCGCGGCGGGCGGTGTCTTTGGCCCGCATGGCTTCTTTGATGTCGTTTTTGATCCGTTCTTTGAGGGTCATTGGCATTCCTTTGTCATGTGGTGATGGCGCAATTATAGCGCGCCGTCCGGTCCGTCGGCCGCTTCGAAGTCGAGGCTGGCGCTGTTGATACAGTAGCGCTCCCCGGTGGGGGCAGGCCCGTCGCCGAAGACGTGTCCCAGATGGACCCCGCACGCCGCGCAGCGCACTTCGGTCCGGATCATCCCGTGGGAATCGTCCCGGACGAAGGTTACCGCGTCGCGTCGGACGGGGCGGGTGAAACTGGGCCAACCGGTCCCCGAATCGAATTTGTCTTCGGAGGAAAAGAGCGCTTCGCCGCAACATTTGCACCGGTAGATCCCGGGGGCTTTGTGGTTCCAGTAGGCGTTGGCAAACGGCGGTTCAGTCCCCCCTTCGCAGCAGACGTGGTACTCGAAGGGGGTGAGGCGGGCTTTGAGGGTTTCGCGATCGGGCTTGGGCATGGCGATAGGCTCCTATATTGTGGGATGGATTGTTATTTAACCCAAAATTTGCATTAGACTTCACGCCATCTATGACCGATCATCGGTAGCATGGAAGATCCGTCCAAAGCCTCGACGCACCCTCCGGGTGCGCCTACGTTTTGGCCGAACACCCCTGCCACCGAGCATCGGCATATCTGACGCAAACTCTACTGCAAAATTTGGGTTTAAGCTCCCTTATCCTACCATAGCGGCCACTTCGATCGGGGGTAGACGATGAGTATGGTGCAGATTGTGTTGCTGATCGCGGCGGTGGGGATTTTCTATCTCTTTTTCCGCCAGCTCTTTTCGGGGAACTACCCCCGCAGAGGGATCGACTACGAGGCGAAGCTCCCCGACGAAAAGATCGGTGGGGTCAGTCGGCCCGACAAAACTTTCTCCCGGGAGCGGGTCCCCGGGAGCCGCCTGGAGGAGTGGCTCCAAAAAGCCGAACGGGCCCGCAAAGAGGGGAATCTGATCGAAGCGAAGCGGGCACTTCAAAACGCCCTGATCATGGATCGGGACAACCCGGAGATCCTCCGTCTGCTCGGGGAGATCTACGGCGGGATGGAAGACTGGGCCAACGCCGCACGGGTGTACGAGCAGTGGCTCGAAAAAGAGCCGGACAACCCCCATGCACTGGCCGCTCTGGCCCGGGCCCGTGCACGGTTGGGGGAGCGGGAGGCCGCACGGGAACTCTACCGCCGGGCCCTGGCCATCGAACCGGAGAACCGAACGATTCAAAAGGCCCTGGAGGAATTGAAATGACGATGAACGGAGTCTGTTTCGTCGAGCAGATCGGAAATGCCGAGCTGTTCGAGCGGGTAGGGCACTACTGTGCCGAGTGCTATCGGGAATTCGCCGAAGGGGAGCCGATCTACTACGACATGCAGGAGTTTCGCTATCTGTGCCGCGAATGTGCCGATCGCCTCTCCCAGCGGATGAACGAACGGTGCGAAGTGGTCGAAGAAGAACGCGCCGCGACCCTCTTTTGAAACTTTCCTTTTGTGCGGAACCGGAACGCTCTCCGGCCGCGTTTCTCTGATTTTCTCGAATGATCCGTCGCGAAAGCGATACACCCCTTTGGGGGTCATCGTTTCGCTTCCCGGATATAACCGACGGCGTTGAGATAGCTGGTGGGATCGGGGACGCCTCCGCCGTAGGCGATGTCGAAAGCGGTACCGTGATCGACACTTGTACGGAGAATCGGCAGGTTGAGCGAGACGTTGATGCTTTCGCGGAAATGGAGCGCCTTGAGGGGGATGAGTCCCTGGTCGTGATACATCGCCACGTAGTAGCGGAAGCGACTGCGCATGGCGGGGGTGAAGGCGGTGTCGGGAACCAACGGCCCCGTGAAGGGGCGATTTTGGATTTTGGATTTTGGATTTTGGATGGATCGGTTGGCTTGGGCGATGGCCTGCGCGATGAGGGTCTCTTCGTCTCCCAGGACACCCCCGTCTCCGGCATGGGGATTGAGCCCCAGCACGGCGATCGATTCGGCTCCGGTCTCCCGATGGAAATCCAGCAGGAAGCGGGTGAGCCGCTCCGGATCCAGCGCGTCGGGGACTTCGCGCAAGGGGATATGCTCGGTGTAGAGTCCCACGTACATCCGGGGGCATCCCAGCATCATAATCGCTTCCCGGCCAAAAAAATCCCGCAGGGCGTCGGTGTGCCCTTTGTAGGGTATGCCGGCCAGCTCCCAGGCCTTTTTGTGGATCGGGAGGGTGCAGACCCCGTCGGCATCGTTCTGGGCGCAGAGTTCCACGGCGGCCCGGAACGAAGCGAAGCTGTAGGCCCCGGCCGCCGCGTCCACTTGGCCGGGTTGGATCGGGAAGGGGTCCACCCCCGGGGAGACCACGGTGAAATCTTCGGGAATGGGGAGGCGGAGCAGGTCGGCAGCTTGCGCCAGCATCTGGCGGTCGATCAGATAGATCGGATCGACGAGGGTACGCACTTCGGCGTGGGCGCGAAGTGCCAGCTCGATCCCGATGCCGCCCAGATCGCCGACAGAGATAGCGACCCGTTTCATGAAAAACTCCGTTTTTTATGAGTGAGGAGTGAGGAGTGAGGAGTGAGGAGTTTTGGGGCGCCGCGGTGCGGCGCGTTTTGGATGAGAAATGAGAAGATCGAAATGAGAAATTTCAGTGCGTTTCGCTGCAACGCGTGCCGATGGAGGCGGGACTTCAGTCCCGCAATGCAGGGCTGAAGGCGTTTCCCCAATGACCAATGACCAATGACGAATAACGTTGCCGAAGGCAACAGATCTTGCGACTTGCGATTTGCGACCGCGCCAAAGGCGCTCTTGCTGCCGACTTGTTTCAAACGACTCATCCCAGCAGTTCCTTCATCTCCCTCACCGCCGTTTCCAGGCCGACGAAGACCGAGCGGGCGACGATGCTCTGACCGATGTTGAGCTCTTCGATTTCGGGGATTTGGACGATGGGGGCGACGTTTTGGTAGTTGAGCCCGTGTCCGGCGGCGACACGCAGGCCCGATTCTCCGGCTTCCCGGGCCAGGCTTGCCAGGCGAGCGTATTCCTCGTCGAGCATCCGGCGCAGTTTGTCCCGGGGCAGATCGAGCGATTCGATCCGATGGCGGGTCCGGGGGAGGTTGCTGTGCAGCATCGCCCAGAGGTTGGCGTAGCGTCCGGTATGCAGCTCCACCCACTGTGCCCCCAGTTTCCGGGCCGCTTCGACGGCGTAGGGGTCGGGGTCGATAAACAGCGACACCTCCACCTGGGCCTCCCGCATCCGGCCGATCACCGCCTCCAGCGCCGCGGGATCGCGCTTCAGGTCGAGTCCCCCTTCGGTGGTAACCTCCTGCCGTTTTTCGGGGACCAGCGTGGCCCGATGGGGGCGATGGCGGCAGACGAAATCGACGATGTCGGGGGCTTGGGCGCATTCGAGGTTGACCGGCAGGGGGGAGTGGCGGATGATCGCTTCGGCGTCGTCGTCGTGGATGTGGCGGCGGTCTTCGCGCAGATGGATCGTGATCTGGTCGGCCCCGGCCCGGGCGCAGATCCCCAGTGCCTGGAGGGGATCGGGATCGTTGATCCGGCGGGCTTCACGCAGCACGGCGATGTGGTCGATGTTGACTCCCAGTTTCATGCGGCCTTCCTCTCCCGGCCAAACGGTGTGTTCCGGCCGGTTTTTTTGTGATTATAGCCAAGGGGCCGTCGAGGGATCGGAATCACCGGTACGGGCCGTCCATTTCAGGATAAATCGACTTGTGATACAATCGCGTCGACAACAACGACGCAAAGGCGCAACGATGACAAAACGTGAGATCAAAAAAGCGGTCCTGGCCTATTCGGGAGGGCTCGATACGAGTATCATCCTCAAATGGCTCCAGGACGAATACGGCTGCGAGGTGGTCACATTCACCGCCGATCTGGGGCAGGGCGAAGAGGTCGAACCGGCCCGCCAGAAAGCCCTGCAGCTCGGGATCAAACCCGAAAACATCTTCATTGAAGATCTGCAGGAGGAGTTCGTCCGGGATTTCGTCTTCCCGATGTTCCGGGCCAACGCGATCTACGAAGGGGAGTATCTGCTGGGGACCTCCATCGCCCGCCCCCTGATCGCCAAGAAACAGATCGAAATCGCCCGCAAAGTGGGTGCCGACGCGGTGGCCCACGGTGCGACCGGCAAAGGGAACGACCAGGTCCGTTTCGAACTGGGGTACCTGAGCCTCGATCCCGACATCGTCGTCATCGCTCCTTGGCGGGAGTGGGATCTCAACAGCCGCGAAAAGCTTTTGGCCTACGCCGAGAAACACGGGATCCCCATCGACCGAAAAGGGAAGAAATCCCCCTACAGCATGGACGCCAATCTCCTGCACATCTCTTACGAGGGGCAGATCCTCGAAGATCCCGCCGCCGAGCCCGAGGAGGATATGTGGCTGTGGACCAACTCTCCCGAGGAGGCCCCCGATCACCCCGAATACATCACGATCCAGTACGAAGGGGGCGATCCGGTGGGGATCAACGGGGAGCGGATGAGCCCCGCGACGATCCTGCGCACCCTCAACGAATACGGCAAAAAGCACGGCATCGGCCGGATCGACATCGTCGAAAACCGCTACGTGGGGATGAAGGCCCGCGGCTGCTACGAAACCCCCGGCGGGACCATCATGCTCAAAGCCCATCGCGCCATCGAGTCGATCACCCTGGACCGGGAGGAGGCACACCTCAAAGACGAACTGATGCCCCGCTACGCCAGCCTGATCTACAACGGCTACTGGTGGTCCCCCGAGCGGCAGATGCTCCAGGCCGCCATCGACCGGACCCAGCGCTTCGTCGAAGGGGAAGTGCGCCTCAAACTCTACAAAGGCAACGTCATCGTCGTCGGGCGCCAGTCCCCCAAATCGCTCTATTCGCCCGCACACAGCACCTTCGAGGAGGACGACGTCTACAACCAGAAAGACGCCGAGGGGTTCATCCGCCTCAACGCCCTGCGCTTCGTCATCGAAGGGAAACAACAGCCCGAACGGGTCGCCGAGGAGCTCGGCGAAGGGGAAAAGGACATTTGCCAGATCGAAACCACCTCCACCTCGTTGTGCCAGAAAATCAAAAATTTCTTCGGATTCGGAAACACCCGCTCCAAATAAACTGCTCCCCCAAAAACTCCATTTTTCAAATCCGGTTGCGCGAAAGCGCAATCCCGGGAAGATAATATGGAAATAAGAATTGAGGATTGAGGATTGAGAATGGAGAATTTTGGGGCGCCCGGTGGGCGCGTTTTGAATGAGAAATGAGAAGATAGAAATGAGAAATTTCGGGGCGTTGCTTCGCAACGCGTTTTCAAACGACAAACGACGTATCCCCAATGACCAGTGACTAATGACTAATGACCAAGACTAATAACGTCGCCGAAGGCGACAGTTCTTGCGACTTCAGCGGGGTCGGAGGATTGCGCGCATCTCTTCGCGGATCCGGTCGGGGCGGAAGCGGACGACCGGTTCCCGGGTCACCAGGTGGGGAAGATATTCAAAGAAAAAGTAAAAAATCCAGAGCATCGGGTAGAACGCCTTGTATTCGTAATCGAAGGTACGAAAGGTGTAGCGCTCCCGGAACCATCGCCGCGCCCCCTCCATCTGGCTGTGGACCAGCAGGAGCTGGATGGCGAAGACGAAGCCCCAGACCAGATAGGTGGCCACGACGACGAACACCCCCGCCTTGACGCCGTACAGCGAGATCGCCATCGCCACGAATAGAGCCAGATAAAGGGCAAAGGAGCGGAACCCGATCGAGGCGACGATCACCACGATCGAAAAGACGAAGAGCAGCGAAGCGAAGGTGACGATCGCTTCGATGTAGCTCTGCTCTTCGGCGAAAGTGGGGCTGGTCCAGGCCCCCGCCAGCAGGAACAGAAACGCTCCGACGACCGCCAGGATGAAATAGAGCTGGTCTTTTTTGCTCAACACGGGAGTTCCTTTCGAAGTTTCACAGGGGCGATCACGAGGATTCCCCGATTTCGTAGAGACGCAACAGCGACTCCAGGCGGGGTTTGCGCCCCAGCCAACGCTGATAGAGCGCACTCATCTCCTCGCTCCCGCCCCGGCTGAGGATGTGCCGTTCGTACTCCCGGGCGCGATCGGGAAGGAAATTCCCTTCCTCGTCGATGCAGGCGAAAAACGCGTCCGCACTGAGCACCTCGGCCCATTTGTAACTGTAGTATCCCGCCGCGTAGCCCCCGGCGAAGATATGGGAGAAGCCGTGCTGGAAGCGGTTGTACGCAGGCGGGAGGAGCACCGCAGTGCGTCGGCGCACCTCATCCAGCAGCCGTTGCACCTCGTCGCCCCGGTAGAGGCGCAGATGGAGGCGGAAATCGAAGATCCCGAATTCCAGCTGCCGGAGCATCCCCATCGCCGCCTGGAAGTTTTTGGCCGCTTTGATTTTGGCCAGGAGATCGTCGGGGATCGGCTCGCCGCTTTCGTAATGGAACGCAAAACGGCGCAGGATGGGTGCTTCGTAGGCGAAATTCTCCAGAAACTGGCTGGGGAACTCCACTACGTCCCATGCCACGCCGTTGATTCCGCTGACCGAGCGTTCGTCCATCCGGCTGAAAAGGTGATGGATCGCGTGCCCCATCTCGTGAAAGAGGGTCACCACGTCGTCGTGGCGCAGCAGACTCGGGGTCCGCTCCGTGGCCTTGGGGAAATTGCCCACGACGAACGCGCTGGGGAGGTGGGTACGCCCCTCGGTGTCGACGAAACGGGTCTCCCAGTCGTGCATCCAGGCGCCGCCACGCTTTTCCTTGCGGGCTTCCAGGTCGAAATAGATCCGGCCGGCGAGCTCCCCGCCGCGGTGGATGTCGTAAACCCGGACGCTCTCGTGCCAGACCGGAGCCTCGGTGGGGCGGAACTCCACCCCGAACAGCTCCGAAACGATCGCCAGAAGCCCCGAGAGGACCCGCTCCCGCTCGAAGTAGGGTTTGGTGTCGTTCTCGTCGAAGTCGTAGAGCCGTTTTTTGAGCTTCTCCGAGTAGTAGGCCAGGTCGTAACTCTGCAGATCCTCGATCCCATCGTGTTCCTCGGCGAAGCGGCGCAGGGTCTCGAGCTCCCCTTTGGCGGCGTCGTAGGAGAGTTCCCGGAGCCGCTCGAGGAAATCGAGCACCTCTTCGGTATCCCGGGCGTCCCGCCGCTCGAGGGCGTATTGGGCGTAATTGTCAAATCCCAGCAGACGGGCTTTTTTGTGGCGCAACTCGAGGATCCGGTCGATGACGGGACCGTTTTCGGGGGCGCGGGTGACGTAGGCCCGATAGAGCCGCTCTCGTAGGGTCCGATTGGGGCCGTAGGTCATATAGGCCAGGTAGCTGGGGATCTGAAGGGTAAAACGCCACTTGGTCCGCCCCTCCTCCTCGAATCGGGCCGCCTCCAGGTCGCTCTCGGGGATCCCCTCTACGTCGGCGGGATCGTCGACGACCATCTCGAAAGCGGCGGTGGCGTCGAGGAGATTCTGGCTGAAGCGGTTGGAGAGTTCGCTCAGCTCCAGATCGATCGCTTCGAGTTCCTTTTTGCCGGCGGCGTCGAGCTCCGCTCCGGAGAGGCGGAAGTCGCGGATCTCGTTCTCCAGCACCTTGCGCCGCTCGAGCCGGTCGCTCTCGATCGCCCGGAGTTTGGCGTAGAGCGCTTCGTTCTGGGCCAGCTCGCTGTGGAAGCGGCTCAGCAGCGGAAGGGACGCTTCGTAGGCTTTGCGGGTCTCCTCGGAGTTCATGACGCTGTTGAGATGGGAGAGGGGGGTAAAAAAGAGCTCCCGCTCCTCGTCGAGATCCTCGAGGGGCTTGACGACGTTCTCGTAGTCGTTCGCATCGGAGCGGACGATGGCGTCGATCTGTTCTTTTTGCCGTTTGAGCAGCGCTTCGAGTTCGTCGGGGAAGCGCTCCAGATCGGGGAGGGTGAACGGTCGGAACATGACTCCCTTTCCAAAGGAAAATTTTTCGCCGTTTGGCGAATCGGCGCATTGTAGCATAAGCTATATAGCTTACCAAATTTCGAGCGCACGGAGCGATTTTGGATACAATAGCGGCACACCATCCAGGAGGCATCAGGCCATGAAAGTCTTGCTCGTCAAAGATGTAAAAAACCTCGGAAAAGCCGGGGAGATCAAAGAGGTCAAAGACGGTTACGGACGCAATTTCCTCGTCGCCCGAGGGCTGGCGAAAGTGGCCACCCCGCAGGTGATCGAGGAGTGGAAGGCCGAGCAGGAGCGCAAAGCCGCCGAGGAGGCCGCCGAGTTGGAGCGGCTAGGGAAGGAAAAAGCGGCCCTCGAAGCGGCCGAAATCCGGATCGAGAAGCCTAAGGCCCCCATCGGGATCCGGGGATCGGTCACCAACGCGGATATCGCCAAGGCGATCAAGGAGCAGCTTGATATCGATCTGGATCGCCACAAGATCGAACTCAAAAAGCCCCTCAAGTCCGAAGGGCTCCACACCGTCGAAGTGAAGCTCGGCCACGGGATCCACGCCGCGGTCAAAGTGGACGTGGTGGCCGTGGAGGAGTGAGGATGTTCGAAGCGACCACCATCCTGGCCTATCGGGGGGAGAACCGGGCCGTCATCGGCGGGGACGGGCAGGTGACCTTCGGCAACGCGGTGCTCAAGAGCAACGCCACCAAGATCCGTACCCTCCACCACGGGGAGATCCTGGCGGGATTCGCCGGGAGTACCGCCGACGCGTTCACCCTTTTTGACATGTTCGAGGGGATTCTCAACGAAAAAAAGGGGGACCTGCTCAAATCGGTGATCGAATTTTCCAAGAAATGGCGCCAGGACAAAATGCTGCGGCAGCTCGAGGCGATGATGCTCGTGCTCAACAAAGAGCACATCTTCATCCTCTCGGGCAACGGCGACGTGGTCGAACCCGAAGACGGACGGATCGCCGCCATCGGAAGCGGCGGCAACTTCGCCCTCTCGGCCGCCCGGGCGCTGGATCGCCACGCCTCCCTCGATCCGCTGGAGCTGGTTCGCGAAAGCCTCATCATCGCCGGAGAGCTGTGCATTTACACCAACACCAACATCAAAACGCTGGAGCTGTCATGAGCGGCACCGAAACGACCATGACCCCCGCCGAGATCGTCTCCTACCTCGACCGCTACGTCATCGGGCAGCACAACGCCAAAAAAACGATCGCCGTGGCCCTGCGCAACCGGTGGCGCCGGATGCGCCTCGATCCGGAAATGCAACGGGAAGTGATCCCCAAAAACATCCTCATGATCGGGAGTACCGGGGTGGGGAAAACCGAGATCTCCCGCCGACTGGCGCGGATGATGAAGCTCCCCTTCATCAAGGTGGAAGCGAGCAAGTTCACCGAAGTGGGCTTCGTCGGACGGGACGTGGAGTCGATCATTCGGGATCTGACGGTCGCGGCGCTGCAGCTGGTGCGTGAAGAAGAAAACGAGCGCAACAAAGAGGCGATCGAAGCCTACGTGGAGCGCAAGATCCTCGAAAAACTTCTCCCCCCGCTGCCGGAAAGCAGCAGCGAAAGCAAAAAGGCCGAATACGAACGCTCCCTGGAGCGGATGCGCCAAAAGCTTCGTGCCGGTGAACTGGAACATCTGAAGATCGAGGTGGAGATGCCGCCGCCGAAGCTCGATCTGGGGGGCGGGGGAGGGGTCCCGCCGGAGATGGCCACCGTCCAGGAGTCGATCATCAAGGTGATCGGCGGACTGGGGAAAAAAGGGAAGAAAAAAGAACTCCCCATCTCCGAAGCCCGTCGCATCCTGGCCGCCGAGGCGAGCGAGGAGCTGCTGGACGAGGAGAAGCTCCACGAACGGGCGCTTCGGAAAGTGGAAGAGGGGGGGATCGTCTTCATCGACGAGATCGACAAGATCGCCGTCCCCTCCAACGTCACCGGGCGCCAGGACCCCAGCAAGGAGGGGGTGCAGCGGGATCTGCTCCCCATCGTCGAAGGCTCCACCGTCACTACCAAAATCGGTCCGGTCCGCACCGACCATATCCTTTTCATCGCCGCGGGGGCCTTCCACCTGAGCAAGCCCAGCGATCTGATCCCGGAGCTGCAGGGGCGTTTCCCGCTGCGGGTGGAACTCGACAGCCTGGACGAGGAGGCCCTCTACCGGATCCTCACCGAGCCCAAAAACTCCCTGGTCAAACAGTACAAGGCCCTCCTGGCGGTGGAAGGGGTCACCCTGGAGTTCACCGAAGGGGCCCTGCGCGCCATCGCCCGCTACAGCGCCCTGGCCAACGAAAAGACCGAAGACATCGGGGCGCGGAGGCTCCATACGGTAATGGAGCGGATCCTGGAAGAGGTGAGCTTCAAAGCCAGCGAAATGGCGGGAGAGACCTACGTGGTCGACGATCGCCTCGTGGACGAGCGTCTCGAAGAGCTGGTCGAAAAAGAGGATCTGACCCGCTACATTTTATAACCGGAGAAACGACCGAATTGTCGACCCTTATTCCTGCAGGGCATTCCATGCCGGTGTTTCCCGACGATAAGCGCAAAGGGTTTGTATGACGGTCGTAATCGGAGCGGGTATCGCCGGCGTAATGGCTGCGCGTTTCTTGCACGAAGAAGGGGGAGAGGTCCTTCTGGTGGACCGCAGTCGAGTCCCGGCAAGCGGCGGCAGCGGCGCGGCGGGGGCTTTCATCTCCCCCAAAATCGGCAAAGGCGGTCCCCTGCAGGAGCTGACCAACGAAGCCTTCGCCTTCGCCCACCGCTTCTACCGGGAACGGTTCCCCGAACAGTTCCACCCCACCGGCGTGCTGCGGATCCCCAAAAATCCCGAAGACGAAACACGATTCGCCCTCTACGAACCCCACAACTACCGCCCCTTCGAGCGGTGGGACGCCGCCCGGGCCGCGGCGGCCGGATACCGGAACGTGCCGGGGGGATTTTTCTTCCCCGAAGCGGGAGACGCCGACGCCCAGGAGGTCTGCCGTCTGGCCGCGGCGGGGATCCCCTTCGTCCAGATGGATATACGAAAGCTGGAGCGTACCGGAGGGCTCTGGCAGCTGATCGGAAACGACGGAATGATCGAAGCCGATTCGGTGGTCCTGGCGACCGGATACGAGAGTCCGCTGCTCGATCTGCGCTACATGGGGATCCGGGGGCTCTGGGGGAGCCGCGGGGACTACGCCACCGCCCGCCGCTTCCCCGTCAGTTGCCACAAGGATTTCTCCCTCTCCTCCACCCGAAACGGCCGGGTCAAACTGGGGGCGACCCATGTCAAGCACCCCGAGCCGTGCCGGATCTGCGACGGACGTCCCCTGGCCGAACTGGAGCGCAAAGCCTCCGCGATCGCCGACACCGCCGATTTCCGGCTCATCGAAACCTTCTGCGGTATGCGCGCGACCAGTCGGGACCATTTCCCCCTCGTCGGCCCGGTGATCGACGCGGAGCGGACCCTGGAGGAGTTTCCGGAGGTGATGCGGGGGGCCAAAGTGGAGCTGATCCATTACGAAAATCTCTGGATCCTCAACGGACTGGGGGGACGGGGATTCGTTTTCGCTCCCCTGATGGCCCGGCATCTGGCCCGGCATATCCTCCGGGGCGAATCCTTTGATGGGCGGATCCATCCCGACCGGCTGTTCTGGAAATGGGCCAGGCGGCTTCCGAATGAATGGAGAGTTGAGAATTGAGAATGGAGAATTTTGGGGCGCCCGGTGGGCGCGGTTTGAATGAGAAATGAGAAATGAGAAATGAGAAATGAGAAATTGCGGGGCACCGTGCGGCGCGATTGATGTTGGATTTTGAATTTTGGACGTTGGATTGCGGGGCGCTGTAATACAACGCGAATTTTTGGAGGCGGGAGTTGATTCCCGCAATGCAGGGTTGAGGTCCTGCCCCCCAATGACCAGTGTCCAATGACTAATGACCCGTCGCTATAGGCGACATCTCTTGCGACGTGAGGCCCGAAGGGCCGTGCTTGCGACTGGATAAGGGGCGATGCCCTGTTCATATCGACAAACTACGCAGATGTGCTCCGGGGGGCAAGTGTGCCGTTTCGTCCCGGAACTTGATCGAATTTGGGATAAAATAGAAGCAAAAAGATCAGGGAGTGGACAATGGAATCGTTTTTGCAACGTGCCAAGGATGCCTGCGCCGTCGCGGCGACGCTGGACGGACGGACCAAAACCCGGATCCTACTCCGGATGGCCGACGCGCTGGAGGAGCACCGGGATGCGATCCTGGAAGCCAACGCCCGGGATATGGCCGCCGCGGAGGAGAACGCCCTGAGCGAGGCGCTCAAAGACCGATTGTTGCTGGATGAAAAGCGCATCGCCGCCATGGCCCGTTCCCTCCGGGAGATCGCCGCGCTGCGGGAACCGGTGGGCCGTGTATTGGAGGGGTGGCGCAACGAAGCCGATCTGCGGATCGAAAAAGTGAGCGTCCCCATCGGGGTGATCGGAGTGATCTACGAATCCCGCCCCAACGTCACCGCCGACGTGGGGGCGCTCTGTTTCAAAAGCGGCAACGTCGCCATCCTCAAAGGGGGCAAGGAGGCCGAACACTCCAACCGGGCCATCGCCGAGGTGCTGCAGGGCGTACTCCGGGAGGAGGGGCTCCCCGAGGAGATCATCTCTCTGCTTCCGGACAGTTCCCGGGAGGGGGTCGCCTATCTCATCAAACAGGACCGCTACGTCGATCTCATCGTCCCCAGAGGGGGAGAGGCGCTGATCCGCTACGTGTCGGAAAACGCCACCGTTCCGGTCGTCAAGCACGACAAGGGGCTCTGCCACACCTACGTCCACGAGAAGGCGGACCAGGAGATGGCCGTGCGCATCTGCGTCAACGCCAAATGTGACCGTCCGGGGGTATGTAACGCCATGGAGACCCTCCTGGTGGACCGCTCCATCGCCCGGGAGTTCCTCCCCAAAGTCTACGAGGCCTTCCGGGCCCAGGGGACCGAACTGCGGGCTGATGAAGAGGCGCTGGGGATCATCGAGGCGGCGCTGGCCAGCGACGAGGACTGGGATGCGGAATACCTGGCCAACATCCTGGCGATCAAAGTGGTCGACGGGATCGATGCGGCGATCGAGCACATCCGGCGGCACGGATCCCAGCATTCCGAAGCGATCGTCACCGAAGACTACAGCGCCGCGGAGAAATTCCTCGACGAAGTGGACGCGGCGTGCGTCTACGTCAACGCCTCGACCCGTTTCACCGACGGCGGAGCCTTCGGCTTCGGTGCCGAGGTGGGGATCTCCACCAACAAGCTCCACGCCCGGGGTCCCATGGGGATCGACGAGCTGACCACCTACAAATACAAAATCTACGGAAAAGGGCAGATCCGATAGATGGAAAACCCGGATACGGTGCTGCACATCGAGGGGCTGGAGTTCGCCTACCGCGGGGGACGGAGACTCTACGAAGCGTTTTCGCTGCGTCTGCGGCGCGGGGAATGCGTGGGGATCGTCGGCCCCAGCGGGATCGGCAAATCGACCCTCTTCGAGCTCATCGCCGGCAATCTCCGCCCCCGAAAAGGGCGGATCGAACACGGCCGGCTGGGCTGGGTCTTCCAGGACCCCTATAGCTCTTTCCACCCCTCCTACACGATCGCGAAGCAGATCGAAGAGGTGGCCGCTACCCGGGATTTCGCCGAGCACCTGGAGGCGCTCCGTCTCGACCGCTCGCTGCTGGAGCGCTATCCCCACGAGCTCTCGGGCGGGCAGCTGCAGCGCTGCAGTATCTTGCGGGCGCTGAGCATGGAGCCCGATCTGCTGCTATGCGACGAACCCACCAGTGCCTTGGACAACATCACGCAGCTGGAGACGATGAAGCTTCTGGTGCGCCTCCTCGATCGGGTGGGGATCCTCCTCATCACCCACGACATGGATCTGGCCCGCTGGGCCTGCGACCGGATCGTGGAGCTGGAGGAAGGAGCGACGACGCACAAAGGGGTGGCGTGAAATTTCGGACCTTTCTGGCGGCGGTTACGCTATGGACGCTTTGTGCCCCACACCTCTATGCGGCCCAAGAACACAACGCGACGGTCCAAAACGAACAGTCTCTCATTCCGCTTCGAATCAAAGGGATCCATGCGCTCGATGTAGACGAAATCGATCGGGCCATTGGAGTGGAGGTGCCGCCGAAATGGGAGTTTTGGAAAGACTCCGAGCGTAGGATTGCCTCTGCGTTGGTCCCCTCGATCGGCGATGCACTTCGAAACTATCTCGATGCGCGGGGATACTACGATGCGACGTTTCAGATCCGCAAGGCAGCAAACGGGATCGTGATTCGGATTCGGGAGAATCGCCCCGTCCGCGTCGCCAAGATCACGATCCAAAGCGATTTCCCCATCCGGCGATACATCACGTTCAAAACCGGCGAAGCGTTTGACAGCGAACGGTTCGTAACGATCAAAAAACGGATCCGTTCCGCGCTTCTGGCAGAGGGGTATTGCAGCTACGATCTGGATACCAAAGCCTACGTCGATCTGGACAAACGGAGCGTCGATCTGGTCTATCGTCTCCGCAAAGGGGGTCTGTGCCGTTTCGGCAACACGACGGTGGTGCAAAAGCCCGATTCGATCCCGCCGGAGGTGATCCTCTCACGAATGCGCTATCGCCCCGGGGATATCTTCACTACCCGGCGGATCAACGAAAGCTACGCCGCGCTCAACGATCTGGGGGTGTTCGGACAGACGTTGATCGATACCGAAACAAAGTATTTCAACGTGATCCGGCCGAAAGTGAGCGTCCGTTTGCGGGAGAAACTTCACCGATACACTTTCGCGGCGGGATACGACAGTGAGGCGGGATTCCGGATCAAAGGGACCTACGATCAGTACAATTTCTTCGGCGGGGGGCGATCGGTCGAATTGCTAGCCCAATACTCCTCCAAAGATGCCCGTTTGAATGCCCGTTTCTTCCAGCCGGCGCTTTTTTCGATCGCCGATTGTTTTATGGATTTTTCCATGGACGTCGGTGTCGAGAAACACTCCTACGACGATTATGACGAGCGCAAACTTTATTGGAAAGCGAACGTGCATTATGCCGACGGGACGTGGAGTTGGGATGCGGGTTTGGGCCTGGAACGGCTCGTGATCGATCAGACGGACACCCCCTCGATCGAAGATCTCGATTTCTATCCCGGGGTGTTTACGACGGCGTACGGATATGCGCGGATCGTCTACGATCGGCGGGACGACAAACACAATCCCAAAGAGGGCTATTACCTGGCCGGTTACGGAGAGTTCGGATACAGTATCGGAGGGTTTCGCAACGATCCGTATTCTATCATCGGCTTGGAAGGGCACTGGATCCACACGGTAGGGGAGTGGACCTTCGCCGCGGTAGGCAAGGCCGCGGTGCTGGACGACCGAAGCAAAGCTTCCCTTCCGGCTTCGAAATACCTCTATGCCGGTGGAGTCTATAGCAACCGTGCGTACGGAGATCGGGAGATCGGGATCACCCTTTCTCCGACCAAAGATCTGGGCTTTGGGGGGCGCACCCGGCTCAACGCTTCGTTCGAGGCGGAATACGCTTTGAATGCGCAGTGGTACGGCGCCGCGTTTTACGATGCGACGCTGATCTCTCCCAAAGCCTATTCGACCGATTCGGCACACTGGATCCAAAGCGTGGGGATCGGCGTGCGCTATCTCACCCCCATCGGTCCGCTGACGATCGATTACGGCGTAAATCTGCACGACCGTTCGATCCGAAGATTTTCGATTTTGTTGGGGCAATCGTTTTGAGACGGCTCTTGCTCACACTCATCGCCTCGATCCCGGTGGTGCTCGGATCGTTCTACATCGCCCTCAATACGCCTTGGATCATCGATATGCTTGCCAAACGTTACGCACCGCGATGGGGATTTTCGTATCGGGAAATTGGGGGGAGTCCGCTGCGGGGGATCGTCGTGGACGATCTGCGCTACCGTGCCCGACCGCTGGCACGACGGGTGCGGATCCGTCTCAATCCCTTCGCGCTGCTTCATGGCCAACTCCGCGCGTCCGATGTGGAACTTCGGCAGGTGAATGTCCCGGTACTGGAGACGATGATCGACGATTTCGTCCGTCGTGCAGGGACGAAGGGATCGGACGATCAAACGAATGCTTCCTTCCCCCTCTCGGTGGAACTCGATTCGGTGACACTTACGCTCAAACCGTTTGCACGCTACGGCATACGGGTCTACGACGAGGCGTTGCACGTCGATCGGATCCGTTATGACGCGGACGGGATCGAAGTGGGGGCACTGCGTCAGCGAGCGCATACCTCGATGGGGACGATGGAGCTGGCAGGGACCTATCTCCATCACATTTTGGACGTGCATCGTTTGCGGATCGAAGATCTCAATCTGACGCAATTGCAAGGGGCCCTCGATCGGATACGCACGCAGGCCCCCGATGAAAAACCGCGGCGTTCCAGAGGAGCGACGAAACCGTCGGATCGGTTTCTCCCGACGCGGCTTCGGGCCGATACGGTCGATCTGAGTCTGCTTCCCGTTCGTATCGGAAGCGGGATCGAGGTGCAAACGGCACGGATCGCCGGAAAAGGGCTCGATGTGGATTTGGCCCACGGAGCGATCCGTTCCGGTCGGATAGAAGCACACGTGCGGAGCGGATCGGGTACGGGCGATATGCTCGGGGAGGTGGAGCAGGGGATTTTGCATATCCGTTCGGTACAGGTACGGGATCTGGCGCTTTCGGATTGGATCGATTGGGTGAAGCATCGGCGATCGGAAGCTCAAACAAACTCCCCGCTTCGGACGCAAAGCGGTGATCGCAACGGATCGATACCGTTTTTGCCCGATCGCGTGGACATCAAGCGGGCAACGGTACAGCTCCGTTCGGGTACGCTTGGGGCAATCGCCTTTGAAAAAGCGCGTCTGGATCTGGAAGGGGCCGCGTTGGAGATCTCCGATCGGATCGCGCGTCGGGGGAGGATTCACATTGAGGCCGAAACGGAAATGGGGAGAGGGGAATGCAACGCGACGATACGGGATAACCGCCTTGTGTTGGATCCGGAGTCGAGTCGCTTGTTGTTCTCCGATGAAGCGTATCGCCGTTATGTGCCGTTTTTGCGTCCCGGCGGATTGGACCCAATCCGGATCGGGGGATCGATCGATCCCAAGGCTGTGGATGTGAAACTCTTCGCCCGCGGCAAAGCGATCCTGGCACGGCCTTTGGATGCAAACGGTTCCAACCTCGATCTCGATCGATCCCAAACGGAGATTCGGTGGCGTTTTGGGAGAAGGCGGCTTCAGATCGGTGCGTCGGCTCGAATCGATACGCCGTGGGGGAAACTTTGGCTCCATACCGATGCCAATCGTAGCGTGGATGGGGCGTGGCACTATGCCGGGGAGATTCAGGCGGATCCGTCGCGACGGATTCCCCCCTTCCTCGCCACGATGCTCGGTCGGCCGAAGCTCCGTTTCACCGGGGAGGGAAAATCGATCCGGGCCGAATTGTTCGCCAAGAAACTACGGGGTACGTTCAGTAGCGATGATGGGGAGCACGCACAGCTCACCCTTCGGGACAACGGGCCGATTTCTCCGGCGAGGTATTTTGCTCTACCCGGGAAATTGTCCGATGCGAAGGTGCGATTTGCTGTCCGTGTTTCGTTGGATCGAAATCTTTCTTCGCCGATCGAGGGGAATGTGACGCTTGCGTCCAACATCGCCGATATGAGAGGTACGTTTCGTTATGACGGAAATCTGACGAGTGGATTGTCCCTTTCGTTTCCCCATGATTCGCTCCTGAAACGGCAATTCCCCAACTTGCGGCTTGCCGCGCTGGATCGGGGAAAGATCCGTGTACAGGGAAATGCCAAGCAATGGAATCTCACAGTCCGATCCAAAGTATTGAGGGCGAGGGGATCCTATTGGCCAGAATCTTCTCGACTCAAGGCTGCGCTCACCTTGGGGGAAGAGCGTGTCGGTATCGAAGGGAAACTGCGATCTGTATTGACGATGCGCTTACATACCCCTTCGATTCACCGTACCTTGCAGGGCTTGTCCCGATTGTACCGGATGCAAATCCCTCCGATGGATGGGGATCTATCCGCTACCGTGCGTATGGATGGGCAAAAGCATCTGCAATGTACGCTACGCTCCAAACGCATTCTTCCCGATCGCAATGCCCCGGTCAAAACGCCGATCGAGGATCTTAGGCTGCAAACGGAATGGGACGGCTCCAAGCGGATTCTTCGGATCGACCGGTATGGGTTGCGGTATGCGGGGTTGAAGTTGCAGGCCCAAAAAATGGGACGGATCCGATTCACAAACGGTCGCATCGTTGCCGATGCGCTGTGGATAACCGACTCTCTACCGTTAAAGGGAAGCTATACCATCGAGGCGAAGCGGGGGACGTTTGTTTTGCGTTCGTCGCATCTGAAGCTATCGCATCGAAACGGTACGGTTGAAGGGGCCCTCGATATACGGATCGGAGTGGACAAAGGGCGTATCGCAGTCGGCGGGAAAGTGACACTTTTGGGAGGGAAACTCCTTTATGACTTCCGACGAAAGTATTATGTTTCCGATGACGATATTGTCATCGTGCAGCATCGAAGGAAAAAGTCCCGGAGCGTTTTGCGAAAAAATCTCAAAATTTCCGTCTATATTGAAACGAAAAAATCGCTTTTATTCAAACAAAAGGGCGTTGAGGTGAAGCTTCTGCCACAGATGGAAATCCTCAAAGAATTCGATTCTGATTTGCAGATCTTCGGATCGATTCGGATTCCAAAAGGCGGGATCTATCGTTTTCAGAGGAAACGGTTCGTTCTACAAGAAAGTGCGGTCAATTTCACGGGCAATCCCATCCGACCGCTTCTTGATCTCCATCTGATCTATCGTCGTTTCGGAAAAACGGTCTATCTCACCGTCAGCGGAGCGCCCGCGCAACCGGTGCTTTCGTTCTCAAGCGATCCGGCGATGACACGCGAGCAGATTCTTTCGTTTATTTTGTTTGATCAGACCGAGGTGAGTGGGAACGGAGAGAACCTGTTGACGCTTTTGGGCGGTTCGATGGCCAAATCGTTGCTCGGGTCGATGGGCTTGCAGATCGATACGCTCATTGTCCGTTCCGACGGTTTTGAATTGGGGAAACGGTTGAGTGAGAAAATTTCGCTTTACTATCGTCAGCGGGAAGGAAATCCCCAAGTGATTATCCGGATTCGCCACTCGCAGCACACCCAGACCGAAATTGATATCGGATCACGGTCCCAGAGTGTCGATATCATATACAAAAAAGAATTTTGATAGCATTTATCCGCTTCTTTTCAAAATTTATCTTTTTGTGCTACCATATTGACCCGTTGCGATGACGCAATATTCATATCAATTCATAAGGATTTCAGATGTCACTACTTGAAAAAGCAAAAGCGATCGTCAAAGAGCAGAAAAAGCAGACCACGAAGAAAAAACGCGTTTTGGAAATGGATCAGCTCCTCCAAGATCCCGAAGTGAAAAAAACGGCGCGCTATCTCGTGAAGCATATGAGCCAAAAGCAGGCTTTGGACAAGCTCAATGAGATCCTCGAATCCGAAGGGCGTCTGCCGAAAATGAAAAACGGTCGGATTCGAAAAATCACTTATCCCCGATTCCGTGAGCTGCTTCCCAAACCGAGAAAGAAACGCGCGCAAAACGCCTGATCGATCTACGTTCGCACTCCGTCGGTCCTTTCGTCGGAGGGCGATTTTTCGAGTCTTTTTTCCCTCTGTCGTATTTCCGCAATTTAACAAATGCGATCGTCTGTCGCATTGAACTCTCTAAAGAACCGGATGAACGCGACTTCGTCATCCTAAACTTGATTTAGGATCTACGGTTCCATGGGAGTTTGTCGGTTTGGATTTCGGATCAAATCCGAGATGACGGAGGTTTTTCAGAGCTCTCAATAAGCTGTTTGAATGTCCCGTTTGATTGTGTAGGAATTCTTCTTTGCGTCGAACGATTCAGGGAAAGGAGATATGTTTTTGTGGATAAGGGAGGGTGGAGCTGGTGACGGGATTTGAACCCGTGACCTCACGATTACGAATCGTGTGCTCTGGCCAACTGAGCTACACCAGCGTCGGCAAATCAATGCCGGAATGCTATCACAAATGTCGTGATGTTTCAAGATCGCTCAAAGAATGTCCGTGTGATGTGTAGCGGATTTGGTATTGAAAGATCCGATTCGATCGGGTAGGGTTCCGATCTGTTTTTTGGACGGAGGGGTCCATACAAGATGGGATGTCCGCCTGTGAAGGCACCGGCGTCCGGTATCGGAGCCTTTGCCACCCCTGCGATTCGGGGTGCAAAGGGTGCGTCCTCTACGGAGCGGGGTTTTACCGCATAATCATTTGGACAACGATATCGGCTGATAATCGATGGTTATATTCTCCAATGACCGTTTTTGCTTGAAGATTCTCGCTCGTGCATCATATCGGATGCGCAAATGATGGGGCCCGATCGCTGTCAATTAGATCATGAGATTTCCTTGTGCGCTCTGGTAAGCTCGGCCGTGGTCGGCTTCGGCAATAAAAACGTTTCCCGAATTATCGTGTAGCTTTTCATTGCAATCAAGGATCGAAAGATGGGTACTATAACCCGTCGTTGTCCCGCAATCACGGACGAAAATCACCGCTTTTTTGTCAAGAGCGGGCAAAGTTTCGTCGATGACTCGATTGCGGCACATATCATCGCTACTCATCCAGAAAAACATAAAAAGAGTGAGGACAAGTACGAACAGAGTCAAAAAAAAGCATAATACTGAGCGAATAGTCCGGGATGAGAGCATTTATTGTTTGACCTTCTCCCCGAACTTCTCCCTCACCTTGTGTACCTTCGGTGCCACCACCATCCGGCAGTATCCCTGGGTCGGGTTTTTGGCGAAGTAGTCCTGGTGGTATTCCTCGGCCGGGTAGAAGCAGCGCAGCGGTTCGATCCGGGTGACGATCTTTCGATCCAATTGCCGCTGCACTTCTTGGGTGAGTTCTTCGGCGATCCGGCGCTCTTCGTCGCTCTGGTAGAGGATCGTGGAGCGGTACTGGCTGCCGAAATCGGCCCCCTGGCGGTTGAGGGTCGTGGGGTCGTGGATGGCGTAGAAGATCTCCAGTAGCTCCCGATAGCCGACCTTCGTATCGTCGTAGAGGATCTTGATCACCTCGGCGTGTCCGGTGGTGTCGGTGCAGACCATTCGGTAGTCGGGATTTTCTACGTGGCCGTTGGCGTAGCCGCTAATGACGTCCACCACTCCGTCGATCTGCCGGAATGCCGCATCGAGACACCAGAAACATCCGCCTCCGAGCACCGCTTCATGGATCGCCATGCGTTCTCCTTATTCTGCCATATTCCGTTATTCCGCGCTCGACCCGAAATCTAGGGCTGTATCGTTCAAAACCGTGGATCCCGAAACGCGTTCGGGATGATTCGTGTTCCCATCAGATTCAAGTATAATAGCGCATCTTTTGGGAAAGGGGAGACGATGTTCGGTTGGGACTGGCTGGCCGCGCTGGTGCTTTTCGAGCTAGCGACCGGATACACCCCTGGCCCCAACAACCTCCTGGCGATGGCGATTGGCTTCTCTCATGGCTATCGGGACGCACTCCCCCATATCTTTGGAGCCGCGCTGGGCTTTCCGATCATGCTGCTCGCGGTGGGGTTTTTCCTCGCTCCGATCGTTCAGAGCCACCCCGGAGCCTACCGGATCCTCCAGCTCCTCGCCGTCGCGTTTATCCTCTACCTGGCCTATCGGATCGCAACGACCGATCCCCGGATCGAGCGCGAAGCCCTCGCCGACGCCGAGCGGGGGAGGGCGCCGGTTCCGTTCTGGCAGTCGGTTCTGCTGCAGTGGATCAACCCCAAGGCCTGGCCGGGAGCGATGAGCATCGCCACCCTCTATACGGTCCCCGAACACTACGCCGGGAGCCTCCTGGCCGCGGCGGGGGTGACCGTGGTGATGATTTTCGGGGCGGTTTCTTTGTGGGCGCTGGCGGGGCGATGGATGCGCCGCCGTCTCCCGGGGGAGGGGACCGTCCGCCTCGTCAACCGTTCGATGGCCGTTTTGCTAGTCCTTTCGGTTCTTCTCATGCTCCGATAATCTTCAGTGCACGACCTAATTATTAGAGGTGCCCTTCAGTTGTACCGGGTATAATATTCGGGATTATCGTCCGAAGGGGTGGGAGTAAAACGTTCGTTTTCCTATCTGAGTATCGCGATTCTAGCGGCGTCTATCCTCGCCGGATGCGGGTCCGACAAAGCGCCCGCGGAGGCTGCGAAGGCTTCCGGGCCCAAGGCGGTCCCGGTCAAAATGGTTCGGTTGAGCAAACGTCCCCGCACCATCTGGGTCGACTACACCGCCAAAGCCAAAGCCTCCCGTCAGGCCCGGGTGATCGCCAGAGTCGGCGGGGAGATTCTGCAGCAGCACTACCGCCCCGGATCGGAGGTCCACAAAGGGGATCTCCTCTTCAGCATCGACAAAAACGACTATCTGGCCCAGCTCTATCGGGCCAAGGCCCAGCGCGAAAAAGACCGTGCCGCGCTGGAGCTGGCCGAGGCCGACGTGGCCCGCTTCGGTCCCCTGGTGGCCGAGAATCTGGCCCCCAGGGTCAAGATGGAGCAGCTCCAGGCCGCCCGCAAAAAACTTCAGGCGGCGATCAAGGCCGACGAAGCCCTCATCGACGACGCGAAACGCCGCCTCTCCTACTGCGACGTTAAAGCCCCTATCGACGGGCGGATCGGCCGGGAGGCGGTCAAGGTGGGCAACGTGGTCAAGCCGGGTACCGTCCTGGCGACGATCGTCGACTCCCATATGATCGAAACCGATTTCTATCCCACCACCGGGGACTACGCCCGGATCCGCCACTTCGCTTCCCGCCCCTATCCCCGGGTGCAGATCGCACTCCGGGACGATCCGGCGGTCCGACTCGACGGGGAAGTGACCTTCATCGACAGTGTGGCGGACGAAAGCACTTCCACAGTGGCGATGCGGGTCAAAGCCCCCAACCCCAAAAGGGAGATCCTCCCCGGCAGCTTCGTCACCGTCCGGCTCATCGTCAACGAGCACTTCCCCGCCGTGGCGATCGCACCCGATTGGGTCTTCCAGGATCAGGAGGGGCAGTTCATCTACACGGTCGACGCCAACGGCACCTTGCGCAAAGCTCATTTCACCGAGCTTTTTTCCAACGCAAAGATGGTCCTCCTCCCCCCCGAGTTCGCGGGCAAAGCGGCATTGGTGCAGCCGGCGGGGAACCTGATCGACGGGCTGAAAGTGGCCCCCCGTTTCGTGGACGAAAACGCCAGTATCGGAGAGTGAGCCGATGTTCTCGCTCTTTTTCATCGATCGGCCGATCGTCGCCAAGGTCCTCTTGATCCTCATCGTCCTGGTGGGGCTCATCGCCCTCAAAGTCCTCCTGGTCGCCCAGTTTCCCGAGATCGTCCCCCCTACGATCCAGGTCGTAGCCAGCTATACCGGGGCTTCGGCCGACGTCGTGGAAGAGTCGGTCACCCGCCCCATCGAGGAGCAGCTCAGCGGGATCGAAGGGGCGATCTACACCGAGTCGATCTCCTCGTCCGACGGGGCGTCGGTAATCACCGTCTATTTCAAACCCGGATACGACTTGGACACCGCCGCCGTGGACGTACAGAACCGGGTCTCCCTGGCGACCCCCCGCCTCCCCGAAGCGGTCAAACGGACCGGGGTCAGCACGATCAAATCCTCCAGCAACATCGTCCAGATCGTGAGCGTCCGCTCCACCAATCCCAAGCACGGGCTGCTCTATCTCTCCAACTTCGCGGCGCTGAACCTGATGGAGGAGCTCAAGCGGATCCCGGGAGTGGGGCAGGTCAAAAACCTGGGAGAACGCAAATACGCCCTGCGGATCTGGATCGATCCGGACAAACTCAGCGCCCTGGGGCTGACGGTCAACGACGTGGCCGTGGCCCTGCGGAGCCAGAGTGTGCAGACGGCGCTGGGGAAGGTGGGGGATACGGCCCTGACGCAACAGGGGCGATTCCAGTACACCCTCGTGGCCAAAACCCGCCTGAGCGATCTGCCCGATTTCGGCCGGGTGATCCTCAAGACCCGCCCCGACGGATCGCAGGTGCGGCTGTGGGACGTAGCCCGGATCGAGCTGGGATCGGAGAGCTATCTGTGGTCTGCCTATTACGACAACAAACCGGCCGCGCTCCTGGGGATCTACCAGCTCCCCGACGCCAACGCCCTGGACGTGGCCAAACGGGTCACGGGTCAAGGCCAAGCTCGACGAGCTCAAAAAACGCTTCCCAAAAGAGATCGTCGTCGAGCCCAGCTACGACACCACCTGATTCGTGGAGGTCTCCATCGAAGAGGTGGTCCAGACACTCCTGGAGGCCCTGGCGCTGGTGCTGATCGTGGTCTTTTTGTTCCTCCAGTCGTTCCGGGCCACCATCGTCCCGGCGGTGGCGATCCCCGTTTCGCTCATCGGGACCTTCGCCGTGCTGCTGGTCGCGGGGTTCTCGATCAACACGCTGACCCTTTTCGGTCTGATCCTGGCGATCGGGATCGTGGTCGACGACGCGATCCTCGTGGTGGAGAACGTGGAGGCCAACCTGGAGAAAAACCCCGATCTGACGGTCAAAGAGGCGACTCGGATGGCGATGAAGGAGATCTCCGCCCCGATCGTCTCCACCACGCTGGTACTGCTGGCGGTTTTCGTCCCGGTGACCTTCATCCCCGGGATTTCGGGGGCACTCTACAAACAGTTCGCGATGACGATCGCCTTTTCGGTGCTGATCTCGGCGTTGGTGGCCCTGACCCTCTCCCCGGCGATGGCGGCGACGATCCTGCGCAAAAGCCACGGGAAAAAAACCCCTTTTTCCGATGGTTCAACGCCGCCCTCGAGGGGCTCAAAGAGCGCTATGACAGAGTGCTGCGGGTCCTGATCCGTCACTGGTACATTCCCGTCGGAGGATACCTGCTGCTGGGGGCCACCTGGTGGGTGTTCAAAACTCTCCCTACCGGGTTCCTCCCCGAAGAGGATCAGGGGACCCTGGTCGCGTCGGTCAACCTGGAGCTCGGGACCCGGCTCCACGATACCGAAGCGGTGACCAAGAAGGTCGTTTCGATCATCCGCAAAGACCCCGCCGTCGAAGCGGCCATCAGCATCAACGGCTT
The DNA here is from genome assembly GCA_027081405.1 of Campylobacteraceae bacterium. Taxonomy (GTDB): domain Bacteria; phylum Campylobacterota; class Campylobacteria; order Campylobacterales; family Sulfurovaceae; genus Nitratifractor. Next base: position 2,030 of record JALWKO010000043.1, on the reverse strand, counting down.
CAACGGCATCATGGGGACGCTCGATTCGTCCACATCGGCGATCTTCGTCGTTCTCAAGGACTGGAAGGAGCGGGAAACGCCCGAGCTTTCGGTCCCGGCGATCATCGCCCGCCTCGAGAAACAGTTCAAAGCGCAGATCCCCGACGCGACGGTACGCCTCTTCAGTCCCCCGTCGATCCCGGGGCTTTCGGCCACGGGGGGATTTGAGTTCAAACTGGAAAATCTCGAAGGGATGCCGTTGAAGGATTTCGAGGCCAAAGCCCGGGCCTTCATCGCCGAGCTGAGCAAAGACGAGCGGATCGCCTCGGTCTACACGATGTTCAACTCCAACTACCCCCAGCTGCGCATCGACATCGACCGGGACAAGGTGGCCGCTTCGGGGGTCAAGCTGAGCGATCTACTGGCGGTGCTGGGGAGCTATCTGGGGTCGCTCTACGTGGATGATTTCACCAAATTTTCCAAAAACTACCGCATCTTCGTCCAGGTGGACGAAAAATACCGCGCCCATGCCGGGATGATCAACCGCTTTTACGTCCGAAACGCCAAAGGGGATCTCGTCCCGCTGGGGAGCCTGGTGCGGATCGAGAAGACCGCGGGCCCCAGCACGATCACCCATTTCGACGGCTATCAGAGTATCGCGGTCAACGGGGTGCACGACGCGGCCAAAGGCTACAGCTCCGCCGACGCCATCGCCGCGATCGAGGAACACGCCGCAAAGCTCCCGCCGGGGATCGGGATCGCCTATTCGGGGGTGACCCTCCAGGAAAAAGAGGCGGGCAACGCGGCGGTCTATATCTTCGCTCTGTCGCTGTTGATGGTCTTTTTGTTCCTTTCGGCCCAGTACGAGAGCTGGATCATCCCGCTGAGCATCATGCTCCCGATCCCGGCGGTGATGGCCGGAGCGTTGGGGGCCAATATGCTCGCCGGGCTGCTCAACGACATCTATACCCAGATCGGACTGGTGCTGCTCATCGCCATGGCCTCCAAAAACGCCATTCTGGTCGTGGAGTTCGCCAAGGAGCTGAGGGAGAAAGGGGCCGAGCTGATCGAGAGCGCCGTTTCGGCGGGCAAGCTGCGGATGCGGGCGATCCTCATGACGGCGTTTGCCTTTTTGCTGGGGATCTGGCCCCTGGTGACCGCCTCCGGCGCGGGGGCCGCCTCCCGGCGTTCGCTGGGTACGGCGGTCTTCGGGGGGATGGCCCTCTCGACGCTGCTGACATTCATGCTCACTCCGGTGCTGTTCGTCCTTTTCGAGCGGCTCCGGGAACGATTCAAAGGAGGGCGAGCGGATGCGTAGGACGGTGACGGTTCTGATGGTGGCGGCGGCGACGCTGCTTCCGGCACGGACGCTGACGGTGGACGATCTGATCGGGATCGCGCTGCGCCACAGCCCCGACGTCGATCTGGGGCGCTACGGGGTCGAAGGGGCCCGGGCACTTCACCGGTCGGTACGGAGCGTACGGCTTCCCCACGTGGATCTCTCGGTCCGTCTGGAGCGGGAACGGGACCAGTACCGCCACGCCCCCGACACCACCACCGATACCCTGGAGGGGACGCTGAGCGCGACCCAGCTACTGTATGATTTCGGCAAAAGCGCCGGGACGATCGAATCGGCCGCCGAAGGGGTGGCCGCCAGCCGGGAAGAGATGCGTCAGATCGTCTCGGACAAGATCCTGGAGGTCAAGGAGCGCTACTACGACGCCCTCAAGGCCCTCACGATGATCTGGGTCTATACCAAGAACCTCCATCTGCAGGAGCAGCACCTCCACCGCGCCGAAAAATACCTCAAAGCGGGGGTCAAGACGGCGGTGGACGTCAGCGACGCCCGGCTGCAGCTCAAAACCGCCCGCAAGGATCTCAGCGACGCCCACTATCTCTACCGGACGAAGCGGACCCTCCTGGAGGAGAGCCTGGGGACGATCCCCTACGGCGGAGATTATCGCCTCTACCGTGGGCCCGTCGAACCGAGCAAATGGCATCTGCCCGCCCGGGAGCCCTCCCTGCCGAGTTTGCTGGCCTACGCGATGAAG
>JALWKO010000042.1 GCA_027081405.1 Campylobacteraceae bacterium | reverse complement strand
CCGCTTCTACCTGGCCGTCGAGGAGAGCCGCGACAACATCGACGCCTACCGCTTCAACGACGCCGCCACGACCCTCTATCGCTTCCTCTGGGGGGAATTCTGCGACTGGGGGATCGAGCTGAGCAAGGCAAGCAAAGAGAGCGTGCCCGAGCTTGGCAGCATCTACCGGGAGTCGATGAAGCTCCTGCACCCCTTCATGCCGTTTCTGACCGAGTACCTCTATCAGCGGCTGGGGGGCACGGAGCTGGAACACAGCGAATCGATCATGATCCGCCCCTACCCCACAGCCGACAAGCCGGATGCGAAGATCATGGAGGATTTCGCCCTGGCCATCGAAGCGATCGTCTCGATCCGCCGCTGCAAAACCCTGGTGGACAAGGCCAACCAGCGGATCGAAAAGGCCTACGTCAAATTCGGCGCCCCCATCGACGAAGAGCTGATGCGCCCCTTCATCGAAAAGCTGGCCAAAGTCGACACGGTGGAGTTCGTCCGCGCCAAACCCGAACCCGCCGTCACCGACGTCAGCGACCACCTGGAGAGCTACATCTCCACCGCCGACATCGACATGGGCCCCATCATCGCCAAGCTGGAGAAACAGAAGGCCAAACTCGAAAAAGAGATCATGAAGCTATCAAGCATGCTGGGCAACGAAAAATTCGTCGCCAACGCCCCCGAGGCGGTCGTCACCCAGAACCGCCAGGCCCTCGCCGAAGCGGAGCAGAAGCTGGAGAAGGTCAAAGGGGAGCTGGCCAGCCTCGCAGGATGAACCGTTTGATCGCGGGGTAGCAATCCTGCGCTTGAATTTGCCTGCAACTGACGCAAAACGGCTTTACCGACCCTTATCTCTTCGCTGAACTTCTTGACAATCTCCTCTACCCTTCCTATAATGAAATATATGAAAATATCTATGAAATAGGCGGGGGATTGCCTTTCCACGATTGAACGAAAGGAGAAAATCATGGATCAGATATCGATCTCAGAGGTTCAGCGCAACCTCCACAGACTCGACGACTTCGACATCGTAGAAATCGTCGATAAAAAACGCAACAGGGTCAAAGGCTACTATATCGAGGGGAAATACGCCTCTTTTGTCGAAGAAATTGCCCAAAAAGTGGAGGCTCTCAAAAAAGGTGCACAAAAAAAGGCGGCAGGCGCTCTGCGCCGTTACGCCGATCCTTCCAAAATCCCGGGAGAAAAGAACTTCTGGCAAAAACATGCCGTCGAACACTACTCCCGTGAGACGGAGCGATGACCCTACTCGATGCCAACATAATTCTGCGATATCTCCTGCAGGATCACGAAACAATGTTTCGAGAAGCCGAAAAGCATATTGAAAATGAAGAGTGTTTGCTTCTGGGAGAAGTGCTGGCGGAGGTGCTCTATGTCCTGAACGGTTACTATGAAGTGCCCAGGGCCGAAATCACCCGGGCACTTACCGCTTTGCTAACTCAGCCAAATCTACATCCGAATCAAAAACGCGAAACCTATCTGGAAGCTCTGGAGATTTTCGCTGAAAGTTCACTCGATTATGTCGATTGTCTCCTCTGCGCACTTGGAAAGACGATGCCTGTGGCAACTTTCGACAAAAAGCTTCAAAAGTGCCTCGGATAGTTTTTTGCGGGATGGCAGTCCTGTACTGACCCCTCCCATTTTGCACACCTAAGCCGCTAACCGAAACGCTTCTTGAGGCGTTTTGTATCGCAGCGCCGAATGGTGCCGTTCTTGGTTGTAAAACCGGATCCAATCGGTGATTGTTTCATTGGCCTCCTTGAGTGAATTGAAGTTGTAATGCCAGATGCACTCTTCTTTGATCGTCCTAAAGAACCGCTCGATCATACCGTTTTGCTCCGGAGTATAGGGAGTGATGAATTCCTGGGTGAAGTTGTAGGCTTTCACCGTACCGGTAAAGGCTTTGCTGCTAAAAACCAGTCCGTTATCACTTCGCAGGATGATGGAGCGATCGAGTCTGCGCAGTTTCCCGTATCGGTAGATTAGTCCTTCCTGTAAAGCCGCTTCGGCCGTATCGGCTCTACCCCTTTTAGAGAGCCGAAAGCCTACGATCTCTCTTGTGCAGGTGTCGATCACGGCAGCCAGGGTGCACCACTTGTCGATCCCGCACCATACCCGGGTCATATCAATCACCCAGCGCATATCGGGAGCCGTAGATCGGGAGGGCATCGCTTGGGCCCGGGGTCTGAGTCCTTTGGGGCGTTTCTTGACCTGCCACCCTTTGAGCTTGAGGATCCTCTGCACCGCTTTTTTGTTGATGCCGGTAAGCAGAGCTATACTGACCCCCAGCCCGACTGCACAGTGTATAATGCAAACATTCTAGGAGCAGTACAATGGCAAAGAATAGTGAGATCAAACGCTTTACCGCCAAACGGAAAGCAGAACTGGTAATGGAGATCTTCCAGGGTAAAAGCACCGTATCGGTGAGCAGGTCGCTCCTTCCGAATACTGGAGTAATATAATCAAATTGTGTGATCTGATTTCCCACCATTATGTCGATATCGATGCGGAAACGATCTATATGATCTGCGATGAAAAGATGGATGAATTACAACGAAATATCCAAATCCTCTCCCGAATGCTCAGGGAAGAATAGTACCCTCGTAAGGTTGCAATCACACACTACTGCGCAATACATTGGGAGTGATCCCCATAATCCGCTTGAAAACCCGATTCATGTGCGACTGGTCGCTAAAGCCGCACTCTACGGCGATTTGCGCCAAAGGATCGTTACTCCTGATGATTCTGTGTTTTGCCCGCTCCACACGAAGACTTTGGATATATTTGTGTGGTGTGATGGCAAACGCTTTGCGAAAACTCCTGGCAAAGTAATAGGTGGAAAATCCCGCCTCTCTTGCGATTTCCTCCACGCTCAAATTTGGATCGTCCCAAAAAGTGAAAATGTATTCGACGGCTCTACCGAGTTTGACGTTATCCAACGAAATATTTGAGATGAGATTGAGCGAATCGGAACAGTGCAAAAGCAGTGTCGAAAAATCGCTGAAAGCCTGCTCTACTTCCAGCTGTTCATCGTGTTGGATCGCCTGATGAAGCTGCAATCCGGTAGTGAGCAACGTTTCGTGCTGAAGAGTCGGGGAGAAACGGAGCGATTGGAGTTCGGAGTTTTGTTGCACATCCTGTATGAAATCCAAAAACAGTCGCGGCGCGATGTCAAAATGGAGATATTCCCACTCACCGGGAAGAGTCTCGTGCAGTTCATAGGGAGCCACGATCCGGGTTTCTCCGGCTACAATAGTTTTTTCAACCGAACCTTTTTTGTAGTGATGTGCCCCTCGCGTCACGATACCGATGCTGTAGCTTTCATGAAAATGCGTTACGACTCCGGCATTTTTGAATCTGCCGAATACCGACGTAATCCCGTCCACGAGAGTCAACTTCTCCAAAACAGCACCTTCTCTCTCAAATCTACCAGATTATATCCGTTCAGTTGGTAAATGGCCAAAACGGTCAATAGACCTCCGATCATAGTATAGATATCGATCCTCTCCGACAGAAACGCTGACGAAAACGCGATGGCACTTACCGGAACCAAAAAGAAATATCCGCTGGCTTTTTTCCCGCCCCAGTGTTTTGTCGCCGTGAAATAGACCGATGTCCCAAACGTCGTGCCATACAGAGACAGCGCGAGCAAATTGATCCATCCTTTCGTGTCAAGGACAGAGATGCTGGGAATATTTGAATGCAGAAAAACAATCAGCGTCCCCAACGCCGTCAAGCCAAACATATAAAAGCTGAACGTTAACGCCGATCCCTCTTTGAAATAGGAGCTGACGATCGTGATCCAGGGCCACGTGGCCGCCGCCAGCAAAAAATAGATCACTCCACGATTGAAACTCATATCGATTCGCCAAATTTTCAATAGGATCAAAACGCCGACCGCACCGAAAAGCAATGCGATCCAATCGTTCATATCCAAAAGCTTACGGGTAATCAGAGCGATAAAGACAAAAGTCAAAATCGGATTGAGCGTCGTGACCAAAACACCGCCGAAACCGGCCTGACCGTAATGCGTACCCGTGAAGAAAAAATAGTTGTACGCAATCAACCCCATCGCGCTGATCGATGCCAAAGCAAATCCCTTCTTGTCTATCTTGAAACTTGCCTTGGTGATTTTCATAACGAGGACCAATCCCAGTGCGGAGAGCAAAAAACGCCAATAGATGAGCGAATACGCATCGAGATATCGCATCAAAATCTTGGCACTCACCCACGTACTCCCCCAGGCGACCATGGCCAATACCATCAAAAGGGTCAATGATTTGTTTGTCATTTTGGAACCTTTGATAGAACATTCGTTCCAAAATATTAGATAAAGGAGCATTGAAGATATAGAATATTTTTGCTCTCTTCAGTCTGGTTCTGATCAAAGAGAAGAAAACGGACCCACATCATCTGATGTGTGGACATTCAAGACGACGCCATTTCCTATCGCATCACCACCGTCATATCCCCCTCCAGATACCCAGTGACGATCTCCACCCGCGCCCCCAGCGGACGGAGCAACTCCCGCGCTTCCCTAAGCTGCCAGTAGGAAAACTCCCCCTCCCGCTCTCTACCCTCCAGCAGGTTGAAGACGAAGCCTTTTCGAGCATGCTCGTAGCAGCGGCGGATGAAGATCGCCGTCTCGGTGCGACTGAGCAGGTTCATCGAGCCGCTGGCGACGTACCAGTCGGCCACAGGCAGGCTCTGGCGCAGGATGTCGCGCTGCAGGATCCGGCACCCGGTCCGCTCCCTGGCCGCGTCCACCATCTGAGGGACCAGATCGATCCCGATGTAACGGCGCGGCAGATTTCCCCGCTCCTCGAGATAGAGATAAAAGTCTCCGAAACCGCACCCCGCATCCACCAGTGTAGACGCTCTCAGATCCCCCAGCTGCTCCGCCAGTACGGCGAAACGCCGCCGCTGGGTCCGGGCCGAATCCCAGGCCACCCCCTGCGCCGTCACGCCGTAACGTAGAATCTGCTCTTTGTAGAAACGATCCTGATCCACCCGTGCCATCTCATTCCGCCTTTTGAGCCAGCCGAAAGTGGTAGATCCACTCCCGGTTCCCCTCTTTGCCTGCCACGGTACTTGGGGTTTTTCGCAGCAGTTCCCAGCCCAGGGCCTTCGTCTCCCCCTCGAAACGCTCCATCGCCGCGGCGATCGCCTCCGCGTCGGTGACGACTCCGCGGCGGTCCCGTTTGACCTCCCGGCCCACCTCGAACTGCGGCTTAAAAAGCAAGATTGCTTCGGCCCCCTCTTCCGCCAACCGGACGATGGAGGGGAGGATGTGCGAAAGGTTGATGAAACTCACGTCCGAGACGATGATCGGGTAGCGGATTCCCGGATCGAAGTTGCGGATGTCGGTCGATTCGTGGGCACGGACTCTGGGATCGTTCCGCAATGAGGGATGCAATTGGTCGCGCCCTACGTCCACCGCATCCACCCGCGCCGCTCCGTGGCGCAGCAGCACCTGGGTAAAGCCCCCGGTGGAGCTGCCGATGTCGAGGCAGGTTTTGCCGGCGATCGCGACGGGATATTCCCGCAGGTAGCCCGCCAGCTTCCCCGCGGCACGGGAGACCCAGTCTTCCCCTTCCGCAACGGTGACTACATCGTCCGCTGCCACCTTGGACGAAGGCTTGCAGATCTGCCGCCCAGCGACGCGGACCCTCCCGGCACGGATCGCCTCGGCAGCTTTGGTCCGGCTTTCAAAATCACCCCGCGCTACCAAATAAGCATCCAGCCGCATCAGCCGCGTCCCCTCACCAGATCCATGCAACGAACATCACTCGATCCGCGATCCCTCATCCGCTATCCCACAATCACAGTTCGATCCGATCGATCCGGACCCGCTCTCCCACGATCCGCTCCACCGCCGCCTCGTCGATGGGTCCGGTGGCGAAAATCCGCATCGGTGCCCGCGGACCGGGGGCTTCGCCGACGAGATCCCGCAACCTCCGAGCGATCGCCCCGCCCGTTTCGATCAGCCGAACCTCCTCCCCCATCGTCTCCCGGATCGCCGCTGCGGCAATGGGATAGTGGGTGCACCCCAGCACGATGGTATCGACCCCCGCTTCGCGCATGGGCTCCAGCCAGCGGCGCAGCATCGCACGGGTATCCTCCGCATCGAGCCGACCCGCTTCGATCCGCTCCGCCAGGCCGGGGCAAGCCTGTTCATAGAGCTCCACCTCCCGCTCTCCGCAGAGCCGATCCACCAGCCCCTGGTACTTTTCCCCCGCCAAGGTGGCGGCGGTGGCCATCACGCCGATTTTTCCGCTCCGGGTGGCTTGCAGCGCCGGCTTGACCCCCGGTTCGGTCCCCACGATCGGCAGATCGGGGTAACGTTCCCGCAGCGCGGCGATCGCGGCGGATGTAGCGGTGTTGCAGGCGACCACCAGAGCATCGGCGCGGTGCTCCTCAACGAAAAAGCGGGCGATCTCCAGGGAATAGCGTCGAATCTCCTCGTGGGTTTTGTCTCCGTAGGGGGTGTGGGCCGTATCGGCCAGATAGAGGATCTCGGCGCCCGGGAGTCGCTCGCGGATCGAGCGTACGACCGTCAGCCCCCCCAAACCGGAGTCGAAAACGCCGATTATAGGAATGTTGGATTTTGGATTTTGGATTTTGGATTGTTTCATGTGCGATTCTGCATCGTGAGAATAATACTTGTGAGAATTTTGTTGATCGAGTCGATTTCTTTCATGAGACTCTGAACATGTTCAGCTTTCCCATCCAGATATCCGGTTTCGATCAAAAGACGAAGCCAATATCTCGTCTCCCTTGCTTCCTTCGATGCGATAGAAAGTTTGGCGACAAACTCTTTGGGACTCAAAGCCGCTTGCGCCTCATGGACATTGGCACCGATCGAAGTACCCGAACGGAGTATCTGTTTGGAAAGAATGAATTCATTGTGTTTTTCTCGAAGATATTTATAGAGGAAAACAATGCACTTGGCAAACACAAAGGAGAGTTCTAGGATTTCATTGTTCGTGGTTGAATCTTTTTCGATAGTGCGTCCCATCAATCCAACATCCAAAACCCAAAATCCAAAATTCCATAATGAACGAGGGTTACGCGCCCTCGTTCATGATGCTGAGAAACTCCTCGTTGCTTTTGGTCTTGAGCATTTTGGAGTAGAGGAATTTGAGGGCCTCGACCTCTTCCATGTTCTGCATGGCGTTGCGCAGCGCCCAGACTTTCTGGAGGGTTTCGGGGTCGGTGAGGAGCTCTTCTTTGCGTGTGCCGGATTTGGTGACGTCGATGGCGGGGTAGATCCGCCGGTCGGCGATATGGCGGCTGAGGACCACCTCGGCGTTTCCGGTCCCTTTGAACTCTTCGAAGATCACCTCGTCCATTCGGCTACCGGTCTCGATGAGCGCCGTGGCGATGATGGTGAGGGAGCCTCCGTTTTCGATGTTACGCGCGGCACCGAAGAAGCGTTTGGGCTTGTGCAGGGCGTTGGCGTCGACACCACCCGAGAGGACTTTTCCTGAACTGGGGGTGACGGTGTTGTAGGCCCGCGCTAGACGGGTGATGGAATCGAGCAGAATGATCACGTCTTCACCCAGCTCCACCCGGCGCTTGGCCCGCTCGATCACCATCTCGGCGGTGCGGACGTGGTTTTGGGCGGGCAGGTCGAAGGTGGAGGCGTAGACCTCCCCTTTGACGCTGCGCTGCATGTCGGTGACCTCCTCGGGGCGCTCGTCGACCAGGAGCACCATCAGGGCCGCTTCGGGGTTGTTGTGGGTGATCCCGTGGGCCACCTCTTTAAGCAGCTCGGTCTTTCCGGTCCGCGGCGGCGCGACCACCAGCGCCCGCTGCCCTTTGCCCATGGGGGCGAAGAGATCGATCACCCGGCCGGTGAGTTTCATGGGGTTATACTCGAGTTTGAGCTTCTCCTGGGGATAGAGCGGCGTGAGGTTATCAAAAAGCGGGCGCTTTTTGGACTCTTCGGGGGGGAGATAGTTGATCGCCTCGATCTTGAGCAGCGCGTAGTACTTCTCCTGCTCCTTGGGGGCGCGCACCTGGCCGGTGACGATGTCGCCGTTGCGCAGGGCGAAGCGTTTGATCTGGGTCGAACTGACGTAGGTGTCATTCGAGGAGTTGGCGAAGTTGCCGTCGATGGAACGCAAAAAGCCATAGCCGTCGTTCATGATCTCCAAAATCCCCGTAAAGAGGATATATCCCCCCTGGCTCACCTGGGCCTTGAGGATTTCGAAGATCAGATCCTTTCGCTGAAATTCGTTGGGGTTTTCGATCCCGAGTTTTCGGGCGATCTCGGTCAGCTCCTCCAGGGGTTTTTGCTGCAGATCTTCGATCTTGTACCCCTCCACGGGGGTGTGGGTACGCTGATGTTTGCGACCGTTGGATCGTCCGGTATTTTGGTTGTTGCGGTTTTCTTCACTCATCGGATTGGGTTTCCTCTTTTGAAATCAGGATTTGGGGATGGTGCAAATCGCAAAGTGTCCTACGGAATATAGGCGATGAAACACTCTGAGACTTGTCAAGTCGATGAAGACAATGATTCGTAAGTGGCGCTATTATAATCGTTTTTGCCCCACGATGTCAATTCTGGGCATACACAAAGGCCAGATAGATCAGCCAGGGATAGCTCAGAGGACCGATCGCCCAGACCCAGCGGGGGAAATCGAGCTCCATCAGTTCCGCCACCATCTCGTCGTGCTCCCGGCGGACGTAGATTTTTCGCATCAGCTCCAGTTTGGTAAACACGTCCAGGGTTTTGAGGGCGATGGCGACGATGATGGGCCAATCGAGCAGATCGTAGCGCAGCGCCACGTAGAGGATGTACAGATACCCCGTATGCCCCAGGAAAAAGAGAAAGATCGAACGGCGATACAGCGCGTAGATCCGCTCCATCGCCCGGGAGAAACGGGGGGCGTACTGCCAGGAGATCTCCACCAGCTCGGCCAGAAACGAAAGCGCGACGATTTCCCAGAGCGCCATCTCAAAACCCTTCGATCAGTTCGCGGAAGACCCGGTAGAGCCCTTCCACCTCGTCGATGATGGTCCGCTCGTTGGGGGCGTGGATGGTGTCGTTGCGAACCCCGAATTCGACCGTTTTGACTCTGTGTGCTCCGAAGAAGCGTGCATCGCTCGTCCCTCCGACCGTAGAATGCTTGGGGCGGCTCCCCAGCACCTTCTCGATCGCCCGGTCAAGAGCGCGCACCACCCGGCTCTCCGGATCGGTCACGAACGGTTCGGCCGAGACCGAGAGATCGAGTCGGTACTCCAGCCCTTCCAGCTCTCGGCGCAAAAACGCCTCCAGCGACGCCGCATCGGTATGGGTGTTGTTGCGGACGTTGAACATCACCCGCAGACTCCCGGGGGTGACGTTGGTCACCTCCATCCCTCCGCGGATGTCGGTGATGACCAGTTTGCTGGGGGCGAAATGTTCGTCTCCGGCATCCAGGTCGGCTCCGGCGATTCGGGCCAGCACCGGCGCGAAGCGGTGGACGGGATTGAGGGCTTTTTCGGGATAGGCGGCATGTCCCTGCCGACCGAAGATCTCCAGCACCCCGTTGATCGAACCACGCCGGCCGATCTTGACTGCGTCGCCGAAACGCTCCTCGCAGGTAGGTTCGGCCACGATCGCGTAGTCGGGGAGCATCCCCTCCCGCTCCAGCCGCTCCAGGACGATCCGGGTTCCGTAGCGGGCCTCCCCCTCCTCGTCGGAAGTGAGCAGGAGCGAGAGAGTGCCGCCGAAATGTTCACTCCGACGCATCGCCTCCACGAAAGCCGCCACGCCGCTTTTCATATCCTGTGCGCCGCGGGCGTAGATCGCCCCCTCCTCGATCCGGGGGACGAACGGATCGCTGTGCCACCCCTCTCCGGGAGGAACCACGTCCACGTGCCCCGCGAAGCATAGATGGGGCCCTTCTCCGAAATGACGGTACATGAAGAGGTTTTTGACTCCCCCTTCGTCGATCCGCCGCACCGTAAATCCGGGCAGATATCCGGCGATGAAATCGAGCAGTTCCCCATCCTCGGGGGTGACCGACGGAGCGCTCAGCAGTTTGAGAAAGAGATCAATCACCGCCATAACGTCCCTTTTCGATGGGTCCTCTCCAGCTGACGATCCCGCCGGCATGGTCGATCACCCGCGGATGCCCCATCCGTCGCAGAATCTGCTGCACCTGATAGCTCCGGTTGGCGGTGCGGCAGGTGATCACCAGCGTACGGTCTTTCATCCCCTCGGCCAGCTCCCGCGCCCAGTGTTGGAACGTACTCGTGGGACGGAGCAGATCGACGCCGGGGATATGACCCGCCTCGTACTCGAACGGTTCGCGCACGTCCACGAGGAGAAAATCGCATTCCCCCGCTTCCCGGGCCTTCAGAAGCACTTCGAGTTCCGCCGAATCGACGGAATCTTTGCTGAGAAGTTCGTCGCAATCAACATCCATTGCATCTCTTTCATTCAAAAATCGACTCGTTCCGCCATGGCGGCATCAGCGGGGCAATTATATCCTGCGATCGCATTCTTAACCCTTTTGAGATATAATCGTGTGCAAAATCAGCCTCGAACCCAAACGATGCGGAACACAGCATAATTTGGGCTGAAACAACCGAAAGGATGGCCGTGAAGCTCCAAGAAGATATCCTCGAAAAACTCGAAACTCTTTCGCATCTGCGTATCGCCGACGAGAAGCGGGAAGAGGTACTCGCACAACTTTCGGAGATCCTCGCGTACGTGGAAAACCTCAACGAATTGGACACCTCGCATTTGGATAGCTACTTCTCCACCCTTCAGGGGGGCACCCCCATGCGGGAGGATACCCCTTCCAACGATCCCGAAATCCCCGCGATCATCCTCGAACACGCCCCCGACGCCGCCGACGATTTCTTCATCGTTCCGGCGATCATCGAATAAGCAGGAGCGACCATGTCCCAGTTCAACGTCAAAAAACTCCTCCAAAGCGTCGTCGTCCACAACGCTTCGGACCTCCACCTCATCGCCAAACGCGAACCCCTATTGCGCCTGGACGGCAAACTTCGCCCCATCAACATGCCCAAGCTCACCGGCGAAGACATCGAAGAGATGTGCTACAGTCTTCTGACCGAAAAGCAAAAAAAGCGCTTCGAAGAAGAAAACGAACTCGACTTCGCCATCGAACTCGAAGGGGTCGGCCGTTTCCGTGCCAACTACTATCGAACCCTCGGAGACATGGCGGCTGCGTTCCGGATCATCCCCCTCAAAGTCCCTTCGCTTGACGATATCGACGCGCCGGAGGTCTACCGTCGGATCATTCGTCGGGAAAAAGGGCTAATCCTCGTCACCGGACCCACTGGATCGGGTAAATCGACCACTCTGGCGGCGATGCTCAACGAAATCAACGAAACCGAAGCCAAACACATCCTCACCGTCGAGGATCCGGTGGAATTCGTCCACCCCCATAAAAAATGCGTCTTTTCCCACCGCAGCGTCGGGGAAGACACCAAAAGCTTCGCCAACGCACTCAAATACGCCATGCGCGAAGACCCCGACATCATCCTCATCGGGGAGATGCGGGACAAAGAGACGATCGCAGCGGCCCTGACGGCGGCGGAAACCGGTCACCTGGTCTTCGCCACGCTGCACACCAACTCGGCCCCCGGGACCGTCAACCGGATCATCGACGTCTTCAGCGGGGACGAGCAGCCCCAGATCCGCGCCATGCTCTCCACCTCATTGGTGGCGGTCATCTCCCAGGCGCTCCTCCCCCGTATCGGAGGGGGACGGGTCGCCGCACCCGAAATCCTGGTCACCAACCATGCCATCGCCAACCTCATCCGGGAAGACAAAGTCCATCAGATCTACTCGGCGATGCAGCTGGGACAGGAAGATACCGGGATGCAAACCCAGACGCAGGTCCTCACCCGTCTGGTACGCAACGGCGTCGTGAGCAAAGAAACTGCGTTGCAGTACGCCAACAAACCCGACGAACTCCAAAAAGTGTTGCTCTAAAGGCCGTACGTGCATACGCTGTTTGCCCATTTCGACTGGATCGCGCTGGGGTTGGTCGCATTCCTCGCCCTCAAAGGGGTCGTGACCGGTTTCGCACGGGAATTTCTCCAGACGTTTTCGATCATGATCGCCGTGGCACTCGCCTCCCGCCTCGCCACACCCGCGGCTGTATGGATCCAATCCCATCTTCACGGAATGAGCCCCAATCCTTCGCTGACGGCCCTCGTGTGTTTCGTCCTCCTACTGGGCAGCGTATGGTTTGCGCTCTACAAACTCGGAACCAAACTTCTACGCGATCAGCTCCCCCAACTCTCTCCCACGGGACGGGTACTGGGATATCTCGCCGCGTTCGTCAAATATTTCGTGATCGCGGCGATCATCGTAGCGGCGTTCACCCATACCCGATCGTTCCATCAGCGTTTCGCGCGTGCCGCCCGTACGAGCGTGATCCTGCCCACGATGGACCGAATCGGTACGCTGCTTTTGAATATTCCACCGCACCTGCGACGGAAATAGGAAACGCCATGGTCGATTATCCGTTTCTCCTCGAAGAGCTTAAGAGGATTCTCAAAGAAAAACAACTAAAATTCACCGCCCAACGGGAGCTGGTCCTCAAAGCCCTCTATGAACACGAAGGGCACCACTCCCCCGAAGAGATCCACCGGCTCATCCAGGAGAGTTCCCCCGACGCGAAAGTGGGGATCGCGACGGTCTACCGCACCCTCTCCCTCCTCGAGGAGGAGGGGTTGGCCGATTCGATCTCGTTCGGCACCGAAGGGAAACGGTACGAAATCGGACTCAAAAAGCATCACGACCATCTCATCTGCATCCGTTGCGGAAAGATCATCGAATTTTTCGACGACACGATCGAAAAACGCCAGGAAGAGGTGGCCAAGCGTTTCGATTTTGAGATGACCGACCACACCATGAAGATCATCGGCATCTGCAAAGAGTGCCGCGACAACGAAGCCAAGTGAATAGGAACGACATGATTTTCGACAATCCCTACATCCAGGAACGGATCAAAAAAGCCCAAACCCTCCGGGAAGAGGGATTCAACCCCTACCCCGCCGGCATTCCCAGAGGAACCCCCTCCACGGTCTTTCTGGAAGAAAACCGTGACCTGCTCGAGCGCCCTGAGGGGGAGCGAATCGCCCAAGACCGCCGCTACCGGCTCACCGGCCGGGTCAAATTCATCCGGATCATGGGCAAGGCGGCCTTCGCCAAACTCGAAGACAGCGAAGGGATGGTGCAGATCTACTACAACCGTGACGACCTCCCCGAAGGGTATTACAACAAAATCAAAAAGCTGATCGAAGTGGGGGACATCGTCGAAGCCGAGGGGTACCCCTTCGTCACCCGCACCGGGGAGATCACGTTGCACTGCACCGATTTGCGTATCGTCACCAAATCGGTGCGCCCCCTACCGGAGAAATTCCACGGTCTGACCGACCAGGAGATCCGCTACCGCCAGCGCTACCTCGATATGATCATGAATCCCCAGGTCAAGGAGACCTTCAAGCTCCGCAGCCGGATCGTCTCTTTGGTCCGCCGCTTTTTCGAAGAACAAGGCTTCCTCGAAGTGGAAACCCCGATGATGCACCCTATTCCCGGGGGCGCCAACGCCCGTCCTTTTGTGACCCATCACAACGCCTTGGGGATCGACCGCTACCTGCGCATCGCCCCGGAGCTCTACCTCAAGCGTCTCGTCGTCGGCGGAATGGAGGCGGTCTTCGAAATCAACCGCAACTTCCGCAACGAAGGGATGGACGCCACCCACAACCCCGAATTCACGATGATCGAATATTACTGGGCCTGGCACACCTACGAGGATCTGATGCGCCTGACCGAGGAGCTTTTTGACTACCTCTTCGAGAACCTGGGTCTACCCCGCAAGCTCAAATACGGCGAGCACGAAGTGGACTTCTCCACCCCCTTCCGCCGGGTGGGCTACCTCGAATCGCTCGAAACGATCGGAGAAGTCCCCGCCGAAGTGATTCATGACAAGGAAAAAGCCCGCGCCTACCTGGCCGAGCATGGTGTCGAGACCGATCCCAACCTCTCCCTTGGCTATCTACAAGCCGAACTTTTTGACGCCTTCGTCGAAGAAAAGCTCATCGACCCCACCTTCGTGATCGATTTCCCGGTGGAGATCTCTCCGCTGGCGCGGCGCAGTGACGAAAACCCCGAGATCGCCGAACGCTTCGAGCTCTTCATCGCCGGCAAGGAGATCGCCAACGGATTCAACGAGCTCAACGATCCGCTGGATCAATACGAACGCTTCAAAATGCAGGTGGAGGCCAAAGAGGTCACCGGCGACGAAGAGGCGATGCACATGGATCTGGACTACGTCCGGGCTCTGAGCTACGGCATGCCCCCCACCGCGGGCGAAGGGATCGGCATCGACCGGCTGGTGATGCTGCTGACCGATCAACACACCATCCGTGATGTGCTCCTTTTCCCCGCCATGCGCCCGGAAACGGAACTTGAAGGGACGGCACAAACACCCCATACCGATGAATCCCAGCAAAAGGAAAATAACGCATGAGTTACTACATCGAAACATTCGACCCCGAAGTCTACGAAGCGATCGAGGCCGAACTCAAACGCCAGACCGAACATCTGGAGATGATCGCCAGCGAGAACTTCACCTTCCCCGACGTGATGGAGGCGATGGGATCGGTCTTTACCAACAAATACGCCGAAGGCTACCCCAACAAGCGCTACTACGGCGGCTGCGAATACGCCGACCGGGTCGAGCAGTTGGCCATCGACCGCTGCAAAGAGCTTTTCGGTTGCGAATACGCCAACGTCCAGCCTCACTCAGGCTCCCAGGCCAACGGCGCCGTCTACGCCGCACTGCTCAAAGCGGGCGACAAAATCCTGGGGATGGATCTGAGCCACGGCGGTCACCTCACCCACGGCGCCAAAGTGAGCTTCTCGGGCAAAAACCACCCCAGCCTCACCTCCGAAGTCGAACTCGACGGCCGGATCGACTACGATCGGGTCCGCGACATCGCCCAAATCGTCAAGCCCAAAATCATCGTCTGCGGCGCTTCGGCCTATCCCCGGGTCATCGATTTCGCCAGATTCCGTGAAATTGCCGACGAGGTCGGAGCCCTTCTCTTCGCCGACATCGCCCATATCGCCGGACTGGTCGTCGCCGGAGAACATCCCAGCCCCTTCCCCCACGCCCACGTGGTCACCACCACCACTCACAAAACTCTGGCCGGCCCCCGCGGCGGAGCCATCATGACCAACGACGAAGAGATCGCCAAAAAGATCAACTCCGCCATCTTCCCCGGCCTGCAAGGCGGCCCCCTCGTCCACGTCATCGCCGCCAAAGCCGTCGGTTTCAAGCACAATCTGGCTCCCGAATGGAAAGACTACGCCCGACAGGTCAAGGCCAACGCCAAAATCCTGGCCGACGTGTTGATGCAACGGGGCTACGACGTGGTCAGCGGCGGGACCGACAACCACCTGGTGCTGGTGAGCTTCCTGGACAAAGAATTCAGCGGCAAAGACGCCGACGCCGCCCTGGGCCGCGCCGGCATCACCGTCAACAAAAACACCGTCCCCGGCGAAACCCGCAGCCCCTTCGTCACCAGCGGGATCCGGATCGGCTCCCCCGCCCTGACCCGCCGAGGGATGAAAGAAAAAGAGTTCGAGCTCATCGCCAACCGGATCTGCGACGTACTGGATCATATCGACGACCACGACTTGCAAGCCAAAATCCGCGAAGAGATGCGTGAGCTGGCGCTTCAGTTCGTCATTTACGATCGGCCCATCTACTGACGGGCCGCCCCTCCGAATATATTAACGAATATTATTCTAAAGCTCTTTCTGTTATAATCGGGCAATCGACTCAATTTTTCTAGTGGAGCTTACGATGCACGATCATAACCTGGACGATCTCATTATCGGCGAACCGGCCCCCGGCGGGGGAAAATCCAAAAACTTTCTCACCCTTTTGGCTTTGGCGTTGATCGTGGTGCTCCTTGCGGTTATCGGTGCCAAACTTCTCCTCGGAGGAGACGAAAAAGCACCCGAAGTGGCACAAACCGAAATCGATTCGGTCGTCAAACCCCAACATCACCGCAAGGCGCCGCAAACTGAAGAGA
>JALWKO010000041.1 GCA_027081405.1 Campylobacteraceae bacterium | reverse complement strand
GAGAGCTGCGATCAGAAACTGTTCAATGTGACCATCACGGATGAACTGACGATCAAAGATGCGATCGACAACCTGGCCGAGACCTGCGGCTTGACGGTCGTTGTCAAAGATTCGGGTGCGAGCCACCGTATGAAAAAGAAACTCTATTACGTCAAACTCAAAAATGCGACGCTCAAGAGTTTCCTCGACACGGTGCTCAAAGACAACGATCTCAACTATACCCTTCGCGGGAACAAACTGACAATTTCGTATCTGGTGACCCGGACATTCAAAGTGCATTACGTTGCCGGAAAACGGAGCGGTACCAGCAAAGCGGGGATCGACATCGCCAAAACGGGCAGCAATAGCGATACCGGAGATAAATCCGCGAGCATCAATATCACCACCGATCAGGAATTCAAATTCTGGTCTACGGTCAAACAAGAGATTCATCGAATTCTCAATACCGCCGGAGACGGTAGTATCCACTTCACGAAAGTGGCGGACGGTTGGATCGGCCCGGATGGTCAGAAGTGGGAATACAATCCCCTCGAGCCGATCGTCAATCCCGAAGCGGGGATGATCACTGTCACCGGTACCGCCCGACAGATTGAGCGTGTTAGCCGTTATATCGCGACGCTGACGCATCAGTTGAAAACCGAAGTGTTGATCGACGTACGGATTTTGGACGTGAAGCTTAGCAACGGAAAAACGACCGGTGTCGATTGGAATAAAATTTACAATCTGAACATCCCGGTCAGCGGCAGTTTCAATTGGAACAAAAGCGGGGGACTCATCGATCGGAGCTCGGGTATCAGTATGAGCATTTCGGGTGACCTGACCGGTTTTATGAAATTTCTCAAATCGCAAGGAGACGTAACGATCCTCTCCAGTCCCCGGGTCATGACGCTGAATAACCAGCCGGCGATGATCACTGCCGGAAAACAGATCTGGTACAAATATCGCAAAACCACTCCGGCAAATAACGGTGGAAATACCGTTTCGGAAGAAGACGTCATCGATTCGGTCTTTGCGGGGATCCTTTTGGATATCACTCCGGAGGTTGACGAAAGGGGAATGGTGACCCTCAAAGTCAACCCCTCGATCAGTACCGTAGCGGATGGACAGGCATACGAAGAGCGTGTGGCCAACGGGGACAATAGTCTCCCGCCGAATCTGCAACGCCGTCAGATCGCATCGGTGATCAAAGTACGTGACGGGGATCATGCGGTCATCGGCGGTTTGATTACCCGAACCAAGCAAAAAACGGTATCCAAGGTTCCGTTGCTTGGCCGCATGCCGGTGCTCGGCGGACTGTTCAAGAGAGAAGAGACCACCGACGTAACCGATGAACTGGTCATCATTATCACCCCTCATATCATTCGGAACAGAAACGTAAGTCTCAAAGAACTGGGATATACCCATCTGCGATGAGTGGACAGTTTGCTTTGGCGAAGCGCGCCTTCGTCGATGAAGTCAACGTCGAGGAATACATTGAGCTCGAAGGGAGCCGCCGCGCTTTTGCCGCACTCAATCACAGCTTGGAGAAGTCGACAAAAATGGTTCTCCTCTATGGGGAACCCGGCACCGGAAAAACGTTGCTTCTCAATCGCCTCTATGAAGCGAACAAAGACAAACACGAAATCTATCTGCTCGATACGCCCGCCCGTACACGTGTAGATCTCTACAAACGGCTTTTTGAAATTTTCACGGGCACTCCGTTTCCGGAGGGTAGTTCCATCCTTTTTGAGACTTTTGTAGAGTTCGGACGAAAAATCAAAGGTGAACGTAACGTCGTTATTCTCCTGGACGAAGCTCAGATGTACCCTACGGAGATCTTGGAAGAGATACGGATTCTCTCCGATACCGGAAGCATCAAGTTCATCATTGCGCTTCACAAAACGACCGATGAGGACGTAGTGGTCAAAAAACATTTCCAGTCACGAATCTGGGAGACGATCCACCTGGCGAATGCCACCGAGGAAGAGTTGCAGGCGTATGTCCAAAAGCGCTTGCTGCATGCAGGACTAGACGATTGGGCCCAAAAAGTCGGAAAAAAAGAGGCCCGTTTCATCCACCGGCATACGGGGGGGAATTTTCGTGAGTGCAACAAATTGATGTATACGCTGTTTGAAATTTACGAGTATTACGATCGTCATGACGCCGGGAAAATCGATTACGGTAAGTTGTCACGGAAATTTCTCGAAATGGCGGCGATCAAAACGGGGCTGATCGATGTATGACATTCAAGAACTCGAACAACGGTGGAAACGCTATCGTCGGAAACGCTGGATCCGTTATACGTTGATCGGCGCGTTGGGCTTGGCGATCCTGAGCATGCCTGTCGGTTACTGGGTATATCATTCATCCGAAACGCACAGTGCGTCGAAGGGCATCATTGCAAACGGTAAAACAGCGGAGCGCAAGAATGCGGCGGAAGGTCCCCGTCATAGCGAACCACACGCTCCCCAAACCGCTCCTTCCGCAACGGCACTGGCTCCCGTTCCTCCCGAAACTACGCGGCAGTCGAGCGTTTCAACGGCAACGCAATCGGAACCGACGCACAAGCACAAGGGGATGATCATCACGTTCACCGACGGATCACCCGCTTCACATTCCCGACGCACCACGATCGAAACCGATCCGAGAGTGATTCACGATCTGGAAAAACGTTTTCCCCTCTCAAAAGACTATGCCGATGCGATTTTCCTGGCCCGTTATTACTATACGCATAGACAATATGCCAAGGCGCGATATTGGGCGATGCAGGCCAATGGGGTCGACCCGAGTCGTCCGCAAAGTTGGATCGTCTTCGCCAAAGCTCTGGTACACGAGGGGAAACGAGTCGAAGCACTTAAAGCGTTGCAAGCCTATTACGACAAAACGGGTGACGCTACTATCAAGAGACTCATTGACACGATTCGCAAAGGGAAACGGGTCGATTGAGCCTGTGCTATAATCGATAATTATCTCAGGGAAGGTACGGGTTATGGTCAAATTGATCGAGCAGATGGTACGAGACGGGGTCGTCAAAAAAGAAGAATTGGCGAAGCTCGTACGGAAGCGTCCACCGTTGAAAATTACGCTCGCCAATATGATCGCTGAAGGGATTGTCGATGAAGAGACGATCCAAAAATTCATCGCCCAAATCATTCGCGACGGGAAGTTTTCCATCGATCGGCTGCCGGAAGTGGAGCGGGAGGGGATCGCTATCGATCCGATCTTGCATTACTTGGCCGAAGCGCTTCACGTACGCTATATCGATCTGGACGAGGTCGAGATCGATATGCAGCTTTTCAGCCGTATCCCGTACAACCAATTGTTGAAATACAAGGCCCTTCCTATCGAGGAGAGCGATCTGACGGTACTGGTCGCTTTCGCCGATCCGTTGGATATGGGAGCGCAGGATGCGATTCAGAGACTTTTCCCGAGAAAGCCGCTTCAGGTGGCGATGGCCAATCCCAAAAAAATCGTCGAATTCCTCCAAAAAATGGAGATCAACGAAAGTCTCAAAGAATACGTCGACGAGATTCGCCGGGACCTACGAAGCGGTGCGGAAGACAAAGAAGAGGAATCTCCCGCGGTCGTAAAATTGATCGATCTGATTTTCAAAAACTCGATCGTCCATCGGGCCAGCGATATCCATATCGAAGCGACCGAAAAAAACTGTATCGTTCGGGACCGGATCGACGGGATGCTTCAGCAAAGTTTCATTTTTGATCGGGATATTTTCGATCCCCTTGCGTCTCGTATCAAATTGATGGCAAAACTTGACATCGCCGAAAAACGTAAACCCCAGGACGGTCGGATCACCACCACAGTGGCGGACAAAGAGTTCGATTTCCGGGTGTCGACATTGCCGACTTTGCTGGGGGAATCGATCGTTTTGCGGATTTTGGATAAAAGCAAAGTACTTGTTCGGCTCGAAGATGCCGGTATGAGCAAGTTTTGCTACGACCGGTTCACCAAGGCGATCAAAGCCCCTTACGGGATCGTATTGGTCACCGGACCGACGGGAAGCGGTAAGACGACCACCCTCTACGGCGCCCTCAACGCCATCAGGGATGTCAAAGACAAAATCATCACCGTCGAAGATCCCGTCGAATACCAGATGCCCGGGATCCAGCAGGTGCAGGTCAACCCCCATGCCGGATTGACGTTTGCCGCGGCGCTTCGATCGATCCTCCGTCAGGATCCCGATAAGATCATGATCGGAGAGATCCGGGACCAGGAAACCTTGCGGATTGCGATCCAGGCGGCGTTGACAGGTCACCTGGTCCTCTCGACCTTGCATACCAACGATGCCATTAGCGCCGTAACGAGGATCATCGATATGGGGATCGAGAGCTATCTGGTCAGCGGAGCGTTGGTGGCGATCCAGGCCCAGCGGCTTGTACGCAAAATCTGTCCCTATTGCAAAACGACGGAAACGCTGAATCCACACGTACTCGAAGAGATCCGACCCTATCTGGGGGACGTGCAAAACCCCACGTTCTACAAAGGTGCCGGTTGCAAAGAGTGCAACGGAACAGGCTACATCGGGCGGGAGATGATCGCCGAAGTACTCACCGTCAGCGATGAACTTTCGCGGATGATCGCTGCCAATGCCTCAAAAGAGAAATTGACTGAGCAGGCGAACAAAGAAGGCTTCATTACGATGTTTGAAGACGGGATCCAAAAAACCCTCGCCGGTGTGACGACCGTCGAGGAAATCTTCAGGGTAGCGAGGTTGTAATGTATTTCAAAGTAACGATACTCGAGCGGGGAAAAAAATCGGACGTCACCGTAGAAGCCCCCAACAAACGGGCTGCCGTCGCGAAAGTGCGCAGAGAACACCCCCGTAGCGTGGTGGTTCAGACCAAGGAAGTGGCCGCACCGGTCGAAGAGATCTTCAAAAAAATCGCCAAAGATCTGAGTCGTCATACCACCGGTCGGATCAAAGAAGATGAAAAGATCGCCACGATCCGCCAAATCGCGGTCATGACCGATGCGGGGATTCCGATCCACGATACCCTCGAAGATGTCGCCGCCAATACGGCGAATCGAAAATTACGTGAGATTTATCACAATTTGGCCAACGACATCAACGCGGGGAAAAGCATGTCCCAGTCCCTCAAACCGTATGCGGACGATTTCGGCCATATTGTCATGGCAATGACCGATCTGGGGGAGAAAACCGGAAATTTCCCCGAGGCCTATCATAAATTGGCCGATATCCTCGAGAACATCCGGGACAACAAAGCAAAGTTCAAAAAAGCGCTCCGCTACCCCCTGATTACCTTGACGGCGATGGCGATCGCTTTTGTGATTCTCATCATGATGGTCGTTCCCAAATTCCGGGCAATCTTTGCAGAGTTTCACGCCGAACTTCCATTGCCGACGAAGATCCTCCTCTCGATCGAATATGCCTTCAGCCATTACGGGCTTTATCTGTTGATCGGTCTGATCGCTACGATCTATGCCATCGTCTTCGCCTATCGAAACAACAAAAAATTCAAATATATGATGGATAAGTTGATGGTCCATCCACGGTTTTATCTGATCAATCGTGTTATTTTCCTCTCTTCGATGTACAACTATACGCTCGTTTTCGGTGAGCTGGTCCGGGCGGGGATTCCCGTCTCCGAAGCACTGGACAATGCGGTCAAGATGGTGGATAACGACTATATTCGGGAAAAGCTCGAGACAGTCAATGCCAATATCAGCCGCGGGATGAGTCTCACCGAGGCCTTCGAGCAGACTGGGCTGTTTGAGAATATGTTGCTACAGATGATCAAGGCGGGGGAGGCGAGCGGTCAGCTGGATAAAATGCTCAAAAAAGTGAGTGATTATTACAACATGCGCTTCCAGGATATCATCGACAACCTCTCCAGTTACATCGAGCCGATCATGCTCTTTTTCATCGCAGGCTTGGTGCTTCTGATGGCTTTGGGGATTTTCCTTCCGATGTGGGATCTGGGACACGCGGTCAAAAACGCACCCTGATTTCCAAACCTCCCCTTCGATAGAGGCGGAGGAGGGGACTCTTACAAAAGGTGCCGTTTGAGGGCACGCTCCAGGTCTTCGGGGGTGTCGATCCCGAAACTTTCGGTCTCGACCTCCACCATCGCGATCGTGAATCCGTGTGCCAGGATCCGCAGCTGTTCGAGTTTTTCGATCCCCTCCAGATCGCTGGGCGGGAGGGAACAGTAGCGGCGCAGTTTCTCCATCGTGTATCCGTAGATCCCTAGATGTCCTTTGTAGCAGTCGAAGCGGTGATCCCTGGGATAGGGGATTTTGGCCCGCGAGAAATAAAGAGCACAGTCGCTGCGGTCGGTGACCACCTTGACCAGGTTGGGATCGTCGGCTTCGGGAGCACTGACCGTTTTGTAGGCACTGGAAGCGAGGATCCGGGGATCGGCGGCATGGGCCTTGATCCGATCGTGAACCGCTTCGACTACTTCCTCTTCGATGAACGGTTCGTCGGCCTGGACGTTGATGACGATTTCGTCGTCGGCGAGGCCGAGGTGTTCGGCCGCTTCGTGGATCCGGTCGGTCCCCGAGCGGTGTTCGGGGTCGGTGAGGACGGCCCGGAATCCGTGTTCTTCGGCGATCTGGGCCACCTCCGGCGCATCGGTGGCGATTGCCACCGAATCGAGGGGACTTACCGCCTGGGCGGTGCGGATCACCATCGGGACCCCTCCCACGTCGGCGAGCACCTTGCTGGGGAATCGGCTCGATCCGAGCCGGGCGGGAATGAGGATCATGTCGACTCCTTCGTTTTCGCCTATCTTACTCCATGGATCGTGAAAGTCCCCTTCATTCGGCTTAATCGGCGTTAAGTTATAATCCCATTCGATTCGGGAATCGATCCCGGAATCTGTACGAAAAGGAACCATATGCGGGCACTGTTCAGCGTCAGCGACAAAACGGGAATCGTCGATTTCGCCCGGGGCCTTCGGGATCTGGGCTGGGAGATCGTCTCCACCGGGGGAACCTACCGGACCCTCGAAGAAGCGGGGATCGAAGTGACCGAGATCGATCAGGTCACCCGTTTTCCCGAATGTTTCGAAGGGAGGGTCAAGACCCTCAATCCCTACGTCCACGGCGGGATCCTCTACAAACGGGGAGACGAAAACCACCGTCGGGAGGCCGAGAAGCTCGGGATCACCGGGATCGATCTAGTCTGCGTGAACCTCTATCCGTTCAAGGAGACGATCGAACGGACCGACGACTTCGACGAGATCATCGAAAATATCGACATCGGCGGCCCCACGATGGTCCGCTCGGCGGCCAAGAATTTCGTTGACGTGCTCATCGTCACCGATACGGAAGATTACGACCGGGTTCTGGAGGCGCTGCGGGAGCGACAAGACGGCGAGGCGTTCCGCCGGGAACTGATGATCAAAGCCTTTGAACATACCGCCGCCTACGACGCGATGATCGCCAATTACATGAACCAGCGCTTCCACGAAGGGTTCGGACGCTACCAGTTCATCACAGGCAAAAAGGTTTTCGATACCCGCTACGGAGAGAACCCCCATCAACAGGGGGCCCTCTACGAATTCGGCGATTTCTTCTCCAGCCACTTCCATACCCTCAAAGGGGAGGCGAGTTTCAACAACCTTACCGACATCAACGCCGCCGTCAAGATTGCTGCGGCCTTCGGGGAAGAGCCCGCGGTTTGCATCGTCAAACACGGTAACCCCTGTGGCTTCGCGATCAAAGGGGATCTGCTCGAGAGCTACACCGAAGCGCTCAAATGCGATCCGGTCAGTGCGTTTGGAGGGGTAGTGGCCGTCAACGGTACGGTCGATGCGGCCCTGGCGGAGAAGATGAACGAAATCTTCCTTGAGGTGATCGTCGCTGCCGATTTTACCTCCGAAGCGCTGGAGCGATTCGCTTCCAAAAAACGGCTCAAACTCTTCTCCCAGCGAACCGAACATCTGGTCATCGCCGGGGATCGGCACGATTTCAAACACGTCGAAGGGGGCTTCGTGTATCAGAGTGCCGACTGCATCTGCGACAACGAAGTGCAAAACGCCCGGCAGGTGAGTCAAAAAGCGGCCACCCCCCAGGAGATGAAGGATCTTCTGATCGCCTGGAAAGTGGCCGGACTCACCAAGTCCAACTGTGTCGTCTACGTCAAAAATTCGGCGATGGTCGCCGTGGGGATGGGGATGACCTCCCGGGTCGACGCCGCCCGCTGTGCTCTGAAAAAAGCCGAGGAGATGGGGCTGGACGTCCGTGGGGCCGCGATGGCCTCCGAGGCGTTTTTCCCGTTTCGGGATTCGATCGACGCCGCCGCGGCCGCCGGCGTGAGCGCCGTAATCGAACCGGGTGGAAGCATTCGGGACGAAGAGGTGATCCAGGCGGCCGACGAGCACGGTATCGCCCTCTACTTTACCGGGGTGCGTCATTTCCTCCACTGATGTGCCCGCTCTGTTAGGTTGATTGACATCGACTAAAGTATTTTGATATACTTTCGTAAAATTTGGGCGGAGGAGCGGTTCTTCGCCAAGGAGTTGGGACAATGGCCAAAAGTCTGTACGAAACGCTGGGGGTGAGCGAAAACGCCACCCCCGAAGAGATCAAAAAAGCCTATCGGAAACTGGCGCGCAAATACCACCCCGACATCAACAAAGAGCCTGACGCTCAGGAGAAATTCAAAGAGATCAACGCCGCGTACGAGGTGCTCAGCGATCCGGAGAAACGGGCCAAGTACGACCGTTTCGGCGATCAGATGTTCGGCGGACAGAATTTCAGCGATTTCGCCCGAAGCCAGGGGGCCGACGTCGATCTGGAGGAGATTCTGCGGGCGATGTTCGGCGAAGGGGGCGGATTCGGCGGATTCGGCGGATTCGGTGGAGCCGGCGGCTTCGGCGGAACCCGGAGCCACGGGGGATTCGGGGGATTCCATACCCCCGATCTGGATATCCGGATGCGGATCACCGTCCCTTTCATCGTATCGGTGATCGGCGGCAAACACCATATCACGACGCCGGAGGGGGAGAGTTTCGACATCAAGATCCCCGCGGGGATCAAAACGGGCGAAACCCTCCGGGTCCGCGGCAAGGGCAAAAGCTATCAGGGGCGCCGCGGCGATCTGCTCATCACGGTCGACGTGGCCCCTTCCAGCGAATACGAACGCAAAGGGATCGATCTGTACAAAACGATCGACATTCCTCTCAAAACCGCTCTGTTCGGCGGCAAGATCAAAGTGGCCACCCCGGAGAAAGAGGTGACCCTCAAAGTCCCCCAAAACACCAAGAACGGGCAGAAGTTCCGCCTCAAGGGCAAAGGCTTCCCCGATCGCCGCACCGGGGCCAAAGGGGATCTCTATCTGGTGGCCAACGTCGTACTTCCCGACGTGGAGAGCCTTCCGGAGGATCTGCGCAAAGCCTGCGAGGAGAAACTCCCCGCATAAGATCGGAGAAAAAGGAGAGAAGCGATGCACGGATACGACGAACCGGTATATCTGATCAGCGTGGTCGCCAACATGCTCAAGATCCATCCCCAGACCCTCCGTCAGTACGAGCGCGACGGGCTCATCCAGCCCGCCCGCACACAGGGGCGGATGCGGCTCTACTCCCAGCGGGACATCGACCGGATGAAGATGATTCTCCGTCTGACGCGCGACATGGGGGTCAACCTGGCGGGGGTTGACGTGATTCTCCGTCTCAAGGAGCAGATGGAGAAAATGGAAGACGAGATCGAGTATCTCCGCGAGGAACTCCGCAAAGTCAACCGCCACGGTGTCGTTCCCAACAACAAGGCGGTGATCAAAAAGAGCCGCTACGATCTGGTGATTTTCGAAAAAGAAGAGTAAAATAGTCTCCACATCAGCCGGCGGGCCGGGACGAAAGGAGAAGCGATGAAACGGTATCTCGGGGTCAAAAAGGCGGCCCGGATCTATCTGGACAATTCCGATACGTTCGAAGGCAAACCCCTCTGGCAGGTGCTGATGAACAAAGTGCGCCAAGAGGGGCTTGCGGGAGCGACCCTCTACAAGGCTGCCGCGGGGATTGGGGCCCATACCCAGCTGCACACCTTCGAGATCTGGAGCCTTTCGCAGAAACTTCCCGTGATTCTGGAGATCATCGACGACGAGGAGAAGGTATTGGAATTTCTCAAAAAGTACGACGGGATGATCGGAGAGGGGCTGGTGACTTTCTGCGACGTGGAGGTACTCAAATACAAAAGCGCCTCCACCTTCGAGTGAGGGTTCGGACGATGGGGCCCAAAATTCTTCTGGCCGTCGCACTGGGCGGTGCGATGGGTGCGAGTGCACGGTTCGTGATCAGTACGCTGGTGGGGCGGTGGTTGGGGGCGACATTCCCCTACGGTACGCTGACGGTCAACGTGTTGGGAAGTTTCATCATTGGGTTTTTGTTCCTCTATTTCGAGCAGGTGATCTCTCCGGTGCAAAAGGCGGTTCTGGTGACGGGATTTTTGGGGGCGCTGACGACGTTCTCCACTTTCTCTCTGGAGACCGTTATGATGCTCCACGACGGGGCGTTCATGCGGGCCCTGGCCAACGTGGCGTTCAACGTGATCCTCTGTCTGGCTGCGACGATCGCGGGGATGGCCCTTTTTCGCCGGATCTACGGGCTGTGAGGGTCAATCCGACCGATTTTTCGGACCATTACCAAGATCCGTGCTAAAGTTGCGAAAAAAACGGATCGCCTGATGACTTTTGTGCGAATTTTCCTGTGTTTCCTTTTCTTTGCAATTTCGTGGATCCATGGCGGGGTTCCCGAGCAGATTACCGTCGCCAGCTGGAATGTGGAAAATCTCTTCGACGCGATCCGTGACGGAGACGAATACGACGAATACGTCCCGGGGCGGCACGGATGGGATGCCCACGCGTTTGAGGTGAAGCGCTTCCACATTGCCCGGGTCCTGTGTGATCTCGATGCCGACGTCGTGGCGCTGCAGGAGATCGAAAACGCCCATGCGCTCCAAGAATTGCAGGAGACCCTCCGCCGGGTGGGTTGTCCGTACCCTTACAGCTTCATCACCCGCTTCCCCGACACCCCCGTCCATGTGGCGATCCTGTCGAAATTCCGTCTCCGGCAGATGCGGGATATCCCGATCCGCCGCACCGGGCGCTATCGCAGCATCCTCGAGGCGGTGATTCCGGGGAAGGTGCCGCTGCGGATTTTCGTCAACCATTGGAAGTCCCAGTCGGGTCCCGAGAGCGAGCGGATCCTCTATGCCAAGGCCCTCGAGCGGCGCCTGCGAACCCTGGATCCGGGGAGCGAATACATTGTCTTGGGGGATTTCAACACCGATTACGACGCGTTTTTGCATATGGATCCTCGGCTGGACGATACCCATGGAGCAACGGGACTCAATCAGATCCTCCATACCGCCGTCGACGGGCGACTCATCCGGCCGGGAGATTTGTCCCGTTTCCCCAAAGGGGCGCCGGTACTGGCCAACCTCTGGCTCGAACTCCCCGCTTCCCGCCGCTGGAGCCACAATTTCTACGGAAACAAGCAGGCCATCGACGCGATCTTGATCCCTCCGACGCTGGCAGACGGGGAGAACTGGGAATACGTGCCGGGGAGTTTCGGGGTGTTCCGCCCCTCCTATCTCTTCGGAGCGCACGGGGAGATCCGCCGCTGGGGATACCGACACGGCCGCCATACCCTCGAGGGGTATTCCGATCACCTGCCGGTTTTCGCACGATTCCGTTATATGGTTCCGTCGACGAAGCAATCGACCACTCCCCGACCGAAACGGACGTCGATCCCCGAAATGGGGATCGACCGCCTGGTCCGCTCGATCCCGCTGCAGCATCCCCCGATCCGTCTCCATGAAGCGACGGTGGTGTGGAAACGGGGCCGGCACGCGGTGCTGCAGGAGCGGCCCGACGGGCCGGCGATCCTCGTCTACGGTGCGGCGGCGGGGCTCCGAGAGGGGCATCGCTACGTGGTGGACGTCTACAAAGCCAAACGCTACAAAACGCTGCCCGAGATCACCGATCTGCAGATCGTCCGGGAAGTGGGTACCGACGATCCGGGACGCTACATCCATCCTCTCACGCCGAAGATCTTCCACGATCCCGGGAGCCTTTCGTGGACCGTTGGGGGCGTTACAGGTCGCTATAACCGCAAAGAGCTTATCATTGGCGCGACACGCTATCCGATCCATTTCAAAAAGCGGCGGTGGATTCCTCCGGAGGGGAGCCGCATCCGTATCCTGCGGTCCCAGATCGGTCGCTATCGCAACCGGCGGGAACTGGTGATCTGGGATCGGAACGACTTTGCGACACAGGAGTGACGATGGAATACTACAACTGGATTCTCGCCTTCCACGTGATGAGTTTCGTCAGCTGGATGGCGATGTTGTTCTACCAGCCCCGGCTCTACGTCTACCATGCCGAAAACGCCGATAACCAAGGGTTTGTCAAAGTGGTGGAAATCCAGGAATACAAGCTCATCAAATACATCGGGACTCCGGCGATGTGGGCGACGATCCTCTCGGGAGGGGCGATGCTCTGGCTCAATCCGGGGCTCTTTCACAGCGGCGGGTGGCTGCACGCCAAGATCCTCTTCGTGCTTTTGTTGATCGCCTACCATTTCTCCCTCGAATACCATCGACGCAAGCTTCTGGCCAATCCCGCCTACAAGCCGGGCAAATTCTATCGCTTCTACAACGAAGTGCCCACCCTCCTGATGATCGGGATCGTAATCTTCGTCGTGGTCAAGCCTTTCTGAGCCTTTGGCGCTCCCCGCGGTTGGTATAATAGCGTCAACCCAACCGAAAGGATTGCCATGCAGCTTCCCGAGCTTCCCATCCCTCTGCCCCCTGCGGCGTGGGGGATCCATATCCCCGAGACGATCCACCCTCTGGTGGTCCATTTCGCCGTGGCACTGCCGTTTCTGATCCTTCTTCTCGAACTGGTCAATCTCTTCGTCCGCCGCCGGATCCTGGGGGTGACCAGCTTCGGATTTATGGTGCTGCTCACCCTGGTCCTCTACGCCACGGTGGTGACCGGAGCCACCGACGCCAAAGCGGCGCTTGATACGCTCGGAACGGAGGCCAAGGGGGCTCTGGCAGACCACAAACAGTGGGGAACCTATCTCTTTTACGCGTCGGTAGTGCTGATGCTGGTCAAACTTCTGAGCGTCCTGGTGCGCAAGACGGGAGTGCGGGTGTTTTTCTTCATCGTGCTGCTCCTTTTCGCCGCGGCGACGCTGGCGACGGGCAAACGAGGCGGAGCGCTGGTCTACCGCTACGGGGTGAACGTTGCCGCTTCCCATGCCCCATCGCAGCCGACTGCAGCCGGCACGTCGGCGACTTCCGTCTCCGAGGCTGCCGGCGCAGCCGAGTCGACCGGGTCGAAAGGGGAAGAGAAGAAGTCTACACCTTCCGCCGTGTCCGAACCCGCAGAGGCGGAACCCCACAGCGGCGAATCTCCCGCCGCGATCCAGCCTGCCGGAGAGAAACCTGCGGCTCCCACGGAGGGTGGAAGCACTGCGAACGAAACGGCTCCCGCAGCCCCTCCCCCAGAAGGGGAAAACGCCGCTCCCAAGATGGATGAAACCCAGCCCGCTTCCGCTCCGGAGGAGTCCACTTCCGCCCCTGCCGAAAACGGAGAGTAAAGAGTGAGGAGTGAGGAGTGAAGAGTGAGGGGGCGTCGCGTGGCGGCGCGGTTTGATGATGGATTTTGGATTTTGAATTTTGGATTGCGGGGCGTCACTTCGTGATGCGATCAATAGAAGGCGGGACTTTAGTCCTGCAATGCAGGGCGAAAGCCCTGCCCAATGACTAGTGACCAATGACGAATGACGTTTCCGAAGGAAACACTCCTTGCGACTTGCGACGTGAGATCCGAACGTCCGTACTATCCGAGCAATCGTTCTCCGAAGGCATCCGAGCGGGTTCCGACGATCGGTTTGTTGGAGATGCCGCGGACGGTGTAGACGAACGAGATTTTGGGGTGGTCGGTGGTGTTTTTCGCGGCGCGATGGAGCAGAGCCGCGTGGAAGAAGATCAGATCCCCCGCCTCCAGGTCGTGCCGGACCCGCCGCCGGATCAGGGCTCGGTTCGCATCCAGATCTTCCCGGAAAAAGAGCCGTTCGTCGAAACGATCGGGCTTCAGATCCATCCGGTGGCTTCCGGGGATGAACTCCAGTACCCCGTTGCGTTCGTTCTCCTCCCCCAGCGCCAGCCAGACGCTCAGCAGATTGTCGGTTTCGTAATGCCAGTACCGCAGATCCCGGTGCCAGTGGGTGGGGGTGCTGGAGTGGGGCATCTTGGTCATGATCGAGTTGTGGTGGGCCAGGACGAGGACGGGGCGTTCTCCCAGCAGAGCCTGGAGCATCGGGGTAAGGGAGGGGTCCTCCATCCATTCCCGAAAAATCCGGTCCCGGTCGTAGGCCTGCCGCAGACGGCGGATCGTCCGGCGGTAGGCTTCGCTTTCGTCTCCGATATATTCCGATTCGAGTTCGTAGGGGGGGATCCGGTACTTCAGATGGAGCATTGCCGCATCCCGGATCATGGCGACCCGGCGGGGATCGACGACATTTCGCAACAAGACAAAGCCCTTTTCGTCGAATTGCCGTTTCCATTCTGGAAAACGGATGGGATCGAGTGCAGTCATGGATAGCCTTTGGAGATTTTCGTCTACATTATATCACCGCGGCATATGGACGAAATTGTTGGATTCTTCAAGCAGAGCGATACGCGGCGATCTGTGCACAAACAAAGTGTTCGAATTCCCTACGGGGAGTCCTTCGCATGTTTTTGCACACATCGCACCACGTCTGGCTCTAAAAAATTGAGGGAGTTACATGGTGCGGTGATAAGGAGAGGGAAATTCGCTACAATGCGCCACAAAGGGACGATAAGGAGTATCGGTGAATCTCAATCTCGTTTTGTATATCGCTGCGTATCTCATTGGCAGTATCCCGTTTGGCTATCTTCTGGCCAAGTATTTCGGCGGAGTCAATGTCAAAGAAGAAGGAAGCGGCAATATCGGCGCTACCAACGTCATGCGGGTGCTCAAGACCCGCGATCCGTCGCTGGCCAAAAAGCTCGGAGCGGCTACGCTTGTCCTCGACGCACTCAAAGGTGCGATCGTCCTCCTTGTGGCCAAAGCGTTGGGGGTGGAGAGCGGTGTGCTGTGGACGATTGCCGTTTTGGCCGTATGGGGGCACTGCTTCAGTATTTTTCTCGGCTTCGAAGGGGGGAAAGGGATCGCCACGGGCTTTGGAGTGCTGCTCGTCTTGCTTCCGATTCCGACGTTGATCGCCCTGGGTGTTTGGGCCGTCGCGGCAAAAACGATACGGATCTCTTCGCTCTCTTCGTTGTCGGCACTGGTCGTCCTGATGGTCGCGGCGTATTGGATCTATCCGAAAGGATTGGACGGGATCGGTACGCACGCTCCGCTGTGGGTGATCGCTTTGACGGTGTTGTACAAACATCTCCCCAATATCGTTCGTCTCGTGACTCGTGAAGAACGGCCGGTCGTATGAGTATGCAGATACGGATCGAAAAACTCCGTTTCGAAACGGTGATCGGAATTTTGCCCCAGGAGCGGACGCAAGTTCAGAGCGTGGAAGTGGATGCGCTGATCGACTACCGTTATGCAAAAGGGAAATATCTCGATTATGTCGAAGCGGTGGATCTGATCCGTACGATGTTGCAAAACGGCAAATACGGGCTGATCGAAGATGCGCTGGAAGATTTGATCCAGGCGTTCTCAGAGCGCTTCGAAGGTCTTGAGAAGATCGAAATCACGATTTGGAAACCGGATATATTGTGTGAGTGCATTGTCGGCGTCACGCGTGAAAAAAGTTTTCTCTAAGCTCTTGCACCCGATACGAATTCTGCTATAATTAAGCGAAACTTAAACCCAAGAGAGGGGCGAATGCGATGCGGATTTTGATCATCGAAGATGAAATGACGATGAATCGGATGCTCTCCGAAGTGCTCAAAGAGTTCGGGTACCAAAATGACGTGGCCGAAAGCCTGGCCGACGGTCGCTATTATCTGGATATCCGCAACTACGATCTGGTTTTGCTTGATTGGATGCTTCCCGACGGGGATGGAATCGATCTCATTCCCGAGATCAAGGAGAAACGCCCCAAAACCGCCGTGATCGTCGTATCGGCCCGGGACGACAAGGAGAGTGAAATCGCCGCGCTTCGGGCAGGTGCGGACGATTATATCCGCAAGCCGTTTGATTACGAAATCCTCCAGCTCCGGATCGAAGCCAAACTCCGCTACGGCGGGAGCAACATCATCGAAATCGAAGATCTCATCATCAATCCCGAAGAAGAGAAGATCATTTACAAAGGGGAATCGATCGAACTCAAAGGGAAACCCTTTGAGGTGCTCACGCACCTGGCGATGCACAAAGACCAGATCGTCTCCAAAGAGCAGCTTCTCGATGCGATCTGGGAAGAGCCCGAGATGGTCACCCCCAACGTCATCGAAGTGGCGATCAACCAGATCCGACAAAAAATGGATAAACCGCTCGGAATCACGACGATCGAGACCGTTCGCCGTCGAGGATACCGTTTTTGCTTCCCCCAAAAAGCCTAAGACGAATTTTTCTTTATAAGCTCACCGTCGGAATGGCGGTGTTGCTGCTTTTGTTTTCGTTGATTCTCTATCGGTACATCAGTTATTCCATCCGTCAAGAGACGATCTTGTCCTTGCGAGCCGAGGCGATGCAGTTGCTCCACAAGAGTCGCGACCCGTATATCCTCCAGCGGATTTTGGAAAAACGTAAACGCACCTCCCCCCATCGAAAGATCGTCGCGTCGTTGGCTGTTTTGAAAAACGACTGGCTACGTGAAAAAATCAAAACGATCGAGGACGGGGATCGGACGCTGTTGGCGCTGTATGAGCCGCTAAACATTTCCGGGTGGTATTTGGTCGTACGGCAGGATGTGAGTCAGCAAATGGCGATGCTGCATAATGTCCTACGCGCGATATTGACGGTCAATTTACTTGCGATGGGTTTCATCGTTTTGTACGCGTTTTTCCTTTCGCAGATGCTGTTGTCGCCGATCGCGTATCTGTCCAGTAAATTGACGACAATGGACGAGCGCCGACTCGAAGCGATTGGGCTGGATGAGATGCCGGAAGAATTCCGCTCGCTTGGAGAATCGATCAACCGGCTGATCCAGCGGATTTCGGGGCACTTACAATACCACAAAGAGCTCTTTGTCGGCATCGCGCACGAGCTCAAAACTCCGCTGGCGGTGATGAAAACCCGTTCTCAGTTGGCGCGGATGCGCAAAAACTCCGACATGGAGACGCTCCACGGTGCTTTGCGGGAAAACGAAGAGTCGATCGATCGGATGGATCGGATGATCGGAAGTATGCTTGAATTCGGAAGGGCGGAAGGGGCGCAGCTTGACGGTGGGGAGATCTTCGACATCGTCGAGCTCATACGCTCCAAGATGGCCGATTTCGAGATGCTAGCGGAGCGGGACGGAAAGCGTATCGAAGCCGAATATGCGATTGATTCTCTTTTTGTTTCTCTTCCGCCGCTGTTGGTGATCCAGATCGTTCAAAACCTGGTCCAAAACGCACTCCGATACACGCCGAAGGGAGGAGTGTTGCAGGTTCGGCTCGATCGCGAGGGAGATCGATTGCTTTTTGAAGTTCTCGACGAAGGGCCGGGGATTGACGAATCGATCGACGTATTCGCCCCATTCGCACGACAAAAGGATTCTCCCGGCACGGGGTTGGGGCTTTTTTTGGTCAAAACGGCGGTTGATGCCTTGGGGGGAAAGATCCGAATCCACCGTCGAAAGGACGGTTCTTTGGGGACGATCGCCCGGGTTTCGATCCCCATCCGGAAAGTTTCCGAGGGTTAACATTCATATAAGCTAGGTTAAGCTATAACACGGAATCAAAATTTTGAGAAGAGGGTGAGAATGGCTCTGTTGATTACCGACGAGTGCATCGCGTGCGACGCATGCCGGGAGGAGTGCCCCAGCGAAGCGATCGAAGAGAACGATCCGATCTATGTGATC
This sequence comes from Campylobacteraceae bacterium, assembly GCA_027081405.1. Lineage (GTDB taxonomy): Bacteria > Campylobacterota > Campylobacteria > Campylobacterales > Sulfurovaceae > Nitratifractor. The sequence continues at coordinate 30,372 of JALWKO010000041.1, read as the reverse complement.
GATCCCGACCGATGTACGGAATGTGTGGGCTTTTTCGATGAACCCCAATGTATCGCCGTCTGCCCGGTCGATTGCATCATTCCCGATCCCGACAACGTCGAAAGTGTCGAAGAACTGAAATTCAAATTTGAAAAGCTCCAAGAAGAGTCCTGATCCCGATGCCAAAACGGATCGCCGTCATCGATATCGGCTCCAACTCGGCCCGCTTGGTGATCTATCAGCGCACCAGTCGATACGGCTTTCATCTCATCTGCCAACAAAAAAGCCGTGTTCGTATCGGTGAAGGGGCCTACGAGCGCGGCGGTGAATTGCAGCCCGCCGGGATCCGCAGGGCGTTTGGGGCGTTGCAATCTTTTTCCCATACCATCCGCGAATACAAAGTCCGAAAAGTTCATTGCGTCGCTACATCGGCGCTACGAGACGCACCCAATCGTAGCGAATTTGTTTCGTTGGTTCGTCGGAAACTGGGTATCGACATCAAAGTCATTTCCGGAGAAAAAGAGGCGTTTTTCGGTGCGATCGCCGCGGCGAATCTGCTTCCGGTCCGCGACGGAGTGACGATCGATATCGGAGGCGGTTCCGCCGATATGGCGCTTTTGCGCGACGGTCGCGTGCTTCAGACGATATCCCTCAATCTGGGGACGGTTCGGATCAAGGAGCTTTTTACCGATCGAGGGGCATCGATCGAGGATGCGAAGTGCTATATCCGAGACAGGCTCCAGCCTATTCCCGAATCGTTTCGTCAATCACGGGCGGTCGCGATCGGAGGGACGGCGCGGGCGCTTTCGCGTGCCGTCATCATGAAAAACGACTACCCCTTTGACAAAATCCATGCGTTTACCTATCGAATCGAAGAGGAGAAGCCTTTTTTCAAAAAAATTATCCACGCACCTATGGAAAAACTACGCGAACTGGGGATCAAAAAAGGGCGTGCCGATACGATTCGGGAGGGGGCGCTCATTTTTCTGGAGATCTTGCGCCATCTGGGTGCCGAAACGGTGATCACCAGCGGGGTGGGGGTGCGCGAAGGGGTATTCCTCAACGATTTGCTGCGCAACGATCGCCACCGCTTCCCTCCCGGAATCAACCCCAGTATCCGAAGCATCAAGGATCGTTTCGATTTTCTCGCACTGCCGGAAGGGAATCGGCGTCGCGTCGGAGCACGATTGTACGAGCTTTTCGAAGCCCGATTCGGCGTGGCGTATCGCAAGTGCTTTTTGCAGGCACTCGATTTGTGCAATATCGGGAAGATGCTGACGATTTACAAAGAGCATCAGCATGCCTTTTATATCGCATCCCAGGAACTCAACTATGGCTTCTCCCACGAAGAGATGGTGCTGATCGCCTTTTTGCTCCGCTCCAAAGGCGATACACTCTATTACAAGCCGCTGTACAAGAAGTACAAATCGCTGCTTCCGTCCAAAAAAGCACTCAAATGGCTTTGTTTCATCTATACCTTGACGTTGATCCTGTACGAAAATTCTTCCGAGGCGACGATCGAATGTGAATGGGACGATGCCGAAGGCTTGACCATACGGAGCGATCGTCCGCTCTATCTGGCCCATGAAGCGATCGATGCGATGGAAAAACCGGATCGCTTTGCGATTCGTCTCATAGACGGTTGTGAGAGTGTCGGAAACACCGTCGATCCAGACGAGAAATAAGGTATCGTCGGAGCGTTTGACCGACGGAGCGTTGTCCGTCGCAAGGGGAGAAGGGGCGCTTAGAATTTCCCGCCCATCGTGAACTCGAAGACGGCGGTGTCGTCTCCTTTCTTTTTGTTGATCGGAGTGGCGAAGACGAGGTTGATCGGACCAAAGGGAGAACGCCATTCGATCTGTGCTCCCACCGAGGCCCGTTTGATCCATCCTTTGTCGTCCAGATCCGAATAGATGGTGTTTCGGATCATCCCGTAATCGACAAATCCGGTAAGCCGCATACCGTGTGTAACCATATCCATCGGAATACTCGCTTCGATGGAGTTGACGAAAATTTCGTTTCCGCCTGCAATGTATCGGTGGCCGTTGGAATCGGTATAACGCGGTGCGATCGAACCGGGAGAAAAGCCCCGTACGCCGTCACGCGAGCCGCCGAGCGTATAGAGTTCCGCCATCGGGGTGAATCCGTCGTCGTTCATATAGCCTACATGCATTTTGTAGCGCAAAATCAGATCGTAGTCGATCGCGTCTTGCAATCCATAAAACGCGGCGAATTTTCCATCCGCTCTCCAGAATTCGGCATCTCCGCCCAATCCGGCGTATTCGAGGCTCAGTTTGGCGTAGATACCTTCTCGGGGGACATAATAGTCGTCGGTGTTGTCGAACGTGATCGATCCGACGAGGGAGGATTTTTTGTACGACTCGTAATAGCGCGGCTCGATGTCTGCCGGCCGGATATAATCGTGATAATCGACATCTGAATAGTTGTACCCTACCGATACATGGGTATAAAGACCGATTTTTCGTCCGATCGTAAACCAACCTCCCCGACGGGAGACGGTGTAGTCGGAAGTGTTGTCGTCGGCATTGTCGTATTTGTATTTGTTGCGTTGGTCATAAACTCCGAACGACACGCTATAGAGACTGTCAAAAACGCGCGGATCGGTGATCGAGAGGGAGAAGTCATGGGACTTTTGTCCGTATCCCAGAGACAACGATCCGGCGATGCCGGTGCCGAAGAGGTTTTTCTCCGAGACCTTTCCGTCGATCATGAACCCGTCATAACTTCCATATCCGATACCGCCGGAGATCATCCCGGTTTGGGCTTCGTCGACCTGGATGACGAGATTCATTTTGGTGGCGCTGACCCGTTGCGGCTTGACGACCACTTTGTCGAAGAACCCGGTACGTTGCAGCTCTTTTTTTGTTTCCTGCAAATCGGTATAGCGGAAAGGGTCTCCCGGTGAGAGGAGGACGTAGCGTCGGATGACGTGATCGAGTGTTTTGGTGTTTCCCGTGATGATCACGTCGTTGATGTATACCTTTTTACCGGTATCGATCCGGTATGCGACCGAGAGGGTGTGTTTGCGGGAATCTTTTCGAAATCCGGGTCGGATTTGGGCATAGGCGTATCCCAGATCTCCGATTTGGACATGCAGGTCGCGCAGATCCTTGCGCAGTTTTCGCACATCGAAGGTTTCTCCCGGTTTGAGATGTTCTTGGGCGATGAACGCTTTGGGATCGAATCCGGGAACCTTGCCCAGGATCTTGACCGAAGCGACTTTGTAGGGTTTCCCTTCATGGATCGTATAGGTGATGATCGCCTCGTGGGTTTTTTTGTCGATTTGCACTTTGGGTTTGGAGACCTTGGCGTCGAGGTATCCTCGCTCCAAATAGGCTTCGCGGATGCGCATTTGATCGAGGGGGAGTTGGGCGGGGACCATTTTGCCCGCGCCGTCGCCGATGATGGGGACCCAGCTCAGCCAGGAGCCTTTTTTGTTGACGAGGGTCTTTTCCAGATCCTCATCGGAGACTTGCTTGTTTCCGACGAAACGGACCGCTTCGATTTTGGTTTGTTCCCCTTTGTCCACGTCGAATGTGACATCGACGCCGTCGGATTCTTTTTTGACGTCGACTTTGACGGTACTCCCTTTGTATCCCTGCGCTTCGAGGACTTTGAGAAGCTTTGCTTTTGCCCGTCGGATTTTGGCGGGCGAATAGGGTTGGCCCTTTTTCAATCCGATGAATTCGAGGATCTTGTCTGCATTTCCGATCCCGTCGATCTCGATATCGGCGATGGGCGCATGGATCTTGGGTAGCGATGCCGCTACGGCTCCTACGCTCAATCCTCCCGTCAGTATGGCGGCACTTACGACCTTTTTGACCATTGAAATCCCCTTCTTCAAACGATACGGTGTGCAACTCGAAAGTTGTTACAGATATAATACCCTCATTTGATTAAAAGAGAAATAACCTTTTGCATGGTATTTTTTAATATTTCTCACTAAAAAGGTGTATCGAGATGAAAGTAGGGATCATCGGACTGGGATTGATGGGAGGCTCGTTCGCTCTGGCGTTGCGTCGGATCTATAATGATCTCCGGATCGTCGGATACGACCACAACGATCAACACGGGATCGAGGCGCTTGAACTGGGTATCGTCGACAAAGTTACTGATGAACTGGAGAGCTTCGCCGACGCGGATCTCATCGTATTGGCGATTCCTGTCGATGGAATCGTCGCCCTTCTGCCCCATTTGACGTTCGTCTCACCCGAGACGACGATCGTCGATCTGGGAAGTACCAAAGAGCGAATCGTCCAGGCCGTCCCATCCGAAATCCGTGCCAACTTCGTCGCCGCCCATCCGATGACCGGTACCGAACGTTTCGGTCCTCAGGCCGCATTTGCCGAACTCTATCGAGGCAAAGTGGTGGTCCTGTGCAACATCGAAGAGAGCGGAGAGATTCAGCGCAAACGGGCCAAGGAGATTTTTTCTGACATGGGGATGAAAATCTTCTATATGGATGCCGCCGAACACGATCGACACGCGGCGTTCATCTCCCACATGCCCCATGCGTTGAGTTTCGCGCTGGCCAATGCGGTGATGAAGCAGGAAAACCCCCGTGCCATCATCGCTCTGGCGGGAGGCGGATTCAAAGACATGAGCCGCATCGCCAAAAGCTCGCCCCAGATGTGGACCGATATTTTCAAGCAGAACAAATCCAATCTCATCGAGGCGATTGAGTGTTTCAAAGGGGAGTTGGAACGCTGTGAAGAGATCGTCCTTCGGGAAGATTGGGAGGCTCTGTACGGTTGGATGGAACGAGCCAATACACTCCATGAGATCCTTTGAATCGAAGCTATCTGGATATCCTTTTTTCGTGTCGGCGTCGCGTTACGGACGGGAGAAAACTATAAATAGAAAGACGGACGTTTGTAGTAGCGTTGCGATGCATCGACTTCTGAAAGCAAGAAATTATAAAAAATGATATAATAAATGAAATTTTAATAATTATATTAAGGAGTAACTATGTTTTCCATAATTATCCGTACAATCGTGAAAATAACCCTGTTATCGGTTTTTCTCCATTCGGCCCAAGCTCCCACTTCAGCGTTGCGGATCGATCCGTTGCCCGAAAAACCGACGTTGACGGACATGTTCAATACCAATTGTCTGCAGATGACCCAATCGCAGCAAATGCCCAAAGCCTATATCATGAAAGGTTTGGGGAGCACATTCGACGACCCGGCCGGTGCATTGGAGCGGGCGGTTCCCGCCTATGATCGGCGCTTCGTTCGGATCAAAAGCTATTTCCAGAAACGTTTGCAGGATCATCCCGAAGCGATCTAGGCTTTCGACAAAGCCCAAGAGATCTGGGCGCAAAGTCGAAAAATCCTTCTTGCCTCTCCAGCAAAGAGGGGGCTTTGGAATTGAAAAAGAACTTCGCCCGGATGATCCCTTTGTTGCTGCAAGGTTCCAAACCCGCGGCAAAAGGAGGATTGGAGCTGTTGTCGCTGACGGGAAAACTCTGTCGTGGACCGATGAAGATCACGATCGACTATCTCCTGCGTATATGGGGGGTTGAGATGCCCGATTATGAAGCGGACGTTTCGGCGATCATCGATCGTTTCCACGCCAATCTGGCCGAACTGGAAAAAAATCCGCTAAACAACGCGCGTACACATGCACTTCTCGACAAGGTCCGCAAAGGATTTATGTTCTATGAGATGATGTACAACGCACCCACTCGCTTCATTCCCAATCTTCTTTCTCGCAAAGCCGACAAGAATTTCCGTCTGATCCGACAGATCAAAGCCGAATACAAAAAAGCGATCGAAACAAAGAATGCCGCGACTGGCAAGTAGATGAAGTGGCTTGTCGTGTCGGATCGAGTCGAGAAGATAGGAGAGAGTAGATACCGAAGTGAGGGGGGATCCTTCCGAGCGCCGGAAGGGTAGGATCAATACAATCCGTATTTCCCGTCGGAGCGTTTGTACATGACCCGCATGCGCCCTTCGTTGTCGTTGAAGACGATGAATTGCCGTTTGGGGTCGGAGGCGAGGAGGTCGCGGGCCTCTTCGAAATCGAGAGGCTTGTGGAGCTCCAGATCCATCGGAACGATGTCTTCGTCGATATCGTTGACGAAATCGAGCTGCTCTTCGGCTTCTTCGATCTCGCTTTCGAGTTCCCGGAGGCTGAGGTTGCCGCTTTTGTCCTTGATCTTGTCGGAGAAGCGTCGGAGGCTTTTTTTCATCCGCTCGAGGGCCAGGTCGATCGCCGCGTAGACGTCTTTGTCCCGCTGGGTGATGACAACGGTGTTTTTGTCTTTGAGGTTGACGACGAACTCGACGCTGTAGCCTTTTTTGCCGTTTTTGGTGTCTCCCGATACGATACAGTGGACGGAGATGATCTCGAGATTGTATTTTTCCAGGCTGTCGATCGCGCTCTCGATATAGTTTTTGATCGGTTCGCTGAGTTCGAAGTGGCGTCCGGCGATATGTTTGTTCATGAAGCAATCCTTTAGGGAAATATCTATATTGTGGATTATAACAAAAACCCCCTCGCAGGTCCCTTCGTACATGCGAAAGAATGGCGTATTCCCCACCGGAAGGGCATGAATGAAGTATCCGATACGAATCGTACCGCCGTATGTGAATTTATCGTTTCGGGAGTTCAAATACGATATAATGGGAAAGCATAGGTGCCGGATCACGGTGCTTTTAGGAAAAAGCCAAACCCGTCGCGAGGCGGGGACGGAAAGCCACGGGTCTCACGTAGACAGCCGGGTTGCCAAAGGAGATGATGATGAAAGTGACGGATATCAAGAGAATTATAGTTGCGTGTTCGCTTTTGCCATGGAAGGTTATCATGGCAAGAAATACGAAGAAAACAGAGGATTATGAATATCGCCATATTCCTCAGATAATGAACGTTAATATACTGATCGGCTGGTTTTTTTTCTCGGCGTTGAGTTTTGGAGGGGGGGTATCCAACAACCCTACCATCAATATTTCTCCAACTAATATCACCGTAAATGAAGGGGATTCAGGGACATCTACCGTTAGCTTGACGATCACCGCGTCTGATTGTCCCGATACATCCGATATCAAAATCCATTGGGAAACTGCGGATGGAACGGCAAAAACAAGTAATAACGACTATGTCGGTGCTAGCGGGGATGTGACTTTTTCGGTGCCGGGATGGTCTGATAGTTGTGATGATGCGGACAAAAGCAAACGTATCTCTGTGACTGTCAACGGTGATACACAAATCGAACCGGATGAAACCTTCAAAATTACTATCAGTGACGGAGGAACAAGTTCTTCACAAAATTTTACCATCGGGGACAGTACAAGTACGATTACGATAAAAAACGACGATAGTACCCCCCCGGTTGCCCAAAACGACACCGCCACCACCGACGAAGACACGCCGGTGACGATCGACGTGCTGGCCAACGACAGCGATCCCGACGGTGACAGCCTAAGTATCGAGAGCGTGAGCGATCCCGCTCACGGAAACGCAACGATCAACGCCGACGGGACGATCACCTATACTCCCGCAAGCAATTACAACGGAAACGACAGCTTCAGCTATACCGTGAGCGACGGCAACGGCGGGACCGATACCGCGACGGTCGCCGTGACGATCAATCCGGTCAACGATGCCCCTACGGCAGTCGACCTCGATCTCCAAACCCCCGTGGACACTCCGGTGCATGTGCCCATCTCCGCGAACGATCCGGACGGGGATCCAATCCAGAGCTATCCTATTTTGGGGAACGGGCCGTCGCACGGGACTTTGAGCGGTCCGGATACGAATCTTACCTATATTCCCAACGCCGGATATGAGGGGGAAGATACATTTCTATACCAAGCCTGCGACTCGAACGGCGCTTGTTCGGAGCCTGCGACGGTGCGGATCTTTGTCCAAAACGGCCCCCGATACGTGGACAATCCGGTGATTTGCGTCGAGTCGCAGCAATACACCAAAGCCGGTGGTCCGATTTCGTCGTGTTTCAATTCGACGGGTCATTTCGAGGGGGGAGTGGGGTGTCAGCAAGCACTCAAGATCCGCAACCTCTCCAACGACCCGATCAGTGATAGTGCGGTGCTTGTCGACTATAGCCGTTTTGCCGGAGCGTTGGACGGTACATGCGGGATCGACGGAACCGACCGGACCGGAAACGGATGTGTGATCCATGATGAAAACAAAACGATCGAATACGACCCCGTCGGTCCGTTCGAGCCTTTCGGTCGTCATCTTCTCACGGCGGGGGTACAGGCCGGCGTGTTCGGATCGTCTCCGTACGACGGCAATATGACCGTACATTACACGAGCGGTGGAGTGGAGTATTACGGCCCGTTGAAAAAGTGCCGAAACATCGTCCAGGAAGCGGACGATCTGTGCTACAGTTCCGATATCATTGACGGGATGCTGTGTATGGATATGGGATTCATGAACGGCGGATTTGATTGTACCCGTACCATCGTGTTACAGAACCAAAGTGGAGAGCCGTTGCAAGGGGTGAGTACCAATCTTGTGACCCGATCTTTGGTGGATGGAAGTTTCATCGACGAATGCGGTGTCGACGACAACGAGAGCAACTGCTCCGACGATCGGGTGCTGGATTTCCCTTTCATGGGATTTAGCTGGCTTGGGATGCCCAGTACCGTCACCTACGATCCGATGCCCGATTTCGGTTCCGATCAGAATCACAGTATTTTCACGCGGAGTACGATCAGCGGAGCGATCTTTTCCGATACCACCCTCTTTGGTACCTATGTCAAAGACGGCGTCCTCTATCGCGGGGTGATTCATCCGTGCCGTCCCTGCGCGATCGTGCAATTCGCCAAACCTCGCTACGACGTACGGGAAAATATCAACGAATACGGCACGACCAAACCGGTCTATCCGGTGATCGTCATCAACCGTCGACTCGATCACAATATCACGCTTCATTACCATACGGTCGACGGGACCGCCAAGGCGGCCGATGGGGACTACGTCCCCGTGGACAACGGTACCGTCATCCTCCCGGCGGGAGAGAACAACGTTTCGATCCCCATCTATATCTACAACGACCGTCCCATCGAGTTGGAAGAGTACTTCACGGTCCAGCTGGACAATCCCCCTGACGGGGTCTGCCTGGGGGATCAGAATTCCACCGAGATTCACATTCTCGCGCAAAACGACGTGCCGATCTGTTTCGAGGACGATTTCGAAAACGGCCAACTGGACGATCTATGGCACGTACGCACAATCCGAGGAAACTTCACCCCGCATATCGTCGACGTAAACGGTGATCATCGACTGCGGATCACCGATCAGAATCATAACGAGTCGACACTCATTACGAAAGATTACAAATTCGACACCCGATACAATCTGATCATTGTCGAGTTCGACTATTATGATTATGGCGGCTGTGAAGATGGGCACAATTACAAAGAACATCACGGGCACAATCTGATGGGGGATTGGGGAGCCGACGGGATCGCCAACGTCCTTTTCAATTCCGACGTAGGGGCCGCGCCGGCACCAGGAGCGTACGGAGGGGCTTTGGGATATGCACAGATGGTGGTGCATACCAGTTGGGCGGATATCGACAAAGCCGGATTCGAAGGGGGATGGCTCGGTCTGGGGCTGGATGAGTTCGGAAACTACGCCAAACCCAACGAAGGGAAAGAGGGTGGAATCACCGACAATTACGTCAATGCCGTAAGCATCCGTGGAGACGGAAACGGAACGGAAGGATACGAATATCTGGCAGGGACGGAGACCATCTCTCCGCCGATCGCCGCACATTTGAGCGATCCTGCGCCGGATGATTATTTCTCTGGACGGTACAAAATGACTGTCGATGCCCGGGATCCGGACCACCTCTACATCACGTTGGAGCGGAGCACTACCGGGGATCCCTCCGATTACCAGGTGATCATCAACCGCTTCGACGCCAAAGATCCGTCGCTCAACCAAGGCTCCACGCCTGATTTCGTCCGCTACGCGATCACGGGAAGTACCGGTGGGGGGTGTAACAACCACGAAATTTCCTGGATCCGCGTGCGGGGGAATTGCGCGGTCTACGGGGTACATCCCGGTGCCGAGAATGCCGGGAATTTGGATGCATGGGATACGTTCAGGAATACGAACAATCTCCCAAATGTAAACGATCTAAACATTTCGACAAAAATCGCGGCGAAGGACTTCAATCTCAGTATCGCTCCGCTGGATGAGAATCGGACAAAGATCAAACGGATGCCGGAAGTGACGCAGGTGTGTTATCGTCTCGCTTCGGTCACGGATATCAACAGTACAGACAGCAACTATTCGTACGTGCCCGATGTGGGATGGAGGACCTTCGATGCCAACGCGACGCAATTACCGATCAAACCATGGTTCAAAACCCGCTACGCGATGCGCAACGCGGCCGTCGTATTCCGCTTCTGCGGAAAGTACGAAGGGGGACAATACTTCTTCTATCCCCCTACCAGTTGTGAAGGAAACTGTACCGATGCAGGTCTTATGATCCTTCCCAAGTCACAAGCCGGAATCGGATGGCGTGAAGAACTGAGTACCGATCGTTTCGCGATCCGTCCCGATCGTTTCGAGATCAGCGCTTCGTCTATCTCCGGAGCGGTGATCGCGGGAAGGGAATTCAACCTCACCATTGTCGCCAAAGATGGGGAGGGGAACCGTACGCGAGGATACAATGAGCCCATCACGATACGAGGAACTTCTCCCTCTTTGGAGTATAACGATACCAAACCCAACTGTGCCCCCGATACGATGAATCTTTCGCTTGTATCGGGTGGAGTTTTTGCCGATGGAGAAGCCAATTTGACGTTGAACTACAACGAAGTCGGGGAGCTCAACATCACGATAACGGAGAAGCCCGGTTCCGAATTTGCCGCGATCGATCAAAACGATACCAATTACAGCAATTCCGATGCCAACACGCCAAATAACGGGATCGGGCGGGAGATCGAGGCGAACAGTACGACGATCGCGTTTAATCCCGATCATTTCGTTTTGCGGGATGTCGCATTGCACGATTGGCACGAGAGCAATTCCGATATCAACTTCACCTATATGGCGAAGCAAAACAGCTCCACACCGAAGCTCGATACGAATATGACGGCGCAGTTGGATTTGAATATCACAGCGGTGAACGAACAAAACGTCACGACGAAAAATTTCAACGCTGCGTGCTATGCCAGTGATATCAATCTCACACTCGCCTATACGGTCAACGGCACGGAGGCCAATGGGAGCAATCCCGGAGGAACGATCCGAAACATTCTATACGGGTTTGACTATCCTAACGGCGGGGGATACCGCGGCTACGCGCCTTTGGGCGCTTCGGTCGATATCAACGGCTCACAGACGGCACGGAGCATTTCCAGAGTCATTTTCGATACCGACAACAACGGTAGCGCGAGCATGCGGATTTGGATCAACTTCGATCGAAATATGTCAAATCCCGTACGCCCCTTCCGTTTCGAAGTGACCGACGTCAATGTCAGCAACACGATCACGAGCGATATGAACGATTCCGCCGGATCGGATCACAACGCAACCTTCGTCTACGGACGCGTCCGCAGCGCTAAAACGTTCTATGACAACATCACGGCAAGCAGCGTCTCTACGCCTGTATCGATCGAGATCTATTCGGACGATCCGACCGTCATCAATACGTTGTATTGGAGACCGACCGACGCGTTCCGATGGTATCTCAATACCGTCCATCAAGCAGCAGGATCGCACTCAGATGGAAATGTCACGCTCGAATCGGTCGACACCAACGGCTCGGTATCTCCGTCGGATCCTACGTCGGTTTCCTTTACGGGCGGCGTCGCCAACGGCGTGACGGTCACGGCGGTGAGTGCCACCCGTCCGCTGATCGTGGACATCAACCTCACCGGCACCGATCCGTGGCTGATCTACAACCCCGATCGGGAGCAAGAACCCAGCCCCTTCTACCGGGTCCGTTTCATCAACGTCGGTAGCTGGAGCGGGTCGGGTCAAACCGGCAACGTCGTCGGCGGCGGAGTCTATCGCGGCAAATCGCGGCAGGTGGAGTGGTGATGAAAATGCGTCGAGCCATCGCGATGATCGAACTGATCTTCGCCATTGTCATTATCGGGATCGCCCTGTTGGCGGCGCCGCAGTTGCTGGCGACCACATCCAAAAGCACCCAAGTGGGGATCCAGCAAGAAGCGATCAACGAAGCGGCCAGCTATGTCAATATGATCTTGACCTATCCCTGGGACGAGAACGATAGCAACGAAAGCGATCAGCCGGTTTTGCACGTGACCAACGGGGATTTGGAATTGGACGATCAGGGCAACGGACGACGCATCGGCGTGCCTCCCGGTGCATCGCGCGTATTTCGCTTCTACAGCGGAGGTGACAAAAACGCTTCGTCGAGCCTGGGTCTTGAGGCGGGAGAAAGCTCTCCGAACGATCTGGACGATTTCAACGGCCAGACCCAGACGCTTGTGTACGACTCCAGCGGAAGCGGCGGGGTCGATTATCTAGAGAAAACGACGGTACAGATGGCCACCTCGATCCAGTATGTCTCCGATAGCGCCAATTACGCTCAACAGTCGTTCAATTACAATCTCCCTACGAGCGCACTGGGTACGGGCACGTCCAATATCAAAGAGATCGCGGTGACCCTCACCAGCTCCAGCTCTTCGCCGGAATTGCAAAAAACGATCGTATTGCGTGCGTTTGGATGCAATGTGGGGAGCTATGAATACGCCCATCGGACTTATTATTGAAAAAGATGAAAAGGGAAAATGTGAATCGCAGTGGATTTACCTTGCTCGAGCTGATCTTCGTGATCGTCGTATTGGGCGTCGTCGCGTCGCTGGGATCGGACATTATCACGAAAGTCTATGAGGGGTACATCATCCAACGGGCCCAGTACCGCGCCGACATCAAAACCGAACTCGCTCTCGAACAGATCGCCAATCGGCTACGAAATGCGATTCCCGGAACGATCATCGCACGTCCAAGTGCAATGAGCACAACAGCTGTAGATGTGACGAGTATTTCGGGTGTCGATTATCCTTTCTTGCAATGGGTGGGGAGGGATTACGACAGTTTTATCGATTTCAATCGATCGACCGATCGCCGGCCCGGATGGAGCGGCTTTGCCGACGTGAACGCATGTTCCAAAACGACGATTGCCACTCCGGGATCGAATCTCCTGCTCGCCGATCAGGTGATCAAAAACCTGAGCAACAACTTCACTAACTTGAACAGTGCATATGTCTATTTTGCCGGGGTGTACGATTCACAAGGGCATCCGATCGGACACCCTGTCAATCTAGTAGACAGTTCCCATTTGTCATTTGATATTTCCGGTCCCAAAACCGTCACAGAACGTTATTGGCTCGCATGGAGTTCATACGCTCTATCGGTCGAAAATGGAGATTTGTATTTGTACTATATGTTTTCTCCAAGGTATGGGCAAATACAGACTAGTGCAATGAAAACTCTGCTGCTTAGAAATGTCTCCAATTTCCGCTATCGGGCGGAAGCGGAAGGATCGATCCGGATCAAGCTCTGCAAAAAGGAACGCTACGGCAACGGGTCCAACGATTTCGTCATCTCCTGCAAAGAGAAGGTGGTCTATTGATGCGATACGGAAAAATGCGAGGGGGATTTTCGATACTGGTGGCGATCGCGGTACTGGTGGCGATCTCCGCATTGGCCGCCTATGTTTTCAGCTTCAGTGGCAAAACGGTCAAAGCGACGACGGCCCAGTTCCAAGCCGAACAGGCGAAACTGTATGCCAAAAGCTACACCCAATATGCGATCTTGGCGGTTACGGGTAACAACCGTTCGACCGCCTGTCTGCAAGACATCGGCGCCACGATCGGGACTCCCAATACCGGCAATGGATACCGAGTACGCGTTCATATCTCCTATATTGCGACGCCGGATGTCGACCTTACACAGTGTAATAGTGTGAGGATTTTGTCCTCATCGGTCCAAACGGCGGAATCTCCCCTGAGTATCTTGGTCGATGTCTATGTGGATTACAAAGATCCGGACGATCTCGGCGGGCCGTGGAGAACCATCCATCGGCGAACCATCCAAAAAATTTAGGACGGATGATGAAGCGAAACGCGTTTACGATGCTCGAACTTGTCCTGGTCATCACGGTAGTGGGGATCATCGCCGTACTGGCCCTCCCTCGTCTCGATCGGGATCTCCGGCAAGAAGCGGCGGATAATGTCCTCTCGGCGATCCGCTATACCCAGCACCTTGCGCTGACTGACGATCGACATCAATTCGATGACAGCAAGTGGCAGCAGCGTTTTTGGAGGATCTATTTCGGAACGTGTGAAGGGGGGCCGTTTTACGCCATCGGGACGGATGACAATATGGAGAGCAGTTCCAATGCCCGGGTCGATTTCAACGAAAGCGCCATCGATCCGGCCAACGGCAAACGTTTCTGGGCAAAGGACGGCTCCAACTGTGCCGGCAGCCACAACCGAAACGATCTGAGCCCTTCGGTTTTTCTCGGCAAAAAATACGGTATCAGTTCAGTGACGGCAAGCGGGGGTTGTTCAAACAACTATCTCGGATTCGATCACTACGGTCGCCCGTACAATTCTTCGTTTCCCACCTCTACCAGTGCCGATAATGCGGGGGCGGTGGTATCGCAAGATTGCAATTTCACCTTTCAGTTTTCCGACGGCTCGATCGCGCCGTTTAGCATCATCATCACCAAAGAGACCGGCTATGCCTACATTGATGGGCAATCGGGATCCTGACGGGATGTTCAGCGAGTCTGTGCTATCGTTCGGGTAGTTTGAAACAAGGAGTGTCGGTGCGTTCACCTCGGGGTTTTGGCAAGCGTTATTTTTCCCTCGCGGCCATTACCGCCTACGCGGCTGCCGTGCGTGAAGCGCGCCGCACGAGCCGCTTTGAGCCCCGTCGCAGGAAAAGCCCCCGTGATCGGGAGCGCTCCGAAGAGCCCCCACCGGAGGAATCGCCCCTTTCGGTCTTTCTCCGTCCCCGCCCCTGTCATTGCAACCGGATCTTCCAGCAGCGCACCCGCCTGACGCTGCGGCTCAATACCTACATCCCCCGCTGCCCGTTTTACACCACCTATTTCGCGTTCCGCCGAACCGGCGTCCATCCCCCCGTATCCTTCTGAATCCGGTTCATACGATTGTCCTTTTCGCGGTTCGGTCGACGAGGTACGCCACTCGTGTGTCGTGACCGATGTGGAAGTTGTGCAGAGAAAAAAGGATGCGAAATGCAGATCAAAAACTACGTTTTGGGATTCCCCCGAATCGGGGAGAATCGGGAGCTCAAAAAGGCCCTGGAAGCCTACTGGAGCGGCACGCAGCCGCTGGAAAATCTGGAGGAGACGGCCCGGACGCTTCGCCGCCGCCACTGGGCGCTGCAGCGGGAAGCGGGGATCGAAGCGATAGCGTGCAACGATTTCAGCTACTACGATCTCATGCTCGATACTGCCGTCATGGTGGGGGCGATCCCCGAGCGTTTCCGCACGATGGAAGGGACGGAGCGCTATTTCGCCATGGCTCGCGGCAGCGGCGACGCGGTGGCGATGGAGATGACCAAATGGTTCAACACCAACTACCACTACATCGTCCCCGAACTCCGGGCCGACGAGCCTTTCGCCCTCGACGCGTCGAAGGTGCTGGCGGAGCTGCGCTACGCCCGGGAGGCGGGGATCGATCCCAAGGTCAATCTCATCGGGCCGATCACCTTCCTGGGGCTCTCCAAGCGGATCGATCGGGGGGATCCTTTTGAATTGACGGGTCGCTTGTGCGGGATCTACGAGGAGCTGTTGGCGAAGATCGAAGCCGAAGCCGAAGGGATCGTCGTCCAGATCGACGAGCCCTACCTGGTCCTCGATCCCGATCCGGCGGTATTGAGCCTCCTACGCCCTACATACGAGCGCCTCGCCGCCGCCGCTCCTTCGCTGCGGCTGGTGGTGGCCAGCTACTTCGAACATTCCACCGAAGCGACCCGGATCCTCGTCAACACCTCGATTTGGGGGGTGGCGCTCGATTTCGTCCACGGCCCGAAAAACCGCGAAAGCCTCGAGACGATAGCCGCTAGCGGCAAGGTTCTCTGGGCCGGGGTGATCGACGGGCGAAACGTCTGGCGCAGCGACATCGACCGGGTCCTGGGGAGCCTGGAGGAGATCGCCGCCGTGGTCCCCAAAGACCGGATCGCGGTGGGGAGCTCGTGTTCGCTTCTGCACGTTCCGTACAGTTTGAGCCACGAAACGGCCCTCGATCCCGAGATCCGGGAGTGGCTCAGCTTCGCCGAAGAGAAACTGCAGGAGATCAGCCTCGTTTCGAGAATCTTCCACGAAGGGGAGGATGCCCTGAGCCCGGCGCAGGCGCACGCACTGGAGGCCAACCGCCGGGCGGCCGCCTCGAGACGGAGCTCGACGAAAATCCACGATCCCGCGGTGACCGAGCGTCTGGACAATCTCACCCGTACCGAGCGGGACACCCCTTTTGAAGAGCGGATCGGGATCCAGCACGAAACGATCGGATACGGGGTGCTTCCCACCACTACCATCGGATCGTTCCCCCAGACCCCGGAACTTCGGCGTATCCGCCGGGAATACCGCCGAGGCGAGATCTCCCGGGAGGAGTACGAAGCCTTCATCCGAGACTATATCGACCGCTGCGTCGCCTGCCAGGAGGCGTGTGGACTGGACGTGCTGGTGCATGGGGAGCCCGAGCGCAACGACATGGTGGAGTATTTCGGGGAGCAGCTCAAAGGGTTTGCTTTCACCCTCAACGGCTGGGTGCAAAGCTACGGTAGCCGCTGCGTCAAACCTCCGATCATCTACGGCGATGTCTCCCGCCCCGAGCCGATGACGGTCCGGTGGATCACCTACGCCCAGAGCCGCACCGACAAACCGATGAAAGGGATGCTCACCGGACCGGTGACGATCCTCAACTGGTCGTTCGTCCGGGACGATATCCCCCGCAGCGACGTCTCCCGTCAGATCGCCGTGGCGATCGCCGACGAGGTGGACGATCTGCAAAACGCGGGGATCCGGATCATCCAGGTGGACGAAGCGGCCTTCAAAGAGGGGTATCCGCTGCGTAAAAGCGAGATTCCGGCATACGAGGCCTGGGCAGTGCGGGATTTCAAAATCGCCGTCGCCCCCGCCTGGGCACAGACCCAGATCCACACCCACATGTGCTACAGCGACTTCAACGATATCATCGCCACGATCGAAGCGATGGACGCGGACGTGATCTCGATCGAGACGGCCCGCAGCGGCAATGAACTCCTCAAAGTCTTCGCCAAGGTGGGTTACAGTCGTGAGGTTGGGCCGGGGGTCTACGATATCCACTCTCCCCGTATCCCGAGTACCGAAGAGATCGTCGCCCAGATCCGAAGCCTCCTGGAGGTCCTCCCCAAAGAGCAGCTCTGGATCAACCCCGACTGCGGCCTCAAAACCCGCAAATGGGAAGAGGTCGAACCGAGCCTGCGCCACATGGTCGAAGCGGCCCGGATCGTCCGGGAGGAGGGGTGAAGCTGTTCGCGCCGCGTGGTGGCGCGAAATGAGTGAAGAGGGAAGAGTGAAGAGTGAAGAGTGAAGAGTGAAGAATTTTTGGGCGCGCGGTGGGCGCGGTTTGAATGAGAAATGAGAAACTAGAAATGAGAAATTTCGATGCGTTGCTACGCAACGCGTGCCCATGACTAATGACTAGTGACTAGCGACTAGTTACTAGAGACCAATAACGTCGCCGAAGGCGACACTTCTTGCGACTCATTCGGCGGTCGCATCGACGATCGTTTCCCGATTTTTGCTATCATAGGCCAAATTGTCTACGAGGTGGATCGATGGGTCGATGGAAACGGTATGCCCTTGCCGCGGCGGCGGTGATGGTACTGGGCGGTTGTGCGGGAGACGGAGGGGACAAGGCGCTTCCCGCGCCCAAGAGTGCGGGGGGATGGTACGATACGATCCTCCGTTCGGTCGCCTCCGGCGATCTGGAACGGGCTGACAAAGAGTATCTCTCCATGCGCGAGGCCTATGAGGGGAGTTCGCTTCTGCCCATGACGATGCTGATGCTGGCCCAGGCTCATATGGCCGAGGAGGAGTATCTACTGGCCGATTACTATCTGGAGGAGTTTCTCAAAATCCGCGGAGGCGGCCCGTATGGGGAATACGCCCGCTTTCTCCGGCTAAAAGCCCGATACCTGGGGATCCGGGACATCGATCGGGATCAGAAACTCGTGGAGGATACCCTGGCGCTGGTCCGATCGTTCTATCGCGCCTACGGATCGAGCCGTTACGCGCCGATCGTCAGGGACATGATCGTCCGTCTCGAGATGGGGAACTATCTGCTCAACGACCGGATCGCCCGGCTCTACGAAAAGGAGGGCAAATCCAAAGGGGCCGAGATCTATCGCAAGAAAAACGCCGATATCCCCTACAAAACCCAAGCGATCGAATCCCCCTCCGGCTTCCTCTCGACCCTCAATCCTTTCCATTAGGAATCTTGATACTATACGGGTCAATTTGACCCGTTCCGGTTGACAGATTAACCGAAAAAGGGTATATTCTTAAGTGAAATTTAAGAAAACATGAAGAAATTTTCATCCCGGGCGTTTCGTCCTCCGGTGGTTCGGAAGAAGCGCCGAAAAACGGGCCGTTCGGGTATCCAAAGGAACGACGATGCAATTGAGTGATTACGAACAGTTTCCCGCCGTCTTGCCGGTGGTGGTGGAGGACGAGGTCTTTTTCTACCCCTTCATGATCAGCCCGATTTTCCTCACCTCCCAGGCCGACATCGACGCGGCGACCAAGGCGTTGGAGAACAATTCACTCCTCTTCGTGGCGACCACCAAACCGGGCCATGAAGGGGAGAGGAGCTTCGATGCGATCTACGAAACCGGAGTCGTGGGGAGCATCATGCGCAAGGTCCACATGCCCGACGGCCGGGTCAAAATCCTTTTTCAAGGGCTCGCCAAGGGACGTGCGGTCCAAAAAGAGGGGAACGAACCCCTCGAAGCGCTGGTGGAGATCGTCGAAAACGACAGTTACAACGAACTCAAAGTGCAAGCGCTGCTCAATATGCTGCGGGAGAAGATCCGGCAGCTAAGCCAACTCAACAGTTCGATCCCCGCCGATCTGGTCAAAACGATCGAGGAGAACGACGAACCCCACCGGATCGCCGATCTGGTCTCCTCGATGCTCCCGCTCAAAAAAGAAAAAGCCTACGAACTCTATACCGAAAGCAGCATCGAAGATCGGCTCATGGGGCTCATCAACCTCATTTCAGGCCAGATCGAGGCGCTCAAAGTGCAGCGGGAGATCACCAGCAAGGTCCACAGCAAGATCGAGCAGACCAACAAGGAATATTTCCTCAAAGAACAGCTCAAGGAGATCCAGCAAGAGCTCGGGGTCGATAACCAGCGAGACGAGGAGATCGAAACCTACCGGGAGCGCCTCGAAGAGATCAAGGAGTTTCTCAGCGAAGACGGCTACAAGGAGATCTCCAAGCAGATCGACCGTCTGTCGCGGATGCACCCCGACAGTGCCGACGCGATCGTGCTGCAGAACTATCTGGATTGGGTCTTCGAGATTCCCTTCGGAGAATATTCCAAAGGGAATCTGGACGTGAAAAAGGTGGCCGAGGAGCTGGACAAGGACCATTACTCCCTCGAAAAGCCCAAAGAGCGGATCGTGGAGTATTTCTCGGTCCGGGAGCTGGCCGAGCTCCGCGGCAAAAAGGAGAGTGAGAACAAAGGGGTGATCCTCTGCTTCGCCGGCCCTCCGGGGGTGGGGAAAACCTCGCTGGCCAACTCGATCGCCAAGGCGCTGGGGCGCCCCCTCGTGCGGATCGCCCTGGGGGGTCTCGAGGACGTCAACGAGCTGCGGGGACACCGGCGCACCTACGTGGGTGCCATGCCCGGACGGATCGTGCAGGGGCTCATTGAAGCCAAGGCGATGGATCCGGTGATGGTCCTGGATGAGATCGACAAGGTGGGGCGGACCCACCGGGGGGACCCCACCGCCGCGCTGCTGGAGATCCTCGATCCGGAGCAAAATACCCACTACCGGGACTACTATCTCAATTTCCACATCGATCTAAGCAAGACGATCTTCATCGCCACCGCCAACGATCTGGGGTACATCCCCGCACCCCTGCGGGACCGAATGGAGATCATCGTGGTCAACAGCTACACCCCCGACGAGAAGTTCGAGATCGCCCGGCGCTATCTGATCCCCCAGGAGCTCAAGAAGCATGCCCTGCGCAGCGACGAATTCAGCATCTCCAAGCGGGCACTGCGGCTTTTGATCGACGAATACACCCGGGAGCCCGGGGTGCGGAACCTCCGGCGCAAGATCGCGGCGCTGATGCGCAAGGCGGCCCGGATGATCCTGGAAAATCCCGAGATCGGCCATGTACGGGTGACGGTCAAAAACCTTCCCGAATTCGCCGGGAAAAAGGTCTTCGAGTTTTCGGTGATCGAAGAAGAGCCCCAGGTGGGGGTCGTCAACGGCCTGGCCTGGACCGCGGTGGGGGGAGATGTCCTCACCGTCGAAGCGATCAAGATCCGGGGCAAAGGGATGCTCCAGCTCACCGGAAGCCTCGGGGACGTGATGAAAGAATCGGCCCGGATCGCCCACAGCGTGGTCAAGATCCTCATCGATAAGCAAAAACTCAAAATCCCCTCCAAGGTGATTCCACGCACCGCGACGGAGAAGGACAAAGGGGTCCATCCCGATCCCAGCGAGGTCTACAAACGGTTCGATCTGCATCTACACGTCCCTGAGGGGGCCACCCCCAAAGACGGTCCGAGCGCGGGGATTACGATGGCTACGGCGATCGCGTCGATCTACAGCGAACGTAAAGTCGACAACAAGCTCGCCATGACCGGAGAACTCACCCTCACCGGAAAGGTCCTTCCCATCGGCGGGCTCAAGGAGAAGCTCATCGCCGCCTACAAGGCAGGGGTCAAAAAGGCCCTCATCCCCCGCAAAAACTACGAGCGGGATCTGGAAGACATCCCCGACGAGGTCAAAGAACACGTCGCCATCATTCCCGTCGACCGGATCGAGGACGTCCTCTCCCACGCGTTGATCTGAGGTACCGTCGCGTAACCAAGACGGGAGCGGGGACGTGCGATCCGCGGTACTTTCGTTCCTAATGCGAATTTGGGGATAATACCCCTATGCTGCAGCAATACGTCGAAGCGATCGAAAGTTCCAACATTGTTTCCCGAACCGACATCAACGGGATCATCACCTTCGTCAACGACGAATTCTGCAAGATTTCCGGTTACAGCCGGGAAGAGCTCATCGGCAAAAACCACAACATCGTCCGCCATCCTGACGTCTCGGCCGAAACCTTCCGCTGTCTCTGGGAGACCATCCTGGCCAAAAAGACCTACAAGGCCACAGTCAAGAACCGGGCCAAAGACGGCAGCACATTCTACGTCAATACCACCGTCATCCCGATCCTCGACGAACGGGGCGAGATCGAGGAATTCGTCGCCATCCGCTACGACGTCACCCGGGAGATGGAACTCCGCATGGAGCTGGAAAAAAAAGAGCGGGAGCTGGAACAGCTCAACCGGGGCCTTGAGGAGCGGGTCCGCGAACAGACCCGTCAGCTGCAGGAGCTCAACCGGAATCTCGAGGAGCGGGTCCGTCGTGAAATCGCCAAAAACGAAGAGAAACAGCAGATGCTGCTCTGGCAGTCCCGATTTGCCAGCCTGGGGCAGATGATGGCCAATATCGCCCACCAGTGGCGCCAGCCGCTGACCGAACTCAATCTTTCCCTTTACAGCCTCAAAGAGGCCTGTCGGCGCAACGACGTCGGAGAGATCGAATCGCTGTATCGCCAGAGTCGCGGGATCATCCGGAGCATGTCCGAGACGCTCGAGAGTTTCATGGAATTTTTCAAGCCCAACCGCAGCAGCATCACCTTCCCGATCGACGAGAGCCTCCGGGATGCCCTGGCTCTGATCCGCAAGGCGCTGGAAAAGTCGGCTATCGAAGTGCGGATCGAGGGAGAGGTGGAGCTGCCGGTCTCCGGCATACCAAACGAACTGACCCAGGTTTTCGTCAATCTTTTCCAGAACGCCCGGGACGCCTTCGAAAAAGGGCCCGAAGGGGACCGATGGCTTCGGATCCATGTCAGTCGGGACGAAGACAACGCGGTCATCGTCGTGGAAGACAGTGCCGGGGGGATCCCCGAAGAGGCGTTGGAGCGGATCTTCGAGCCCTATTTTACCACCAAGCACAGTTCACACGGCACCGGCTTGGGGCTGTTCATGTCCCGGATGATCGTGGAAAAAAGCTTTCACGGTTCTCTGGAGGCGGTCAACAGCCTCAAGGGGGCTCTCTTTATCCTCAAGATTCCGCTTGCCGAGACGGCGGGTGCGTCAACGAGTAGTGAGAAAGGTGCCTCGTGACCCGAACCCAGGCGTTGAAGCGGCTCAAGGTCCTTTTCGTCGAAGACGAACGGAGCCTCGCCGAGATGATGGAGCGGGCGATCGGGCGACATTTCGGAGAGTTCCGTCTGGCCGTCGACGGAGTGGAAGGGCTCGAAGCGTTTCGCCGTTACGCCCCCGATCTGGTCATCACCGACATCACCATGCCCCAAATGGACGGTCTGGAGATGGGGAGGCGCATCCACGAACGCTCCCCCGAAACTCCGTTGATCGTCCTGAGCGCTTACAGTGACAAGGAAAAACTCCTCAGCGCCATCGACGCGGGGGTGAGCAAATATTTCATCAAGCCGTTCGACCCGGAGGAGCTGTTGGAGTATCTGGCGACCCTGGCGGTCCGTCTGGCGGCCAGGCAGGTGGTCTCCCTCCGTCACGGGTATCGCTACGACCGTTACCACCGCCGTCTCACCAGGGATGGAGAACCTATTCCCCTGAACGCTCGGGAAGTGCGTTTCATCGAAACTCTGTTGGAGGAGCCGGGGAATTTTCTGGATACCCCCGCGATCAAATCGCTTCTATGGCCCGACGAGGAGCCTACCGACGACGCCGTACGGGTTTTTATTCGCCGCCTGCGCGGCAAAGCCGGCAGGGAACTGATCCGAAACCGAGCGGGTGAGGGGTATTACATCGAACCGCAATGAAGCGGATCGAGTGAGATCATGGTAACCCCGACGGCTTTGCATTGCCGAATCGAATCGTCATCGGCATATTTACTATTCGGATTCAGTATGAAAAGTGGTGAAATTTTTTAGGATAGAAAAGGGGAGTGCCCGGGGGAGGGGCTTAGCTTTGGGACCAGTAGCGGATCCGGTCCATGAGTTGGTCTTCGTTGATCGGTTTGAGGATGAAGTCGTCGGCTCCAAGGTTGAGGACCGTGCTTTTTTGGGTGTCGTCGGTGGAGAGGACGATCACGGGGATCCGGCTGTTTTCGGGTTCGGAACGGAAGATTTTGAGGAACTCTTTTCCGTCGAGCACCGGCATGAGGATATCAAGCAGAATCAGATCGATATCCGGATGGAGTTTGAGCGCGTTGAGCGCTTCAGAGCCGTTGTCGGCTTCGATGACCTCTCCGATCATATCCGAATGGCGTTTGAGAAGCGCTTGGATCAGTTTGCGGTTGATGAAATCGTCGTCAACGACCAGTACTTTCAAACTCATTCATTCCCCTTTACGAATTGATGGATATAGTGTTCGAAGTCTTCTTTGGCTAATTTGCCTTCAAAGAGATGATAGTGATCGGCTGTGAAACGGTTGGTTTCGGGTTTGTTGGTAAATATCACATCGATGTGCTTTTCGTCAAGGACTTTTTTGACATCGGGGGTGATCATCCCCTCGTCCGCGAGAATGACTTTTGGTGAGTGGGCCTCCAGCAGACGCAAGAGCGCATCGGGGTTTTCGACCGTCGAATAGGGGAGTTTCAGGTTATCCAAAATCTTGGCAAGGATTTTCCGTGTGAAAGGGAGGTTTTTGGCGATGACGATGGGAGCCGATTCGAGCGGAGCGATCGGTTCGATCGTATCGGATTCTGTTGTTTCTGTCGTTTCTTGGCCTTTTCCTTCGACCTGAGCTGCGGTGCTTACATCTTCAGTGTGTTCGTCGTTTTTCTTTTGCACGACCGGATTGCTCACTTCGATGTGCTGCTTGTCTTTGAGGAATTTGTTGAGGATATAGACAAGTTCGGAAATTTCAATCGGCTTGGAGACGTACTCGTCCATCCCTTCATTGAGGAAACGTTCCCGATCCCCTTTGAGCGCGTTGGCGGTGAGGGCTACGATGGGGATATGTCCGGCGTCGGGATACTTTTTTTCATAATCGAGGATTTGATGGGTCGCTTCCACACCGTCCATGACGGGCATTTGAATGTCCATAAAAATCAGATCATAGTCGTTTTTCTTCCGCTTTTCGAGTGCTTCGAGACCGTTGTTGGCGATATCGACCTCGAGACCGAACCCTTCGAGGATGTTTTTGACCAGTTTTTGGTTGATGACGTTATCTTCCGTGACCAGGACTTTACCGGTATAGACGGTTTTGATCGTCGGTTCCGTAGGGCTTTGCTCGGATTTCTCGAATTTGGCGAGTGTGGAGAAGAGGGTGACGAGTTTCTTCCAGGTCACCGGTTTGGTGACGATCATCTCTTTGGGGAGGCTCAGATCATCCAGTTCTCCCCGGCGGGTGACGTGGGTGAACACGATGAGTTTGTCCGGATCGATGTTTTCGATTTGCCGGACTTGGTTTTCGTCGAAGGCATCCAGATCGATCAACGCATGGGAACATTGCCCTGCGTTGATCTCCTGGAGGAGTTTCGCACCGCTTGGAATGTCTTCCATTTCGATGCCGAAATAGTCGGCGTAACGTTTGAGATAATCGTAGAAACGGCTGGTATGTCCGTCGACGACGCGGCATAGGCGGAGTTTTTTGAAACGTCCACGATAATCCTGGGCTTCGACGGGGACCTCTTCGACCGGAAGCGTGAAACGGAATTCGGTTCCTTTGGAGGGTTCGCTTTTGACTTGCAACTCTCCACCGAGGAGCTCGATGTACTCTTTGGTGATCGTCAGACCCAGACCGGTGCCGCCGTATTTGCGGGTGATGCTCGCATCGGCCTGAGCAAACGGTTGGAAAATCCGCTCGATCTGATCTTGATTCATTCCGATGCCCGTATCGCGGACTGTAACGACCAGGAGTGTTTTGCCTGTTTTGGTTTTGCTCCCTTTGGCGATTTCGACGTCGATTTCACCGCCTTTGTCGGTGAATTTGACTGCATTGCCAAGCAAGTTGGTGAGGATCTCTTTGATCTTTGTCGGATCCCCTTTGAGTTTGGGGGCGATCTCCGGATCGATGTAGTAGTTGAGCTCCAGACCTTTTTCGGCGGCGCTTACGCCGAAACTGTCGATCGTATCGTCGAATTCTTGATGAGTGTCGAAAATAACGTTTTCGACCTCGACGTTTTGGCTTTCGATTTTTGCCAGATCTAGGAGGTTGTTGATGATCCCCAGGAGGTTTTGGGAACTTTTGTCGATGATGTTGGTGTATTCTTGCTGTTCGGGCGTGAGCTGCGTGTTTTTGAGTAGTTCGGTAAATCCGATGATCCCGTTCATGGGGGTGCGGATCTCGTGGGACATGTTGGCAAGGAAGAGGGACTTAGCTTCGCTTTGTTCGACCGCCTTTTTTCGGTCGTTTCGTGCCTGTTCGACCAGCTCCTGGAGGATATGATAGGCTTCGTTGATCCCCTCGGTCGTTTCGAAGTTGACCGATTTGAGATTTTCCATGATCGATTCGTATTCGTCGCCGGCGTCCTCGAAGTCTTCCGCCGTCCGTTTGAGGGTGAATTCCAGCTGGCGGATATTGGTTGTGACGTCATGTGCGGAGCGGTATCCCAGATAAAGCACGAGAAGCGCCAGCAGCACGAGGGCCAGGGAAAGACCGATATTGAGATATTTTTGTGTCAAATAGCTTTGGATCAGATCCGAAGCGACTGAATGGAAATTTCGCTCCAACTGGGCGTAGACCAGGATCCGTTTGGTCATTAGAGCGAACCAATCGATCGGATCGAGCGTATAGTTTCCGTTTGAGGCATCGCGTACGATCAGACGATAATCACGTCCCATGTTCTTCAGAAGGGCGGACATATGGGTATTGGCAAAGACCGATTGTGTCAGTCGGGTAAGACGGGGATCGAAAATCAAATCGGGATCGAATTGCATCGATTTGGCGTGGAAATCGTTCCATCGGACGATATCGCGATCTTTGAGGGGAATCTTTTTTTCGAGATAATAAGCGATATAGTCTCGGGTTAGTCCGGTGTATTCCTGGCTGATATAGATTCGTTCCATCAAGTGGGCAAGATCACTGATGTCGCTACTGATGACGAAATGCTCGGGCTGACGGAGATTTTTTAGAAGCGTTCGAGTAATACCGCGGGTGTAGCCTTCGAGAATCAGGGTTTCAAACGGCTTCTTTTTCGCATCGACCGCTACCCGATAGTCGTTTAGCCGATCGAAGGTGTCGATCATGGTTTTGTAGCTTTTCGCGTCGAGTTCGTTACCGGAAAAAAGATGCAGCCAACCACTCGTTTGAGACTGCAATTGCGTTTTGAGCTGACGGACCGCCTCATCGGTCTGACGACGTTGTTTGACAAGTAGTTGTGCATAGCTCTCTTTTCCGGATGCCAGATAGAGCGCGCTCAACCCCCGCTCTTTCCCGATCTCAAGCAGTGCCTTGTCGATGAAGGCATTGTTTTGCAGGGCGGTTTGGAAGCCCTGGGTTTTTGCCATCCCGCTCAGTGAATCGTACAATAGGAAGAGGGCCACTCCCAACAGGAGGAGCGACGGAATGATCGAAATGATTTTCAGCCGGGTCAATAACTTCATCAGTGTATTCCTTTTCCCTTAGTTGATTTGTTCGAGATAGTGATCGAGGCTCTGGAGCTGACCGTAAAACTTCTTGATCCGCTCCGGTGCCCGTGAGATGTCGTTATCAAATTGCAACTCGTAAAGGTTTTCCACCATCGGTTCGAGGCGCAGGTTGCTCGCCGCTCCTTTGAGCATGTGGGCGGTTTTTTGAAGCTTTTCGAGGTCTCCGTTTTCATATGCTTCGACCAGAACGGGAAGGTATTCGTGCCCTTGCAGGGCGAAATCGTGGATGAATTCCAATACGAGATCTTCGGGAAGATTGAGTTCTTCTGCAGCCACTTTGACACTGAATTCGATGGGAATGGAGGGTGTCCCTTTGACCAGATCGGGGATCGCCCCTTTTGTCGTTTCGGGAGCTTTGGCAGGTGTTTCGACACTTTCTGCGGATTCAGCCGGAGTCAGACTTTCAGGCGCTTGTGCAGAAGGTTTGTTTTCTTCTTGAACCGACGTTTCGTCGGGAATTATATGTTCGGAAGTTCCCGACTCCTTCACAGTGGAGCTTTGAACCGGTCGGATCGGTGTGGAAGGGGATTCGATCTCCTTTCCGATTCGATCCAGAACCGTCTCGAAACGATTGAGGAGTCGGTAGCGTTCCGCCGGTTCCATATGGGTGATCGCATCGAAAAAGTCGGGGAGGGGCTGGAGTTGGAGGAGGGTCGTGGCGTCTTTGAAAACGGGAAGGAGTTCTTTGTCGTCTCGATCTTCTTCGAGGACTTGCTTGCGGATCCGTTTGCTTTCGTCGATGAATTCCCGAAGCAAGTCGCTGTATTCTTCTACCGAAATGCCGATCTTTTGCGCATTGTATGCGGGATCGAGCTGAAAATTGTCCAATACCGCTTTCCAATCGATCGTCTCATGTTTCTCCCCATGCAAATCTAAGCTTCCCTCTGACGGGATGGCGGAACTTTTTGGAGAAGAGATTTCTTGAAGATTCGGGATATTGAGTGCTTCGGATTCGTGCTCCTCTTCCAGCAGACTCAGCAACTCGTCCGTTTCGATCGATTGGTCTTCTTCGCCGGGTTTGTTGGCATCGACCTTTTTCTCCGGTGTTTCATCTTTTTCTTCATGCAGCGATAGAGTGTTTTCCGTCTCTTCATCGGGTTCTACCGATTGGAGCAGGGTGTCCAAATCGACCTCTTCGTTGCTTGCAGGTTCCGTTCCTTCCGGTTCGAGGATGGGGAGGGTCTCTTCTTCAGGCACCCCCGCGGCGGCTTCCGAAGGGGCCGGAGTTTTGGAATCGCTCTCTTCGATGAGACCGATCAATTCTTCCTCGTCGATCGAAAGTGCCTCTTCTCCAACATTTTCTTCAACGGGAGAATGGGATGTCTGGGATTGTTCGGAAAGAGAAGTGTCCGTCAGTGGAACGATCGGTTCGGTTTGTTCCGGGGCAAGAGTCTCTTCGGAAAGGTGAAGCTCTTCATCGGAAGTGGGTTCTTGCGTCACTGCCTTTTCGGTACTTTGCTCTGTAGAGAGCGGTACGGTTTCGGCCTCCGATGCTTTTTCCTCGGTGTTTATATCCAAGCGTACAGCAGTCAAGGGACCGACGATCGAGTCGATCGGTCCGACATTTGCCGCGAGCTGTACCTCGATCCCGTCGAGTCGGATGGATGCCGCGTTCCCATTGGGTTCGATATGCAACGCACCTTCGAACTGTTTTTTGAGTAGTGAATCGAGAGAATCGACGCCAAAATGCTCCAGGGCTTCACGATCGGCGGCGATAATGGTGCCGTTTTGATTGAGAATGACGATCATCGAATTATTTCCTCCCCTACACGGATCTGATTTGGGACATGCAACCCCTTTTGGATAGCAAAAGGTTCCGGTACGGGTTCAACCAATAGTGAACGTACCGTTTGCGTAACATCATATCATATAATATTTCTCTTTAAAATCTTTCAAAAATACCCAAAATATCGGACAATTTCATTGAGTATCGGTTGAAATCGCATCGGCCGCCCGTTTCCCCGCGACACGGCGGATCTCGTCGTAGTCGGCCTGTTCGATCGCTTCGAACGTTCCGAAATAATCGAGGAGCTTTTTGAGGGTGGCGGGGCCGATCCCTTTCTGTTCCAGGAGTTTGGCCCGCGAATCGCGTCGCCGTTTTTTTTGCCGGTGGTAGGCCAGGGCGAAGCGGTGGGCTTCATCCCGGAGCCGCTGGGCCCATTGGAGTCGGGGATCGGAGCTCTCCAGCCGGAACTCCCCCGCCGGGCCGTGGAGGATGTCTTTCGCGGCCCCTTTGGCCCGGTGGGCTTTGGCGTCGAGTTTCTCTTTGGCGATGGCGGCGACGGGGAGATTGACCCCCGCCTGGCGCAGCAGATCTTCGGCCAGCCGCCGGAGGGTCTCTCCACCGTCGATGAGCCAGAGATCGGGGGGCGGTGCCTTGTCGAAATCGCCGATGCGCCGCTGGAGCATTTCGGTCATCTGGCGGTATTCGTCCCGGGCGTGCAGCTCGTAGCGCCGGTAGGCGTTTTTGTCCCATTCCCCCTCGTCGTAGACCACCATGGCGCCGACAGGGGCTTCTCCCATGAGGTGGGAATTGTCGAAAACCTCCACCCGCCAGGGGCTGCGCTCCAGCTCCAGCAGAGCCGCCACCCGCTTTTCGACCGGCTCTTGCTCGCCGCTTCGTTTCTGGCGTCGCAGCAGTTCGGCGGCGTTGCTCAGGGCCAGCCGAACAAGCTGGGCCTTGGGGCCCCGACGGGGGTGGAGGATGGCGATCCGTTTGTGCAGGCGGCGGCTCAGGAGCTCGGCGAGCTCCTCTTTGTGCTCCAGGTCGTGGGCCAGCAGGATCGTTGCGGCGGTGCCGGGGATCTCCTCCCGGTAGAAATCGAGCAGCGCCTGGCGATAGGCTTCGTCCGGATCGTAGAGTTCGGTGTGGCGAAAGTAGCTGTAGCTGGAGGCCGCCACCTTGCCGCCGCGGATGAAAAGCCGCACCACCACTCCCCGTTCGCTCCCCGGATCGATCGCGAAAATGTCGTAATCCTCCTTCCGGGCCAGATCGATCTCGGAGCGGATCTCCAGCCCCCGGATCGCCTCGATCTGATCCCGCACCTTGGCCGCCTCCTCGAAGCGCTCCTGTTCGGCCAGCTGCACCATCCGCTCCTGGAGTTTGTCGAGGATCAGCGGGAGGTTGCGGATCGCTTCTTTGGCCGCTTCGACGGTCTTTCGGTACTCCTCGGGGGTGATTTTCCCCTCGCAGGGGGCGGGGCAGCGGCCGATCTGGTGAAAGAGGCAGGCCTTTTTGCCCCGGAGGCAGCCGGCTTTCTGCACCAGCGGAAAGAGGAAATAGAGTGCGTCGAGGAGGGCGCGGGCCCCGCTGGGAAACGGGCCGTAGTAGCGGATCTTTTTTCCTTGGACCACTTTGCGGGTCAGTTCGAATCGGGGGTAGGGGGCCGCCTCGTCCAGGTAGAGGTAGGGGTAGGTTTTGTGGTCGCGCAGGAGGATGTTGTATTTGGGTTTGAGTTGTTTGATTAGGGAGTTTTCGAGGATCAGCGCGTCGGCCTCGCTCTCGACCACGAGATACTCCAGGGAG
>JALWKO010000040.1 GCA_027081405.1 Campylobacteraceae bacterium | reverse complement strand
TCGTCTCGGGGATCGAAAGTTCCCGGTTCTCCTCCACGACCCCCGTCGGTGCGGTCGCCAGCAGGGCGATGAGCGCATCGGAACGCTCCAGCGACCCAGCAGGGGCGTCGGGAGCATTCCCGACGCGCACCCCTTCCGGGACGGAGGGGCGCCCTTCGCACCGGACGATCGCCTCGGCGGCGGTGGGGATCGCGTTGCGCCGCTCCCCACCCGCGAAGGAGACCAGTCCCGCCCCCTCGATCCCGGCGATCGTGGCGGCGATCTCCTTGATGGCGTTGGGGATCCCTTTGTCGATGTCGACCCCCGAGTGCCCTCCGGGGAGCCCTTCGATCCGGATCCGCCAGGCGGGACGGGGATCGGGACGGCAGGCCAAAGGAGTCGTGGCGATGGAGTCGACGCCTCCGGCACATCCGATGAGGACCACCCCCTCCTCTTCGCTGTCGAGGTTGAGCAGCCGGGTGCTTTTCAGATCGAAACGGAGGGCTTTGGCCCCCACCAACCCCACCTCCTCGTCGGCGGTAAGGAGAAATTCCGCTTCGGCCCCCTCGTCCATCAGCGCCATCATCATCGCCACGGCGATCCCGTCGTCGGCACCCAACGACGAATCGAGCGCCCGGAGCCACCCGTCCTCCTCGACCGTCTCGATCTCAGGAGCCTTCCCGACGCAGACCATGTCGTAGTGTCCCTGCAGACAGAGGGTGGGGTCTCCTTTGCGCGCCAGGATGTTTCCGGCGTCGTCGGTGAGCACTTCATAGCCGCGCTTGCGGGCGAAATCGGCCAGATACTCCCCCAGCTTCCCGGCTTGCCGGCTGCAGTGGGGGATGCGGGTAATCGTCTCGAAATGGGCGAACACCTTGGATACGGACATCTCAGGACTCCTTGGGGGATTTGACCAATTCGACCACTTTGAACCGGTCCCCCATGATGGTGGGGGCTAGGAGGGTTTTGATCCGGTCGGCGTGGCGGAGGTAATCTTCGTACCGGGCGGTGCGGGCGTAGCGCTCCAGCAGATCGACGATCCCGTAGCGCACCAGCGCCCGCGCCTGGGTCTCATAGGCTTCCAGCCTCCATCCGGCCCCCTCGAAGGCTTCGATCACATGGCCGAAATTGACATCATAGGTGATATCGGCGTCGCAGTACATGGAGGACAGATCGACCGCTTCGTCGAAGAGGGGGAAGGTCTCGTGCCCTTTGTAGATACGGATCGAAAAGTCGTTTCGCACATATCGTTCTCCGTAATCGAACGAGAGAAAGAGCCCCTCCGCGCACGCACCGGCCGCCCGCGCGGCGAACGCCTCGTAGCCTACGGCGATCTCCCCTTTGACGAGACGGTGCCGGTCGGCGAAGAGTCGCAGCTCCTCTTCGGCCTCTATCCATTCGATCCGATGGGAGTGGACCTCGGCCCGCTCCCCCTCTTTGTAGAGTTCGCAGGGAAAGGCGTCGAAGATCTCGTTGGAGACGAAGACTCCGTAGGGGACCTCCACCTCCTCCAAACCGGAAAAATGGGCAAACTCCACCTCCCCTCCGAAACGCTCGGCGAAATACTCCCGCTGGATCGTGCGCACCGCCTCCTGCCGCTCGACGATTCCGAAACGCATCGTCTCCAGGAGCGACGCGTCGGCGGTGTAGATCCACTGGATCATGTCGGCCAGGAGGTATCCCCGGTGGGCTCCGATCTCGATGAGCCAGGCATCCCGGGGGATCTCCCCCGCTGCGATCCCCCGTACGATCCGGTTGGCGATCGAAGCGCCGAAAAAGGGGCTCGTGCTCACCGCCGTATAGAAATCGCCCCCCTTCCCGATGTCCCGAAACGTCCGATAATACCCCTCGGCTCCGTAGAGCCATTCGTTCATATACTCACTGAAACGCAATGGTAAACCTTGTTATTTGGTGTATTCAAGTGTATTGGTTATTGGGAGTAGGACATATACTTTGCGTAGGGCTGGCATAAATTCCTGTTTCCCTTTGCCACAAAAATTATTGTGGCAAATTGGAAAAGGAAACGTGAATCCATTCGCGTCATTTGCAAGAGAACCCTCTTGGATATTCCTCTCCTTTGCCGGAAATAATTTCCCGGTTCCATTAAACCGCGTTGCGAAGCAACGCCCCAAAATTCCTCATTCCTAACTCCCAATTCCTCATTCTCATTTCACTCGTGAATTTCCCTATACAACTTCAAAAGCTGAATCTGCTTTTCGATCTCATATATTTGGGCATCCAGTCGGGCCGCCTCCAGGGCGTTGTGCATCGTGCGGACGTCCAGCTCGGTTTTGTTCCCCGCGGCGGCCTGTTGGCGGGTGCTTTTGAGCAAGCGGCGATAGAGGGCCGCATCGCTGCGGGCAAGGGCGATCTTTCGATCGATGATCCGGAGGGTTTCGAGAATCTGGCGGTAGCTCTCCCGGACCGACCGGCGGGTCTGCAGCCAGTCGGTCCCCGCTTTGAGCGCCTCGAGGCGGCGCGCCTCGATATCGGGGGCGGCGTTGATCGAGAGGGGGAGCCGCACATGCAGCCCATAGCGGCCGTAGCGCTCCTTCATCCCTGGGGGAGCCCCTACGGTGCGGCTATCGTACCAGGCCGCGGACAAGGTGACAGCGGGGAGGTATTTGGCCCTCGTGACCTGGGCGTTGTATTCTTTTTGCGCAATGGCCGCCCGCCCCTCGGCGAGGCGCAGGTTCCTCTCCTCGAAACGCCTGGATGAAATCAGTCGGAGGTGGGGGGGGCGGAGCCGGTCGGGGTCTTTATCACTCAAGGTGGCGAAACGGTGGCGGAGGGCGCGCTCCTGCAGTTCGAGGCCCAGGAGTTTGGTCTTGTCCCGGTTGCGCTGCAGGATCGCCTGATCGAGGAAGCTGCTGTCGATCACCCCCGCGTCATACTGTTCCTGCTTGCGGCGGATGTCGATCTCGTCGTTGCGGATGAAGAGTCGGGTCTGCCGTTTTTGCAGCGCGATTTTGCGCAGCTCGAACAGGGTCTTGACCACTTCGGCGATTCGGTCCCGTCGGGCCTCGCGGATCCGGATCCTCCCCAGTTCCCCGCTCGCCTGGGCGTAGCGGATCCCGTAGTAGATCCCTCCGCTGCGAAAAATCGGCTGATCGATCCGGACGCTGAAGGTACGGCTCTTGCGTCGGGGGCCGCTCTGGTCACTCCAGTCCACGCCGTACTCGAGGGTGATCGGGGAGATCCAGCTGTTTTTCAGACGCCGGGTGTCGAGGGTGTTGATGCGATCCTCGTATTCGAAGCCCACCCGCTGATAACGCGAAAGCCAGCTCTCATCCAATGGATCGGCGGCCCACAGCAGAGCAAGCCCCAGGAGGTTAGAGAGCAAGAAGCGCGCGTTCAAGGCGTTTGAACCCTTCGTCGATTTCGTCCCTACTGATCGTCAGCGGGGGGAGGAAGCGGACGGTGTTGCGTCCGGCTTTGAGGAGGATGAGCCCCTCTTTGAAGGCCGCCTCGAGGATCGCCCCCTGGATCTGGGCGTCCACGCAGCGCAGACCCCGCATCAGCCCCAGCCCCACCGCTTCGGTGAAGTGTTCGGGCATGCTCTCGGCCAGTCGCTCCAACGCCCGGCTGAAAAGTTCGATCCGCTCCGCCAGCGCACCGGAGTCCAATTCCGCCTCGAGGATCTCCAGCACGGTCAACCCCGCCCGGGTACTGAGAAAATTCCCCCCGAAGGTGCTGCCGTGGTCGCCGGGGGCGAAAATTTCCTTGAGCCGGGTCATGGCCACTCCGATGGGGACGCCGCCCCCCAGCCCCTTGGCCAGGGTGACGATATCGGGTTCGATCTCGTAGAGGTTGGAGGCGAGAAACTCCCCAGTACGATAGACCCCCGTCTGCACCTCATCCACGATCAGGAGCAGATCCCGGCTGTGCAGGAACGCCTGCAGATCCTGCACCGCCGCTTTGTCGAAGGGCTGCACGCCCCCTTCCCCCTGGACCAGTTCGATCATCACCCCCACCGTCTCGTCGTCGATCGCCTCGTAGACCGCGTCGATGGAGTCGACGTACGCGAATCCCGCCGGATAGGGGGAAAATTCACTCTTGTGCATCGATTCCTGTCCCGTGGCCTTGACGGTGGTGATGGTCCGGCCGTGGAAAGAGTGCTCGAGGGTGATGATTTTGTACCGTTTGGTCTCGAAACGGGTTTCGCCGTATTTTCTGGCGATTTTCAGCGCCGCTTCGTTGGCTTCGGCCCCGGAATTGCCGAAAAAACAGCGCATATCGTACCCGCTGAGCTCCACCAGGCGCTCGGCCAGCCGCGCCTGCGGTTCGATCACGAAAAGATTGGAGGTGTGAAGGAGTTTCGAGGCCTGGTCGCAGATCGCTTCGGCCAACCGGGGATGGGCGTGCCCGACGCTCACCACACCGATCCCGCTGCCGAAATCGATGTACTCTTTCCCCTTCGCGTCGTAGAGGCGGGCCCCCTCACCCCGGACGAACGGGGTGTAGTTGCGGGCGTAGCTGTGCAGTACGTATTGTCTGTCGAGGGTTTGCAGATCGTCCATCCATTCCCTTTTCGGACGGCTTGAGCCGGTTTTTTGCCAATCGTTGTGGATACCGGGATTATACCTCAATGATCACAAAGTCCTCATTCCGTATGGGGAGTCTTTCGCACTTTTTTGCACACGTCGCACAACGTCTCGCTCTCTCAAAAATTGAGGGACTCCCCTGATGCGGTGATGTCAAACGGAAACTCCGTTTTTCGTGTGCTATAATCGCCCCAGAACCCTTCTTCGAGGCGTCGGATGAAAGTTTTCGTCGAACACTCTTCCATTCTCCTGAGCGTTACCAAATGGTTGATTCTCTCCAGCGGTGTCGGGATCGTCATCGGTGCGATCGTCACCCTCTTTCTGAACATCCTTGCCTACGGCGAACACGCCCGGAGCTTCCTCGATTTTCCCTACTATTACCTCCTGCCTCTCGGGCTGGCGCTGAGCGTCTGGCTCACCCGCAAATTCGCCCCAGACGCCCAGGGGCACGGAACCGAGAAAGTGATCGAAGCGGTTCACAAACGGAGCGGCAAAATCGACGTGGCGGTCATCCCCGTCAAACTCCTCACTACCGTCATCACCCTGGTCACCGGCGGATCGGCGGGGAAAGAAGGTCCCGGAGCGCAGATCGGTGCGGGGACCGCTTCGGCCATTTCCAATTTGCTGCGCTTTTCCGACCGGGATCGCAAAAAGCTGGTCATCTGCGGGATCAGCGCCGGTTTCGCTACCGTTTTCGGCACTCCCATCGCCGGGGCGATTTTCGGAATCGAAGTGCTGGTGGTCGGCGCGGTGATGTACGAAGTGCTCCTCCCCTCCTTCGTCGCCGGTTTCAGCGCCTTTTTCACCGCCCAGTATCTGGGGGCCCATTACACCTATTACGACATCAGCTATTTCCAACACTATTTCATCGATCTGGTCCTGATCCTCAAAGTGATCCTGGGAGGAATCTTCTTCGGGCTGGTGGCATGGCTCATCATCGCGACCCTCAAGCAGACCGAAACCGCCGTTCACAAAATCCCCATGAACCCGTATTTCAAAGCCCTGGCGGCGGGGCTTTTGCTCATCGCTCTGGTTCCGATCGTCGGAGATCACTATTTCGGACTGGGCCTTGACACCATCTCCCAGACCATGAACCTCGAATCCAGCGCCTCCCAGTCGCTCCCCTGGTATACCTTTTTGGTCAAGATCTTCTACACCGCCGTCACCCTCGGTTCCGGCGGAAGCGGTGGGATCATCACGCCGATCTTCTATATCGGTGCTACGAGCGGTCACTGGTTCGGGGGCCTTTTCGGGAGTGAACATCAACTGGCCCTTTTCGCCGCGCTGGGCTTCGTCAGCGTCCTGGCCGGAGCGACCAACGCCCCCATCGCCGCGACGGTGATGGCGATGGAGCTTTTCGGGATGGACGTGGCCCACTACGCGGCGGTGAGTATCGTCATCAGCTTCCTGGTTTCGGGCCACCGCAGCGTCTTCCCTTCCCAAAAAATCCAAATGCGCAAATCGGACCTGCTCAAGATCGAATTTGGCGAAGACATCGAACACTCCCGGATCGATCTTTCCGAAGAACCCCGACGTCAGATCAAAAACATCTATCGCAAAGTCCAGCTCAAACGCCAACGCTACAAAGAGCGCGAACAGCGCCAACGCCGCCGACAACAGCGGATCCAGGCCGAAGCCGAGGAAGCGGCGGAAAATGCATTCGAAGAGTGATGCACGGCACATTTGTGCCGAATGGAAAATGAGAAGAGAGAAATGAGAAATTGTGGGGCGCGTTGTCGCAACGCATATGATGATGGATGTTGAATTTTGGATGATGGATACCGGGGCGTTGCTTTGCAACGCGCTCTTTATAGAGGCGGGACTTCAGTCCCGGGATGTAGGGCCAAAGCCCAGCTCCCAATGACCAGTGACCAATGACGAATGACGTTGCCGAAGGCAACAGTTCTTGCGACTTGTGACCTGAGGCCCGGAGGGCCGTGCTTGCGACTGGATATGGGGAAAACCCATTCAAACGACGAACAATTCACCCCAGAAGGAGCTTCCGCGCCGCGGCGATGTCGGCCTCGATCGCCGTTTTGAGAGCATCGAGGTTCTCGAAGCGGCGGTTGGGACGGAGATAGGCGAAAAACTCGACGAACACCCTTCCGGACACCGTCCCGATCTCGGTATCGATCAGATGGGTTTCGACGGCGAAGCTGCCGTCGGTACTCTCCCGCACCCCGATGAAACTCACCGATGGATAGCGCTCCCCCCCGATCTCGCTCCAGCTCGCATAAACCCCCGCACGGGGGAGCTGATACCCCTCCACCGCCAGGTTGATCGTCGGAACGAGTCGGGACGAGCCGATCCCCTGCCCCGGGATCCGTTCCCCGTCGATCCGATAATTCCGCCCCAGCAACCGATGGGCGGTTTGCAAATCCCCTTGTGCCAGCAATTCCCGGATCGTCCGGGAGTGCACCGGGATCCCGGCGACGGTGACCTCCTCCAGCACCTCCACCTCTCCGTCGAAGAGGCGTTCGAGTTCCTCCACCCCGGCGGAGCGGTTCTTCCCGAAACGGAAATCAAATCCCACGACGATCCGCTCCAGACCGGGGAAATCGCGCCGCAGCCACTCCACGAACGCCGCGGGCTCCATCCCCCGGATCCGCTCCAAAAAATAGAAATGGCACGGTTTTTCGCAGTACCAGCACCGTTTGTAACCGGGGGTGAGAGTAGCCCGCGAGTGCTCGATCACCGCCACCGCGTCGGAACGTTCGATGAGACGGCGATGGGCTACGTGCATTCCGTCGAAGGCCCCGATGGCCAACGATCGTATCGGATTGTCGATCGGCTCCACCCGCTGCCCCCTTTTTTGAGAAAGTCGCGCTATTATATCACCGTACCAGGTAATTCCCTCAATTTTTGAGAGAGCCGGACGTGGTGCGATGTGTGCAAAAAAGTGTGAAGGAGTCCCCATAGGGAATTCGAGCACTTTGTTTGTGCACAGATCGCCGCGTATCGCTACGACAGATCCCCAAAAAAGGAGCGACGATGCGACGGATGACGAAGATAGCGGCGACCTGCCTGATGAGCGGACTTTGGGCGCAACAAACCCTCGTCCCCCCCGATACCGCCGATCTGGCCATCACGATCTACAACGACAATCGAGCCTTCGTCCACGAGATCCGCCACGTCCCCGTCAAAGCGGGCAAACAGCGGCTGGTCTATCCCAACGTCCCCCCCTCGGTGATCCCCGCCAGCGTCATTCCCGACTTCTCGGGGGTGGGTGTGACCCTCTACTCCCAAAACTACGTCTACGACCTCATCACCCTCCCCTCGATGCTCAAAAAAAGCGTCGGCAAAACGATCCACTATCGCCCCGGCAAATCCGAATCCCTTCGGGAAGGGACCCTGCTCGGAGACACCCCGCCGATACCGGTGCAAGACGCCAAAACCGGACGGATCGTGATGCTGCAAAAACCCTCTCAGGTGGTTTTCGACGGGGTACCGGCCGGGATGATCACCCGCCCCTCGCTGGTGTGGAACATCGAAGCACAAAACGAAGGCAACCTCACCGTCGATCTGCAGTATCTCAGCACAGGAATCCGCTGGAAAAGCGACTACGTCCTCGATCTGCACCCCCGCAACCGGACCCTCGACCTGGTAGGGTGGATCACCGTCGACAACCGATCCGGCGTGGACTATCCCGACGCCCGGATCACCTGCCTGGCGGGAGAGGTCCACATGGCACGACCGAAACGGGGGATCGTGATGACAATGGCGGCTCCGATGCGCAAGATGGCCGCCCCCCAGGTCAAAGAGGAGGCGTTTTCGGCCTATCATATCTACAAGATCCCTTTCCGGGAAACGATCCGGAACAAAGAACAAAAACAGATCCGCTTCCTCGAAAAAAAGGGGATCGGATATGACGAATTCGGCAAAGCGGTGATCCACTCGTTCCAGCGGCAAGGAGAAATCACCCTCCGTTTCGTCGACACGGTCCGCTTCCAAAACAGCACATCCAACCACCTGGGCGTCCCCCTCCCGGCGGGGATCGTCCGGATGTATGGCAAAGACAGCGACGGCAATCCCCATTTCGTAGGAGAAAGCCGGATCGAAAACACCCCCGTCGACGAAAACGTGAGCCTACAGTTGGGAACCCTCTTCGACGTCACCGGCACGAAAAAAACCACCAAGTACGTCTCCCGGGAGCGCTATCTGGATGTAGAAAGCACCTACACCCTCCACAACCGGGGCAAAACTCCCCGCACCCTCAAAATCGAAGAACGCGTCCCCACCTACGGCGGGACCATCCACTTCAAAACCAGTTGCGCCGGCCCCTGCTCGGTACGCAAGCTTACTGCCTTCGTCCGGGAATTCACGATCCGCCTCAAAGGGGGTGAGAGCTACAGCTTCACCTCCGAATTCGAGGTGATTCGCTGAACGCAAACGATGCAATCGTTGATTGGTGCGATTAGAATATCGAAAGGCCGGTTTTGTCGGTGAATTTCTCCAGTGCCAGGGTCCCGGCGTGGGAGTTGCCGTAGCGATTGAGTGCCGGAGACCAGACGGCGATAGACATTTCTCCGGGGACTACGGCGGCGATGCCTCCCCCTACGCCACTCTTGGCCGGCAGACCCACATGGTATGCGAACTCACCGCTGGCGTCGTAATGCCCGCAGGTGAGCATCACGGCGTTGATCCGTTTGGCCTTGCTCGCACTGACGAACTCCGTGCCGCTGATGGGATCGGTCCCGCCGAAGGCCAGATAGAGAAAGGCCCGGGAAAGCTCTTCGGTGCTCATCTCCACGGCGCAGTGTTTGAAGTAGGTCATGACCGTGGCATGCACATTGTTCTCGAAATTGCCGAAACTTTTCATCAGATGGGCCAGTGCCAGATTGCGATCGCCGTGTTCCATCTCGGAGCGGGCCACCTCGGCATCGAAACCGATTTCGGGTCTCTCTGTCAGACGACGGATGAAGCCCAGGATCGCTTCGAGGGTGTTGTACTCATCTTTGTAGTGGCTGATCAGCGCATCGGTCACCACCAGCGCTCCGGCATTGATGAAAGGATTGCGGGGGATCCCCTGCTCATACTCCAGCTGGACGAGGGAGTTGAACGGATTCCCCGACGGCTCCACCCCCACCCGTTTGTAGAGTTCACGTGAATAGTGCTCCAGCGCCAGGGTAAAGGTGAAAACTTTGGAAATGCTCTGGATCGAAAAGCGCTTCGACGCCTCCCCCACCGAATAGACGCTCCCGTCCCCAAGGGTCAGGCTCATGGCGAACTGCCCCTTCTGAACCGTCGCAAGAGCGGGGATGTAGTCGGCGACCTTCCCTTTGTCCAGCTCGGGTTGGATCTCTTCGTAAATCTCTATACCGACCCCCAGCCCGACTGCACAGAGTATAATGCAGACACTATAGGAGCAGTACAATGGCTCTCGTCGCCGACGGAGAGGAAACCGCAGACGTTTTTCGGCCGTATGCCTTGGAAGCTCTTTTCGAAGTAGGGGTGCAGAGAAGCGTTTTGTGAAACTTTCTCGATCAAAAGAGGATGTTTTTTCGAATCGATCATCTCATTTTCGTAAATAAAATTCACGATCTCTTCCTATCTATTCTCATCGGTACGCGTCTTTACGATGCATGACGCGACCGATGACGATACGATCCTCTTCCACATCGAATAAAATCCGAAAATCACCGACTCTGAGCCGATAAGCCGGTTCGAAGTTTGTCAATCGTTTGATATTCGGAACGTCGGGGAAGCCTTCGAGCTCCTTGATCTTTCGGTGGAGCCTCGTTCGGTTGGGTTCGGAAATGGAGCGCAAATCTTTGACGGCACTCTTACGAATCTCGATCTTCATCACTCTGCTTCAGATACTCGTCGAAATCGACACTCTCCTCCTCGCGTGTCGCTTTGAGTGCCTTTAGATCTTCGAGATCTTCCTGTGAGATGATCTCCACACCGTCTTGCTTGAAGTGTTCAAGAAGCCAACGCACCTTTTCGGCGATTTGATCATTGGCGATATTGATGGTCATACTTTGCATACTTTCCCTTCACTTCTATACGCTTTTTTAGATACATTATAACGATCGATACGCTTTTTTTCAATCCTCCTCGATCTCCTCCGGCAACTCCAGCACGTCGATTTTGGGCAACGCGTTCCCTCCGGCGATTCCCTGCAGCGCGCCGTACATTTCGGTGGTGTTGGTCAGCACCGAATCGATGAGTTTCTGCCGTCGTTTCCAGGCGGCCATGAGGGAGCGTTTCTCTCTGTCCAGCTCTTCTTGCATC
Organism: Campylobacteraceae bacterium; assembly: GCA_027081405.1. Lineage (GTDB taxonomy): Bacteria > Campylobacterota > Campylobacteria > Campylobacterales > Sulfurovaceae > Nitratifractor. Next base: position 5,797 of record JALWKO010000040.1, on the reverse strand, counting down.
TTGACGAATCCGTCGACGATGGCCCGCAGCTGCATCTGGAATTCGTTGCCGGTGAGGTAGTTGTACAGCAGCGTCATTTTGTCGGCTTTGTTCTCCTCCCGCTGCACCGCCCGATGGATTCGGATCAGGCTATCTCTTAGCAGAGCCGCAGAGCCTTTGAACTCCTCCAGGGAGCAGACCCAGACGCCCTCGACCCAGCCCATCCGCTCCATCCCCGGAGGATAGACCGAGGTCACCAGCACCCCGATGTCGGCTCCGGCTTTTAACATGTCTTGTTTGAGCTTTCCGATCCAGGCATCGCTCCAGGCCTTGGTGTTTTTGGACTCGTAGCAGATCACGCCGCAGTTTTGCTCCTCCCGGGTGTGGACCCGCTGGATGCAGTCGGCACCGAAGGCCCCTTTTTTGACCTCCTCGATCTGATCGAAAGGGAACTGGCTGCGCAACCACTCCTCGATCGCAAGCTCCAGCGCCTCCCCCTGCACTTGCATGCTCCCTTGTTCCGCTTTACGTTTGGCCTCTTCCAGGGAGCGCTGGAGCTGCTTGAGCTGCTCGTCTTTTTCCCGGAGCTTGAGGGCCTGTTCCTCTTCGATCTTTTTGAGCTTCTGGTCGGCCAGTTCCTCGAGGCGTTTTTGGAGCTTTTCCCGCTCTTTGGCCAGGGCTTCGTTGAGTTTGGCTTCCGCTTCGGCTTTGGCTTTCAGCGCCGCTTCTTCTTTTTCCCGCTTGAGCCGCTCGATTTCGATTTTGGCCGCGGAGAGCTCCTGCACCTCCTTGGACTTGGCCTCCAGTTCCTTTTTGAGCAGTTCCATCGCCGCGCTCTGCTCGGCGGCGATCTCCTTGCGCAGCTCCTCGGCCAGTTTCGCCTTTTCCTGACGGAGTCGCTCCCGCGTGGCGCGCCGAAGCTCCTCGTCGAAGCGTTCTTTTTCCTCCTTGAGGGCCTCCTCTTTGGCCCGGAGGGTATCGAGATGTTTTTTGTATTGTTTGCGGGCCTCCTCGATCTCGGCCTGGAGCCGTTTGCGCTCCTCGAGTCGCTCTTTTTTGAACTTCTCCTCGATGCGGTGGTAGAAAATCTCGTCGATGTCAATGAGCGTCCCGCAGTTGGGACAGGTGATCGTGGTATGTGATGCCATGACAGATCCTCGTAGGGAGTTTGGATTATTCTAACGGAAATACAGTCGAAACGGGAAAATGTAGACACGACGAAATATCGCTTCTTTTCAATATAGCCGATATATTGTGATTATGCCAACTTATCCCAATAGAGTCCGTTTTTTATAGAAGAGGGTTGCATTTTTTTTTCATTTCTTGAAAGAAAATTGACGAACATCAATTAGATATTCAAAAACAAGATGTTATTATGAGCTCAAGTTAAAAGCGAAAGATCCATTGGCGTTTTGCCGGAGCGCAGGATGGAGCGTACACGAGAGAGCCGACAACGACATCAGTTTTCATTTTATGAGCTTTCCCAGTCGACACTCATTAAGGTCGTTCTACTGGCACTGCTTTACTACTTCAGCGGAAAACTGAGTTTCGCGATCTTTTCCCAATCGAAAATCATCACGATCACCACCTTTTTGCCCGAAGGGTTCGCCCTCGCCGCCGTCCTCCTCTACGGACCGTGGGTCATACCGGGGATTTTTTTGGGGCAACTGCTCCTGGCGATCGATACGGGACTCGGTACGCTACCGTCCTTCGGGATCGCATTGGGCAGTAGCGCCGAAGCGGGCCTGGCATTTTGGCTGGCGCGCCGTTTCCGGCTCGATATCCGCCTGGGTACGGTGCGGGACATCCTCTTGTTGGGAGGGATGATCCTTTTTGTATTGCAACCGTTTAGCTCCCTCATCGGCAATACGGTCATGTATCTCACACACGCCGTGACTTCCGGCACGTTCATCGACAATTTCGAGAACTGGTGGTTCGGCAATGCGATGGGACAGTTGCTTTTGACGCCGTTTTTGCTCTATCTCCATGACGAATATCGCACGATCCGGATCTCCTCTTTGCTCCTGATCATGGCCCTCACCATAGCGCTCAATTATCTGTTTCAAATTGTTTTCGGCTTCAAGAGCCTTTCGCTACTGATGCTCGCCAGTTTGCCGATATTGATCCATCTGAGCACCGTCTATCTTACCTACGCGCTGGGAGCGGTCATTGCACTTTCGCTCAGCACCGTGGCGATGGTCCACTATAAAGCGGGAGTTTTCGTCCACGGAAATGATTTGAGCCTCAATCTGACCAATCTTAATTTCTATATTCTCAGCCTCGTGTTTATGACCATGATCATCGGGACCCTCTTCCGGGAAAAAAACCGCACCATCGAAGCCGCGCGGCACGATCCGCTCACCGGATTGTTCAACCGGACACACCTCAAAGAACGGCTCCAACAAAGCCTCCAATTCGTCCAAAAAGAGGGGACGATTTCCGCTCTATGCTACATCGATCTGGACCGTTTCAAAGAGGTCAACGACACCTACGGACACCGAGCGGGGGATATCGTACTGCTCGAGACGGTCCGAAGGATCCAAAAGCACATGCGCGAGGACGACGATCTGATCCGGCAAGGGGGAGATGAGTTTTTGTTGATCCTCAACCACATCCACGACCGAAAAGAGATCAAAAGGGTCCTCGATCGTATTACCGAAGAGATCAACCGACCCATCGATGCGGACGGTCAACGCTGCCATCTCACCGCGAGTATCGGAGTGGTGATCCTCCCCAGACGCACCGCCGCGATCGAAACGGTCCTGCAACATGCCGACGAAACGATGTATCAGGCCAAACACGCCGGAAGGAACCGCTACCTCATCAACGAACTTTCTGCGGACTGATTTTTTCGCCGATCGATCCGGACAAACGTTCGCGTAAGTGACGGACAAATGTTTGTACATCCCGATCGTAGAGGAAACACCGATCGATCCGGCACGCCTGATACAAAGCTTCATTTACCTGCTTGTAGAGCAAAAACGGATAGCCGATTTGCCGCTGCACCGCCATGCGCAAGCGGCCAAGCTGTGCTTGGGGAGCTTTGAGCACCACATAGCCGTAACGATCCGCCAGCCAGACCAGGACCCCCATCGGCGCCGCCTGGGGATAGGCATCGAGGATCCGGCTCCCCTGACGCAAGATCCCCTCGGCGATCTGCTGATACTCCAGTTTCTCTCCCAACGCCGCCAGGCGCAACGCATCATCGGCTAGGACTGCCAGAGGACTGCGATATGATCCCCCTTCCAGACTCAAAGGATTGCGAAAGGCCCCCTGGGCGTCGTACCACACACCACCGGACTCGAAACGACGCTTCGCCCGGGCAAAGAGATCCTCGGCCCAGGCCAACCACGTCGGATCTTGCGTGAATTCATACGCATCGATCGCCGCGGCGGCGGTGAAGCTGTAATCCTCCAACAAAGCCGGAACTTTGGGAGATCGGCCCGGGAGTTTCTGATGATAGAGAGTGCCGTTGAGATCCAAAAACTCCCGAAGTACCTTCAGGGTATGTAGCGCCGTTTTCCCATAAGCAGCATCCAAAGAAGAAGCGACAAACAAAGCGTGAATCAGCAATGCGTTCCAAGAAGCCTGAAGCTTGCAGTCGACGAACGGATAGGGACGCTCCCGACGGATCCGCTGCAACAACTCCTTGAGCCGGGAGGGGCAAGGGATACCTTGGCGCAGGTGGAGATGGGAACGGTAACGGATGAAGTTCCCCTCTTCGGTGAGGCCGCAAGACTCCAACGCCTTGGCGGGATCGGGGATTCCCGCCTTTTTGGCCGCTGCGAGTACCCGGTCGTAGCGGTAGGTGTAGTAGAACCCTTCCGCCTTCTCTTTGCTCTCGGGATCGAGGCTGTCGGCATCGCTGGCCCCGTAGAAGAGTCCCGACGCGTCCCGATAGTGCTTGTCCAATACCGCGACGGTCTCCCGGAGCACACGACGGTAAAGCTGCTTCCCGGTAAGTTCGGCCGCCAAAGCGTAGACCTCCAGCAGTTCGGCGTTGGAGTAGAGCATTTTTTCAAAATGGGGGATGCGCCATTTTCGATCGGTGCTATACCGGAAAAATCCCCCCTCCACTTGATCGTAGATTCCGCTCAACGCCATGGCCGTCAAAGTCTTATCCGCCATCTGAAACGCCCGGCGGTCACCGGTGAGACGATAGATCTGCAACAACGCCGTCAAGGTTGTCGCACGGGGAAATTTGGGGGCGCTTCCCCAGCCGCCGTATCGAGGATCGAAACTTTCGCGAAGTGCGGCGACGAATCGGCGGCTGAAATTCTCGTCGATCTTCCCTCCACGCAGCGTATCGTCTGCTTGAATCTGTCGCATCACCTGAAGGATCCGCGCCCCGAGGCGTTCGACCTTCTGAGGTTCTTTGTGCCAGAGATCCGCGGCTTTGCGTAGCAGCTCCAGCAATCCGGGTTGGTTGAATTTGGCCTCTTTGGGGATATAAGTCGCCGCGAAAAAAGGTTTGCGATCCGGAGTCAGCAACAAAGTCAGAGGCCAACCGCCGGGCTGACGAGTGATGATCCGGTGGATCTGCTGGTAGTATCGATCGATCTGGGGATGTTCTTCCCGATCGACTTTGATCGCCACATAGTAGCGATTGAGTACCTTCGCCACTTCCGGATCCTCGAAAGATTCGTGCTCCATCACATGACACCAATGGCAGGTACTGTAACCAATGGAGAGGAAGATCAGCTTATGTTCCCGTTTGGCCTTTTCGAAAGCCGCTTTGCCCCAAGGCATCCAGTGGACCGGATTGTGAGCGTGTTGCTGCAGATAGGGAGATTCTTCATGAATCAGCGCGTTGACCGGCTCTTTGGCCGCAAGCAGCGACACAATACAGCAAAACGCTACGAGCCATTTCCCGATCGTGTTGCGATCCATTGTCACTCTCCACCGGAGAGGTAACGGTCAAGGAACGCGTCGATATACCCCTGAGCCGACGGTAGGATATGCGATCCGTGTCCTGATCCTGGGACGACGATCAGCGTAGCCAGCAACGCTTCATCGGCGTATCGTCGGGCACTCTTGCGTACAAAATCCCGTTGGGACGTGACGATCAACCAAGGGGTATCGCTCTCCCGTACCGACTCCATCACCGCTTTGGGATCGAAATTCGCAGCGGATGCCGGCGAGAGGGTCACCACTGCTTTGGGTTCGTAATCGATCATCAACGGGATCACCGCACCGCCCCCCAGCGATGAACCGAAAAAGACCGCTTCTTCGATATCGATCTCTTTGCGACGTTCTATTCGGTCCATCCAAGCATGCAGATCGTCGGGAATCTTGGAAAATCCGATCCGTTTCGCGTCGTCCTGGAAATGACCCGGCCGAACACGGATCTCTTGTCCGTTTCGTCGCGTAGAGGCTCCATGCCCCCGTAGGTCTACAGCCAGCGTGGCGTATCCGTAACGACGCAGTTTTTTTGCCATCGTGTCCCACATGCGATGATCGGAACCGTATTCATGTACCAACAACGCCAAATGGTAGGGAGGCTTCCCCTTCGAAGGGAACTCCAACCACCCTTTGAGGAGAAAGCCGTCTTTCGTATGGAGGCTCAGCAATTCCGATCCCAAAAGCCAAGGAGTCCCACACAAGAGCACGAAGATCACGAACCGTCTCCGCATCGCATCGCTCCTAGTATAATTTTTTTTTATTTTAGCATAGTGTGAAAAAGTATGGATTTTATCACCGCACCAAGTAACTACCTCAATTTTTGAGAGAGCGAGAGGTGGTGAGATGTGTGCAAAAAAGTGCGAAGGACTCCCCGTAGGGAATTCGAGCACTTTGTTTGTGCACAGATCGCCGCGTA
>JALWKO010000039.1:288-16612 GCA_027081405.1 Campylobacteraceae bacterium | reverse complement strand
CGGGCCAGCGGGGCCGGCGGTCAGCACGTCAACAAGACCGAATCGGCCATCCGCATCACCCACATCCCCACCGGCATCGTCGTCCAGTGCCAAAACGACCGCAGCCAACACAAAAACAAGGCCGCCGCCATGAAGATGCTCAAATCCCGCCTCTACGAATACGAAATGGCCAAAAAACAGGCCGAACTCGACGGGATCGAAAAAAGCGACATCGGCTGGGGGCACCAGATCCGCAGCTACGTACTGCAACCCTACCAGCAGGTCAAAGACAACCGCAGCGGCGAAGCCTACACCAACGTCGACGCGATCCTCGACGGGGATATCGACAAACTCATCGAAGGGGTCCTCATCGCCCAGGCCGAACAATCCAACGAAAACTCCGAAGCCTGATTCCCCCTCTCCCTTTTTCCCGCTTTAGGCACTTTTTTCCCCATTTGGGTTTATAATAGCGTCTATCCGAAATTACCCACGAAGGAGGGACGCGATGAACCGAATCGCCGTCTGGGTCGCCGTCTTGGGGTTGTGGATCGTCTACTGCGTTAGCAGCCACGCCCCTGATTTCGCCCCGCAACGTACCTTGAGCACCCCCCATTCCAACACCGTCCACATCCCCATCACAAAGGAGCACTGATGTTCGAGATCGCCGCCAGTATGACCATTTGTTTGCTGATCGCCGCCATTTTGGGCTTCATCGTCGGCTATCTGGCCGCCCGAGCCGGATGCCCGCATGCAGAGGGGCATGTCGTCCCCTCCGGCCACGAACCCCATGAACACTGTGTGAGCGAAATGGGCCCCCAAAGTGCCGAAGAAGCCCCCTCCGCCAAAGAGGAAACGCCCACCCCCGGAACCGATACCACCGAAGCGGCGGAGACGAATGAAACCTCCCAAAGCTCCGAATCCGAAGTCGCTGCCGAAACGGCGGAGGATACTGAAACCGAGAACGAAACCGAGGAGAGTCAGACCACCGACACGGAAGCACCGGAACGAAACGAACAGGCATCCGCCGGCGCCGAGAAGGAGCCGCAAAGCGTCCAGGGCGAACCGGCCTCGCGTGAAGAGGAGCCCGAGACCCCTCCGGCATTCCTCGAAGCTCCTCAGGGGGAAAAAGACAACCTCACCCTCATCAAAGGGATCGGCAAAAAGATCGAACAGACCCTCAACGACATGGGGATCTTCCATTTCTCCCAGATCGCCGCATGGACCGAAGAGAACATCCGCTGGGTCGACAAAGCCCTTGCCTTCAAAGGGCGGATCGAACGGGAGAACTGGGTCGAACAGGCCAAACTCCTCGCCGAAGGGAAAGAGACCGAATTCTCCAAACGGGTCGCCGCCGGAGAGGTCTCCAGCAGCCGTAGCTGAAACTCCTCCCCGGTCCTGTATCTTTTCCGAACCGATCGTTTCACGGTCCGTTGACTACGGTCGACTTTCCACACGTACGATCAAGTTTCCACCCCCCCGATCGGGCGGGTACGAAGGTTTATCACCGCACCCGTCAATACATCAATCAATACACCATCTGCATCGATTTTCGGCATCATGGATAATCCTCCCAAAGTAGAAGACGTCTGCGACGCTTTCTTCATAGCCATAATAGCCATACCAAACATACTTTCGACTGTCCGACTGTACCGTTTAGATTTGTTTTTCAACATTCTTTTAGTTTCATTGTAATAGATTTATTTATGGGTGGAATAAGATTAAAGGATTGCGAGGAAGGAGGAGGATAGCATGAAACATCGGAAAACTCTTCGATCGGAACGATGGATTGGACTGCTCCACGGTTTAGCGGTGACGATAGGGGTGGCATTGCTTTCGCTTCATCCTCTGAAAGCCGAGGATCGCTCCTATCTGCTGCCTACCTACGGCCCGGCGAGCGTATCGATGGACAAGCGCTTCTGCCGAAACGCCCATACCCACGTCTTTTGTCTGAAATGTTCCATCTACTATCCCGACGGCAACGTCAGCGACGCACCGCCGTTTTATCGCTTCATCCCCAAGCAAATCACCGACGTGCGAGCACGCTACCGCCGATGCGGCCCCGCGTATCTGGAAGGGGAGGAGGTCCCGGAGGTCGATTGGTACGAACATCTCACGGCGAACGTGACGGCGATCACCCCGAAGACCTATACCCTTTTGATCGCCGACGAGGGCTTTACGGGAGGGGCGCACGGTTTTCACAGTTTCGAATACCGCAACTATCTGCGCGAATCCGGCAGAAGGTTGGGCTACAAAGACTTGTTCAAAGGGGATTTCAACCGCACCCTCACCGCTATCGCCGAGCGGGTCTATCGCCGATCGAAGGGATTGGCTCCCGATGCCGATCTGAGCGAGGAGGCGGGCTGGTTGGAAAACCGCTTCGTCCTGCCGGAAAATTTCGCCATCACCACCCGGGGGCTTTTGCTCAGCTACAACACCTACGAAGTGACCCCCTATGCCGCCGAGCCTCCCGAATTTCTCCTCCCCTATTCGCAGATTCGATCGCTGATCGACCCCAAAGGGCCGCTGGCCTTCGCCCTCGATCCGGACCATGCCGTCACGGTGGACGACGAGGAGTTCGATGCACGGATTCACCTCTCCGTGGCCAAAATCGACGCCCGCACCCTGGAGCTCAACGCCACACTTCGTTACTTCCCCAATGCGGATATTGCCTACAAACGGAGCTGGTTCACCCTCCAGTTCCCTGGGATCAAAGGCTCGGACGCTCTGCTTGCACGCGAAAACGACAAAGGGAGTCGTCTGGCAATCTATCCGGCGGGGAGCCGACTCTATAACTATAAGGCCAAAAAGCACATCCACGCCCGTTGGCTCGAAGTCGAACTCACAACGACCGATACCGACGACGAATGGACCGTCCACCGTCTCCGGCTCCGACTACGACTGCCGCGCAAACGCCCCTTCGTGGTCTATTACCGCTTCGCCAGACAACGGCAAGACGGTACGATCGATCGCTTGGACGATACAGAGAAAACCGGACAGCAGGGGCTCCCCAACGCCCTCTTGCGCTGGGGAGAGTGACCACAGAGCAATACAAGGCACAAGGAGAGAAGATGTCTCCATCGTATGAAAAGAGGCTGCATCGCCCCCGACGGAGAGGAAACGGATGGGCGGCGGCGTGGCGTCGGGGGATCGCGGTCGTCCTTTGCATAGGTGGGATTGCCGCCGTATCGCTCCAGGCGCAACCCAACGACGACTCGATCCTCGTGCCCACCTACGGCAACGCGGAGCGCACAGTGAGCAAGCGCGATTGCAAAGCCTTCCAGAGTCGGATCTTTTGCATGCGCTGCACGCTGAGCTATCCCATCGCCACCGATGGGGATGCGCCGGATTTTTTCCATTTCATCCCCCGTCAAATCAGGGATATCCTGCGCCAATACCGAAAATGTGACCTCGTCGAGAGTGTGGGGGAAATGACCGAAAACGATCTGCCCGAGTTCGATTTTTACCAAGAGTGGGAGGTGGACGTATCCGACGTCACACCCTCGACCTATACCCTGGCGATACAACATGCCGAGTTCAGCGGCGGAGCCCACGGCGATGAGGGATTTGAATTTCGCAACTATCGGCGCAAAGACGGAGGGCTCCTCGGGCTGGAATCGCTGCTGAAAAAAGGATCTATGAAGCGCTTCAAAACAATCGCCGAGAAACGCTATCGCCAAATCTACGGCCTCTCGATGAAAGACGATCTGAGCGACAAAGCGGGATGGTTCGAAAACCGCTTCGTCTTGCCGGAGAATTTCGCCATCACGCCCCAGGGGCTGGAACTGGCCTACAATGTCTACGAAGTGACCCCCCGCGCCGTCGAACCCCCCTCGTTTCTCGTCCCCTACACGGCGTTTCGTAAGCTCATCGACCCCAAAGGACCCATCGCGTTCGCCCTCGATCCCGATCATCCGGTCTCCGAAACGAACAATGCGTTGCTCGCCCTTTTGCGTCTCGATCTGCACAAAGAAAAAAAGGGCATTTTGGCGGTCAATTTGACCTTTCGGATCCTGGACAACGTCTTGCAAACTCTTTCGTATTACAAATCCAGCCGCATCACCGTGCAGTTTCCCTCCCTGCAAAAAACCGATGCGGTCTTGGATTACGAGGTGAGCGACGACGAGGACAACGTGACGATCATCCCGGCCGGAAAGCCGATCTACAATTTCAAGCGTAAAAAAACGGTCCGATCCCGATGGCTGCAGGTGATCCTGCAAACCACCGACGACCAGGACCCGCTGCACGGGATCCATCACTTGCATCTGCGGCTGCGGCTCCCCAAAAAGCGCCCGTTTATCCTCTACTATCGTTTGGAACGGACCAATGACAAGGGCAAGGTCGAACGCGACCCCCTCGTTGACGGCTACAATAAAGGGCAGCAGGGCTTGCCCAACTATACGATCGAATGGGGGAAATGATCCGATGCGCACGCTGACAGGCTTTGCGGTGCTTGCGTTGGCGCTTGGTCCCCTGTGGGGACATCGGGTGCCGATCGAAACCGAAGGTCTCACGGAAGCCCAAATCCGGCTCTACGCCCTGAAACCCTGGGGAAAGCGCAGACTTCTGGTGAACCGCACAAGCGCGCAAATCCCTGATCAGCATCTCAGGCTCCAAATCCCCACGCTCCGCGACGACGCGCTCTATCTGATCCGCGTAAGCGGAGGAGCGCTTCGTCCGGGATCTTTTGATGGACGATCCACATCCACCCTCAACCACGGGGTCTTGCGGGCCCTGGTGACGGGCCGGGATCTGCGGCAAAAGACTCCGATCCGCGTCACCGCCGTGAGCGAACTGCTCTACGAGCGTTTCGCCGCCCGGCTCAGAAGCTCCCCCTCTCCCCGTCGGCTGATCCGCCGGATCGACGAAGAGGCGGCGGCGATTTTGGCCCGTGATCTCACCGGCGACGGACGGATCGGCCATCGGGACATTTTGCAATTTCGCCTCGATCGGGATCGGGAGGCGCTTCGCCGGGCCTATCGGACAGAGGCGGTTCTCGAGGCTCCCTACCGGGGACGGCCGCCTCTTCTTCAATGCCGCAGAGAACTTTCCCGCACTCGAGGCGATTTTTCCCAGATCATTTCGATTGCTCCGACGCCGAAACACCTCTGGGCCCTGTGGTATGACGGCAACTTGAGCGACCTGGCCGCCGCGGATCCGACACAGCCGGTCGCCCGATTTGTCGGAACCTACGATACCGACGCGTTGCGCCGGGATCCTGAAACGCATCAGCTCTTTCTCCTCGATACCAACGATGCCAAATTGCGGATCCTCGACGAAAGGGACCCCCGCAACCTCCTCGCTACGATCGACAAAGCGGTCGACGATCTCCAAAGCCTGAATGCTCGTCTCTACCTCCTCGAAAACGGCGCGTTGCAGATCCTCGATCGCAACACATTGCGACCACTCGGCACCCTCCCCGTCCCGAAAGGGAAATATCAAGCGATCACCCTCGATCGAAAACACAAACGGCTCTACCTCAGCGGCGAAGGCCCTTTGCGGGTCTATCGGATCGCCAAAAACGGCACGCTTCACTTGATCGGGAGCTACCCCGATCTGGCTGGGTGTTACGCTTTGGCGCTCTACGACGAGGGGAAACGGGGCCTGGCGATCATCGATTCGGGGATGGATGGAGTGAGGGTATTGGATCTGAGCGATCCTCGAAAGATCCGTATCTTGCATAGCCTCCGTTACGGCGGACTGGTCCGTTCTCCCATCCGGATCGCCGGCGATCGGGCGCTGGTCGATTGGGACGGACCCCTTGCTCTGCTCGACCTTCGCAAGCGTGATCGCCCGACGGTTCTGGGACGGTTCGCTTCGCCGATGCGCCCCGATTCGCTCAACTCTCCCGGATATACTTTGACGAATCACGGACGCGAAGCCTGGGTGGAGGGCGACGCGGGGCTGATCCGTTACGATACGACTCTCTATAGCGCCCTGTTTACGCTCGATCGCATCCATTTGAGCGATCCGGACAAAATCTGGATCGATCCCCAAACCCATTGGGTCTATCTGACCCATCAAATCGGCGACGCATCCCAATTGGTCGTTTTGCGTCTTGATGGGGGGAAACTCCGCCTCCTCTCCCGCTTTCCCCGCTATGACGAAAAGAGAGGGCCCTTGTTTGAGACGATGATTTTTGCGCTCCTGGATCACCGCCGGGGGGTGGCGGCCGACGATCAGGGGGGTGTCTATCTCCTGGATCTTCGCGGGTCCCGAATCCGGGTGCTCCGTCATCTAACGGCCGTCAAAAAGGCGTTCGATTCGCTGATGGTCAGCCTGCTCCCCCTGGAGGGAGGGCGGCGTCTCCTCGTAGGGAGCGACAACGGAACCGTCGCCCTTTTTGCCGTAGCGTCCGGGAAAAAAGAGCGGCTCCTCGCCCGACTCCATCTGGGCGGATCGATCGAGAAGCTCGCTTCCTTGGATGCCGGCTCCGTCTTGGCCCTCGTCGCCGGAACGGGGATCGTGCGTCTGAGACTCTCCGCGACCGAAATTCACCATCCTAGGACGCTCATCCATGCCCCCGATGCCGTCTCCTTCCGACTCGACAGACGACACCGGCAGCTCTATCTCGTCGACAAAAACGGCACGATCCGGCGCTATGCCTTGCGCAGCGGAACTTCCGTCCTGCAAAAAACGATTCGACACAAAGGCGACGAATGGACCACCATCGCCCTCTCCCGCGACGGACGCTTCCTTTTCGTCGGAGACAAGGGGCTGGAGGTGTATGAGCGCCGGAGCTTGCGACGGCTGGGAAGTTATCCGATCGCGGACGTGAGGGCGATCCGACCGCTGGATGAGACGCGCCTTCTCGTCATCGGAGAATCCGCGCTGCTGACCCTCGATCTCTCGCTGCTCGATCCGATCGGACACGGCAAATCGAATCAAAAAGACCAAACGACGCAAAAGGACCATCGATGAAGATTGCACGCTTTTGCAAGCATTGGCGATCCCGAATCGGAAAACGTTTCGCCGTTTCTGTATGGGGTGCGACGCTGATCGGCGCCGTTTCCTGGGCGGGCACTCCCCCGTCGGCCAAGGTCTACGCCCTGGCGGGGGCGAAAGTGTCCATCGAGCGCCTCGGTCCCTACGGCAAACGGAGCCTCCTGTGGCGAAGTCGGACGCAAGGGGGGAAAACCCTCAAAGAGATAGGAAGCTTCGATCTGCGCCGAAAGGATCTCGATCCTCAGGGCGTCTACCTGATTGAAGTGCGCGGAGGCAAGGTCCTCGACGCCGATCTGGACGGGCGGATCGACCTCCACCCGGTGCCCAACCGATCGACCCTCCGCCTCATCGCCCGGGGATCGACCCTCAGACGCCTCCCCCGGATCGTCGTCAGTTTCACGAGCGAACTGCTCTACGAACGGGTCGCCGCTCGGTTGCGACAGCTACGCGATCCCGGGCAAGTCGCATTGCTGCTCGATCGGGAAGCGGCCAAAATCCTGCGCAAGGACCTGGGCGGCGACGGGCGCATCACCGCCACCGATATCGCCCTTTTCGTCCCCACCCGGGACCGGGAGGCCCTCCGGCCGATCTATGCCAAGCAATACGCCAAACTCGCGGCCTTCTATCAGCGCCACCGACCGATCCTCCCCAATCTTTCGGTAGTCCTGTTTGAGATTCCATGGCAATCGTTTGGAGTCGAAAACATCCGGCGCATCAAACTGCTCGATCATGGACACAAAGCGCTGCTGTTGCACGAGGGGAATCTGACCCTCTATAATCTCCACGATCCCGACATACCGCATCCTCTGTTCACCTGGCAAATCTCCAAGGATGATGACGCGGAACTTTCCTTCGATGCCGATTGGACGGAAAAAAGGATTTATATTCTTGACTATACGACCTTTCGTGTATTGCGAATGGACCGGGAAGGGACGGAGTTGGCCCGCTTCGAGAGCCACGATCCCAACGGAGGGATGGACGATTTCGCCCTCTCAAAAGACCAGATCTTTCTGCTGGTCGACGGCGGAATCACCGTCATCGATCGCCCTACGCTCAAAAAGCTTTCTCGAACCGATCTGAAGCTCCCCGCCTCCGGAGAGACCAAAGCGATCCGCGTCCGTCGTGACGGCCGGCTTCTTCTCGTCAATTGGGGAGGGAATTGGCTCAAAGCCTTTCGGGTCAATGAGGATCGGATCGGCGAGCTTTCGACGATTCGAGAGGATACGGATGTCAAAGATTTCTCCTTTGTCGAAAAGGGGCGCAAGCTGGTCCTGATCGATTCTAAGGAAGGGATCATGCTTTATGATCTGGGCGATCCACGCCATCCCAAACTCCTGGACGAACTTGGCGCCTTTTCCACCCGGGACGGCGGGAAGGTACTCGGATCGGGAACGTCGGTCGCTCTGACCCTTTATAACACCTGGGAGATTCCAAAAGCACTACTCTTTTCTATAAAGAAAAATCGTTTCGTAATCGTCGGTGAAACGGACTTTCCCATAAGCAAAAGGGGAGCGGATGGCATCGATTGGAAACACCCTTTCGCCTTGATCGACGACGGTGAGACTCTGGCCCTTTTCGGGGGGAGAGGGATGAAGACGATCGATACGACTCTGATCGACCGGAAGCTCTACGCACGCTCTTCGGCGCCTTTCGGGTCCTTGGCGGAGAAATTTGCACCGGTAGGCGATGCCCGTGTCTTTGGAATCGTTTACGCCGGAAATGTCGTTTGTACAATCGACCTAAGTGATCTTTCAAAGATACGATACCGGACGGTCTATGTCGGTGATCCGTGTGACGCCGATTTCTTCGATATCGTAGCGGGCCCTTTGCCTGGGCAAATCACACTTGCCGATCAGAATCAGGGGATCCGAATCTTTCGCATCGAGGGTGAACGGGTGATCGAAATGCTCCATGAATCGATGGATACCGGAGTCGGCGCCATCGCCATTGTCGATCACGATCATCTATTGGCCAACGACGGTGTGGGAAGTCCGGATACGGAAGCGTTGGCGCTCTATCGGATCCGATGGAAAGGGAAAACGGTTTCGTTCCGACGCTTGGGCCGGATTCCTCTGCCCGGCATCGTCCAAATCCGCTACGACGCTCGTCGTAGGCTCGCCTATGTAACGACCGAAAAAGACGGGATTGTCATCGCACGCGTCACCGGCAAGGGGACGATCGAACGCATCGGCACCATCGATCAAAAAGCCAACGATCTGCTCCTCGACAACGATCGGCTCTTCGTCGCTTCATCAGACGGAGTGCGGATCTACTCCCGCAGCCGTCATCCTAGACTGGAAGCTTTCATCCCTCTACCCGAAACGGCCTTGAGCTTGGCACTGGAGACGAAGAAAGATCGGCTCTTTGTCGGTACGCAACAGGGGCTCTATGTCTACGATCTCCAGACCCGCCACCGCCTGGCCCGCTATCCGGTGGGACGGGTGCAGGCGATCCATCTCCTACCGAAGAAAAACGTGGTGATGCTCGGTGGCATGGCGGCCGGAGTGACGGCGATCGATCTGTCGCTGATCGAGGAATGAACGGATAGACCTTCCGGCGGCGCCTCCTCCTGCATCGGAAGAAGCGAACACTTGAAGCGCTCCGCTCAAGAATGCGGATCTTCCCTATCCCCCTCGGGGCATGGAGGGACCTTGACTTTGCGAGGTTTGGACTCCGGAACCCCGATGAAATACCCCTGCATCCGATCGACCCGGTCGCACAACGCATCGAAAATCTCCCGATCTTCCACATCTCCACCACCGCGCCTATCCCGAAATTGTGGGCGAATTCCAGGATCGAATCGAGCAATCGGGCGATTTTGGGCTCTTCGATCGACACTTTGACGATCGAACCGTCGATCTTGATATAGTCCACTCCAATCGGGCACACTGGGCGAAATTGGAATATCCGCTCCCGAAATCGTCCAGCGCGAAACGCATGCCGTAGGGACGGAACCGCGCGATGAAGCGGTTGATCGTCTCATAATCGGTCAATTCGTCACTCTCGACGATTTCGATGACGAGTTGCCGCACGGTTTCGGGATGGCGTTCACACAGTTGCGATAACCGCAACGCGATCTCTTCGCTACGGATGTCCCGCATCGTGACGTTGATCGCGAAATGCTCTTCCCGATCCTTGAAGACTTCGAACCCCTTTTCCATCGCATGGCGGGTAAACTCCGGATAGTAGGGCAATCGATACAGAAACTCCAAAAATTCCCCCGGCCCCATCACCCCTTCGGAAGTGCGGATCCGCAACAACATCTCATAAACCGCCACGCCGTTGTGTTTCAAATCAAAAATCGGCTGATAGCGATATTCGATCCGATCTCCGATCAAAGCCGTGCGGAGCGTCTGGGCCAGATCCAACTCATCCTGCAGATTCGCCACGAGCGATTCGTTCCCTGCCGAATCGATCAACCCCTTTTGCTCTCCATGCTGCAACGCAAATTCGCAATTCTCCAGCGCCCGTGATTCGAAACGCTGATATGCCCCGTAAAAATACAGATCGTACAAATCCTCACCCGCCAAAACCGACACGGAATGGTTCAATCGCTCGAAAAGCCCGCGAATCTGTGCTTCATTCTCAAAAAGCACGGCAAACACGTCTCCGTAGATCCGGTAGCTTTTTTTCGCTTCGCTCTCGCGGAGGGTATCGCCGATTTGTCGAAGCACCCGATCCCCGACTTCGTAGCCGTAGAGGAGGTTGAGCTTCGAAAAGGCGTTGATATTGAGCAGCATCAGATACGATCCGGCGTATCGTTCCAGATCCCGACTCAATTCGAAGCGATTGGATAGCAACGTAACCGGATCGAGGAAGACTGACAAGAGCTCCTCTTCGAGGAACAACCCGAGCAAGAGGGTCGTCATTTTCAAAAACTGCGCCATCGACTCGATATAGGCAAGGACAGATCCGAGATATTCTCCCGCGGCAAAGAGGCTCACCGTCTCCATCGCCCCTTCGTAGAGTTGCCGATTGGTACGCAAAAACTCTTCGCGCACGTCAGGGGATGCGAAAATCTCCGAACCGTGTTCGTCGATGAATCGTACGAACGGTTCGATCCGCTCACGGATTTCCGGAACGGGCCCGCGCTCTTGCAGGCTCGCAAGCAAACGCGTCAGCCATTCGAAAAGCTCCTCCAGGATCTCCGCATCGGCCGATTTGAGTAGCGTCGGATCGAAATAGAGCCGTTTTTTGATCGTTTCGATCTCGGTTTCCAGCCGAAAGGATAGATAGGACTTGGCCAGCAAATCGGCGTTGGTACGAAACGCTCCCGACTCTCCCGGTCCAATTCGGCTCCGAAGCGGTCAAAAACCCGGGCCAAGCGGGTGAAGCTCAATGCCCGATCCCACGTCTGCTATGCGGCGGCGCGAAGTTCCGGCTCTTCATCCGCGTGGACGAGGAGTTCGAGCAAAGAAGCGAGGAATTCCTGACTGTGCATACCGAACCATTCCATCGTAAAATCAAGCTGTTTTTGGATTTTCGAACGCTTCTGCTCCACCCTGTATCCTTTTACGACATTACAAGGTAGAAACACTATAGAGTCGAAATCATTGCAGTATAACGAAAACAAACGGAACGGAAGTTGAAAGCCGATCGTTGCGAAGGGAATTTCTTCGTCAGCTTGTCCTATACGAGAGATCAACGTCGCCGTCTACGGACTTTGGGTATCTAAACCGGAGAAAGTGAGGGAGACGGGACGATCAGCAGCCGGCGCAGCGGACCGCTTCCTGGATCTTCCCGACGATGGAGGGGTCTTCGAGGGTGGAGGTGTCCTGACGGATCTCCTCTCCCCGGGCGATGGCCCGCAGGATTCGACGCATCGTCTTGCCGGAGCGGGTTTTGGGCAGACCCGGCACGACGACGATGGCATCGGCTTTGGCGATGTTGCCGATCTCCCGAGAGATCACCTCGTTGATCTCTTTGCTCAGCTCCACCTCTTCGCCCAGGGTGTCGGCGATCCCCTCTTTGAGGACGATATAGGCGAAGATGCTCTCCCCTTTGATCGGATCGGGTTTGCCCACCACCGCCACTTCGGCCACGTGGGGGTGCTTCTTGATCGCCGATTCGATCTCGGCGGTCCCCAGCCGGTGGCCGCTGACATTGATCACGTCGTCGACCCGGCCGATGATCGTGATGTACCCCTCTTCGTCGACCACCGCGCCGTCACCCGAGAAATAGACCGGCTTCCCGTCTTTGACCACGTCGCCGAAATAGGATTTTTTGAACCGCTCGGGATCGCCCCAGATCGTGCGGATCATGCTCGGCCAGGGGTGGGTGATGCACAGCAGCCCCTGCTCTCCGGGAGCCGTCGGGGTGCCGTCCCGTTCGAGCACCTCGGCCATGATCCCGGGCAACGGGAAGGTGGCGCTGGCGGGGATCACCGGAGTGGCGCCCGGCAGCGGGCTGATCATGTGTCCTCCGGTCTCGGTCTGCCACCAGGTATCGACGATGGCGCAGTGTCCGCCGCCCACCACGTCGTGGTACCATTTCCACGCCGGCGGGTCGATCGGCTCCCCCACGGTCCCCAGGATCCGCAGGCTGCTCAGATCGTATTTCTCCGGTTCGTGTTCGCCCAGCTTGTGGAGGACCCGGATGGCGGTGGGGGCGGTATAGAACTGATTGATCCGATACTCCTCGACCATCTTCCAAGCCCGCCCGGCGTCGGGATAGGTGGGGACCCCTTCGAACATCACCGTCGTCGCCCCCGCGGCCAGCGGCCCGTAGACGATGTAGGTGTGCCCGGTGATCCAGCCGATGTCGGCGGTACACCAGTAGGTGTCGTTCTCCTTGATGTCGAAAACCCACTCCATCGTCAGCTGGGCCCAGAGGATGTAGCCTGCCTGGGAGTGCTGCACCCCTTTGGGCTTGCCGGTCGATCCGGAGGTGTAGAGCAAAAAGAGGGGATCTTCGCTCTCCATCACTTCGGGCTCGAAGGTGTCGGGCTGATTGGCGATCAGTTCGTTGTAGCTGTAGTCCCGACCCCCGATCCAGACCACGTCCTGGCCGTTGCGCTGGACGACGAGGACCTTTTCGACCGAGTCGCACCCCTCTTCCAGGGCCGTATCGACTACAGGCTTGAGCATGTAGGGGGCCCCTTTGCGGAACGCCCCGTCGGCGGTGATCACCACCTTGGCCTGCGCGTCGATGATCCGATCCCGCAGCGCCTCGGCGCTGAACCCTCCGAAGACCACCGAATGGATCGCACCGATCCGGGCACAGGCGAGCATGGCATAGGCCGCTTCGGGGATCATCGGCATATACAGAACCACTCGGTCCCCTTTTTGGACGCCGAATTCGTTGCGCAGCAGATTGGCCATCCGGTTGACGTTGCGGTAAAGCTCCAAATAGGTAATGATCTGCTTGTCTCCCCGGTCCCCCTCGAAAATGATCGCCGCTTTGTTTTTGCGCTTCTCCAGGTGCCGGTCGATACACTGCACCGTGACGTTGAGCTTCCCACCCACGAACCATTTGTAAAACGGAGCGTCGCTCTCGTCCAGGACCTTCTCATAGGATTCGAACCAGTCGATTTTTTCTTTGGCCCAATGGTCCCAGAACCCTTCGTAGTCCTCTTTGGCCCACTCCATCAGATCTCGGTATTCGCACATGTTTTTGATCCGGGCGTTGCGGGAGATCGCTTTGGGGGGGTAGTATTTCTCTTTGAGCATCGTGACTCCTCTATCCTGGAATGTGTCGTTTTCCGGAAATGAGAATTTCGGTAGCGACTCTTCTTTGGGTATACCACAGGAGTACGACCGCATGCAAAATTTCTTCCGAAAAGGAGTGACGCACGAAAGATATCTGTTTCAGAACGAAACAGATATACTCATTTGATGGGGAGTTGCTCGTGTTTCCGGATGATCTCGGCGAGATAGTCTTTGGTCAACTCTTTGACGTTCAGTTGAAATGAAGGAGGAGTGTTCTCGTTCCGACGGTTGGAACCGTCGTACTCGTTCATATAATTTAGCCCTCGGCGATCCATGAAAACCCGGACGAAATCCCCCATATCGATGGCACGGCGGAGCTCGTCCTCGCTCAAGATCGTCTCTTCCATTTTCTCACCGTGCCGTGCGCCGATCACTTTAATCTCCCGACATTTGGCATCGTAAATATCAAAGAGAAACTCGACAAGCTGCTGGAGCGTCGTACGGCGGGCCTTGTAGATAAACAAATCTCCGTTTCCACCGTTGTTCATCGCAAACAGCGCCAGATCGACTGCCTCATCCATCGTCATGATCGAACGGCGCATCTGCGGATTGGTCACCGTCACCGGGCGACACTCCTTGATCTGGCGGGTAAAAATGTTGATCGCCGATCCCCGCGTGGCGAAAACGTTGGAGAATCGGATGTATTTGAGCTTGGTCGTGCGATCTCCCCACTCGTTGATCTGCCGGGCCCGATTGACGATCGTTTTTTCCATCAGCGCTTTGGAAAGCCCCATGGCGTTGATCGGATAGACCGCCTTACCGGTACTGAGGCAGACCACGTCGGCCACGTCGGCCTCGATGGCGGCGGCCAGGACGTTGTCGGTCCCCAAAACGTTGGTTTTGGTCGCTTCGATCGGAGCGAACTCGCACGAGGGGACCTGTTTGAGCGCCGCCGCGTGAAATACCGCATCGACTCCGTGCATCACCTCCCGCACCTGCTCTTTGTCCCGCACGTCTCCGATGACGTATTTGATCTTAGGGCTACAATAGACGTGCCGCATGTGGTCTTGTTTCTCTTCGTCCCGGGAAAAGACGATGATTTTTTTGATGTCGGTATCGAGAAAACGGCGGATGAAAGCATTGCCAAACGACCCCGTCCCCCCCGTGAGCAGAACCGTCTTCTGGCTCAAACTCTTCTCGAACTCCGATTCCAGCATAGCGTCCACGACAGATCTTCCCCTCTTAAGATGTTTAGAAAATCGAACATAAATGATTCGATCTTATGCGCCACCATTTCGAAAATTCGCCAAAAGTATAGCACTTACCCCCTAAAAGGGGATACACGATACGAAGCTATAGGGTAGAGCGTAAAAAAAGTTTTATCTTCCGGCGTACAGGAGGGAGTTATGCGATGTCGATCTTTTCGACCACGTCCAGACCGAATCCGCTGAGTCCCACAAACTCGGTCTGGGCGTTGGTGGTCAAGAGCCGGATCCCCCGTACCCCAAGGTCCTGCAGGATCTGGGCCCCGACGCCGATCTCCTTGGCCTGCTCCTTGGAGACCGTCTTGCTATCGAGAAAAACGAGGATCCCCCCGTTGCGTTTGAGGTATTCGATGCTTTTCTCCATCGCCGCGAAGCGCCGCTCGTCCAGCAGCAGATCGATGTCGGGGCCGATGTTGTGGAAACGGACGTTTTCGATCTCGTGGATTTTGTAAAAGGCGATCACCGTATGGATCCGTCCCAGATGATCCTCGTAACGGATCTTCGTCACCCGCACACCGCGGAACAGGATCTCCTCTTCGTCGATCCTTCGCACCAGCTTTTCGTTGGCCAGCCGGTACTCCACCAGGTCGGAGATGTAGACGATGGGCATCCCGTGCCGGGCCGAAAACTCCCGCAGATCGTCCCGTCGCGCCATCGTGCCGTCCTCTTTGATGATTTCGCAGATCACCGCCACGGGGGCCAGACCGGCGAGTTTGCACAGATCGACCGACCCTTCGGTGTGGCCGGTGCGTACCAGTACGCCGCCGTCTTTGGCGATCAGGGGGAAGATGTGGCCCGGGCGGACGAAATCTTCGGGCCGGCTCAGCGGCGACGCCAGCAGCGCGATGCATTCACTCCGCTCCGCCGCCGAAATGCCGGTATGGGCGCTGGCAGCGTCGATGCTCACCGTAAATGCGGTTTCGTGGGCAGAGTCGTTACGCTCCACCATCGGAACCAGATCGAGCCGGTCGGCGATCTCCCGGGTGATGGGGCTACAGATGAGCCCCCGGGCCTCTTTGGCCATGAAGTTGACCTTCTCGGGGGTGGTGAAGGTAGCGGCGTAGACCAGGTCCCCTTCGTTCTCCCGGTCCTCGTCGTCCATCATGATCACCATCTCACCCTTTTTGATCGCCTCGATCGCTTTTTCCACCCGTTCGATCGCTTCTGTGCTCATGACCGTTCCATTCCTCAAATGCCCCGGGGGCTTTTTTGCTCCGATTATAACGATTTTTTTGGCCGTGCACCCCCTCGGAATCTTGACAAAGCAAAAGGGATGGGCTATAATGCCGCCACCCAAAGACAACTGGGGTGTCGCCAAGTGGTAAGGCAGCAGGTTTTGGTCCTGCCATTCGGGGGTTCGAGTCCCTCCACCCCATCCATTCCTTCTTCAACGGACGCGGGATAGAGCAGTCCGGTAGCTCGTCGGGCTCATAACCCGAAGGTCGGAGGTTCAAATCCTCCTCCCGCAACCAATTCAAACTCCCATAAAAT
>JALWKO010000039.1:0-278 GCA_027081405.1 Campylobacteraceae bacterium | reverse complement strand
TGGGAGTTCTGTTGAAGTAGAAAAGTAGAAACTATATAATGTATCATGGATAAATAGTGCGGTCTCATAACCCGAAGGTCGGAGGTTCAAATCCTCCTCCCGCAACCAATTCAAACTCCCATAAAATCGAACTTTCAAGCGTTTTAAACATTCAACGATTATTTAGCGATGTCACCATCATTGTCACCACGCGTGGTGACACTCTTTTTGAAGGGGTCAAAGCTGCGCGAAATACGCAACTGCTCCCCCTCGATATATCGGGCATATTTCTCCAAGAT
>JALWKO010000038.1 GCA_027081405.1 Campylobacteraceae bacterium | reverse complement strand
GGCCGGCTTGGGGGGAAGGGTCTGGATGGTGCGCAGATCGAGGGTGACCGGGCTTCGGTTGATCGCTTTGGGGGAGACACGGGGGCGGTAGAGCAGGGCGACGATCGCGGCGGCCAGCAGGAGATGCAAAACGATCGAAAGCAGCCACGCCAAACCGAAGCGTCGAATGGGCTCCTCCTGGCCGTCGGGGCCCGGGCGTAATCGCCGATGCCCCCCGAAGTGTGTATAATTTTGCAAATTATAGCCAAAGGGTAGCCATGGTCCACGACAAAAGCATCGCCGCCTTCGCCGAGGCGCAGCGCTACATCCCCGGAGGGGTAGACTCCCCGGTACGGGCGTTCAAAAGCGTGGGGGGGACTCCGCCGTTCATCGACCGGGGAGAGGGTCCCTACCTCTACGACATCGACGGCAACAGCTACATCGACTACGTCCAGAGCTGGGGGCCGCTGATCTTCGGCCACTGCGATCCCGATATCGAGGAGGCGGTGATCACCACGGCCAAAAAAGGGCTCAGTTTCGGCGCCCCCACCGTATTGGAGACCGAGCTGGCCCGGGAGATCGTCGAGCTGTTCGAGAGCGTGGACAAGGTCCGCTTCGTCAACTCCGGAACCGAAGCGGTGATGAGTGCGATCCGGCTGGCCCGGGGAGCGACCGGCCGGGACGACATCGTCAAGTTCGTCGGATGCTACCACGGCCACAGCGACAGTCTGCTGGTGCAAGCCGGCAGCGGAGCGGCCACTTTCGGCACCCCCAGCAGTCCTGGGGTCCCCGCCGATCTGACCCGCCACACCCTCCTGGCGGAATACAACGACCTGGAGAGCGTGCGGCGCTGTTTCGAGGCAAGCGACGGGATCGCCTGCGTCATCGTCGAACCGATCGCCGGAAACATGGGGCTCGTCCCCGCCAAGGAGGAGTTTCTGTTCGGACTCAGGGAGCTGTGCGACGCCCATGGCGCGCTGCTGATCTTTGACGAAGTGATGAGCGGTTTCCGCGCTTCGCTCCGGGGGGCGCAGGGGCTCGTATCGGTCCGCCCCGACCTGGTCACCTTCGGCAAGGTGATCGGTGGCGGGATGCCGGTGGGGGCGTTCGGCGGTCGGTCCGAGGTGATGGCGCAGCTCAGCCCCGAAGGGCCCGTCTATCAGGCGGGGACCCTCAGCGGCAATCCGGTGGCGATGGCGGCCGGGCTGGCTTCGGTGCGCAAACTCAAATCCCACCCCGATCTCTACGCCACCTTCGAAGCCCGTGCCCGGCGGCTCATGGAGGGATTTCGGGAAGCCGCGGCGGCCGCGGGGCTTCCGCTGGTGACCGAGGTGCGGGGGAGCATGTTCGGCTTCTTTTTCACCGACGAGCCGGTACGGGATTTCGAAGGGGCCAAGCGGGGGGACAATCCGATCTTCAAAGCCTTCCACCGGAGGATGCTCGAGCGGGGGGTCTATCTGGCCTGTTCGTCCTACGAGACCGGGTTCGTCTCCACCGTGATCGACGACGCCCTCATCGACGAAACGGTCGCCCACGCCGGTGCGGTGATGGGGGAGATCGCCCGGGAACGGGGAGCGTGAGACGGACATGTCTTCCGAAGAACCGAAACTCAAAAAGGTGGTCGAAGGGGCCAACGACCTGAGCCTGGGGATTTCGATCGTAGTGGCGATCCTGATCGGGATCGCCATCGGGATCGGACTGAAGAAACTCTTCGGAGCGGATTGGGTCCTCTGGATCGGCGTCGGGATCGGGATCGGCGCGGCGATCCGCAACATCCAGATCGCTTACAAAAAGCAGAAAGCCTCCCTCGACGAACTCGCCCGCGATCCTCGGTACCGTACCCGCCGGTTCGACTACGAAGACGAGGATGACGATTCGTGAAATCGCTTTTCCTCTCGCTGCTTCTGATCGGCTTCGGTCTGGGACTCGTGGCCCTTTCCCTGGGAGGGAACGGGGGGGTCTGGAGTTTGGAGACGGGGTTCTGGAGCGCCGTGGCGGTGGCGGCGGCGTCGATGCGCAGCTACGCCCGCGCGGTCCGATCGTCTCTCGAGGCGGGGGCGGTGCCGGCCGATCGGGACGTGATCGCCAAACTGGAAGACCCCTACGATCTGGACGAGGATGAGGGGACGCCATGCGAGGAACGCTCCGTGTCGGAGATCCTCCGGGAGGAGAAGCGGCGGCTCCGATCGGCCCGTCCGGGGCTGGGGGAGACGGTACGCAACGCCGTTCCGTCGTTTTCGCTTCTGCGGCTGGGGGCCTACGGAGTGCTGGTGGCGGGGTTTTTTCTCATGCGCGGCAGCGGGTATTTGCGGATCTTTCCGTATCTGGTCGGACTGGGAGCGGGGCTCTTCGCCGTTTCGGCCCTGCTGATGGCACGGGAGCGGCGTCATGAAGGGTAGTGACGCGATCCGGGCGATTCTGCGTCGCCTCCGCCGTCCGGGGTATTGGATCGTCGCCCTGATCCTTTTGAGCTGGTGGGCCTACCACCTCCATCAGGAGCACCAGCGTCGCCGGCATCAGGAGGCGCTGCTGGCGGCCTACAGAGCCTATGCCACCGATCTGATCGGCGAGCTCCGACGGGGGGAGTTCGAAAAGGTCCAGAGCCGTTTCGGCGAGCGGGGGCGTCAGATCGATCTGGAATCGATCGTCCTCTTCGTCGATACTCTCCACCTGAGCCGGACCAAGGTGACGAAATGGAGCGGTGTCGAAGAGCACAACGGCACCCTCCGGCTGCGCGGCACGATCCGGTCGGAGGACAACGCCACCCGGAGCATCGACCTCTTCGTCGTGCGCAGACGCAACCGGATCCTCCTCAAACGGCTCCGGATCGACGGGCAGATCCTCGAGCCTGAAACGGTCGATTTTCCGCTGAATCTCGAAGCGGAAGAGAACGGCACAAAAACAATAGAAAGAAGCGATCACAACAAAACCAGACGATAGGGTCCAATCACAGAGTGGATGTAAAGAATTGTAGAGTCATTAAAACGCTTGAAAGTTCGATTTTATGGGAGTTTGAATTGGTTGCGGGAGGAGGATTTGAACCTCCGACCTTCGGGTTATGAGAGCCTCTTCAAAGCCCCGTAGATCGAACGAAATCAAAAAATGTCACCACGAGCCGCAGCAAATAAATCATACATTTTCCACTTCTTGCTCTCCAATTATTTTTTATAACAAGCTTGACAAATGTTATCAAATATGATAACATACCCTATGAATTGGACGATTGAGTTTTTTGATGAGAGTGTGGAGGCTGAAACGCTTGCTTTGCCTCCAAAGATATTGGCAAAGATGCTGCATATCTTTGAATTGATAGAGATGGCGGGAGCTCAACTTGGCGAGCCGTACACGAAGCCGCTCAATGACGGCTTGTTTGAAGTACGAGCCAAAGCCAAAGAGGGGATCGGCAGAAGTATCTACTGCTATCAAAAGGGAAAAAAGATCATTATCTTGCACTCTTTTGTAAAAAAGGATCAAAAAACCCCGAAAAAAGATTTGCAAATTGCT
Source organism: Campylobacteraceae bacterium (assembly GCA_027081405.1). Taxonomy (GTDB): domain Bacteria; phylum Campylobacterota; class Campylobacteria; order Campylobacterales; family Sulfurovaceae; genus Nitratifractor. The sequence continues at coordinate 1,037 of JALWKO010000038.1, read as the reverse complement.
CTCAAACGCAAAAAGGAGATAGACAATGCAAACGACTAAAAGACCCACATTTGCCGACTTCAAGAAAAAAGCACTGCAAAACGAAGAGGTGCGTGAGAAATACAATGCGCTCAAGCCTCTTTTTGCGATCAAAAAACAGCTGGTTGCCGCACGCGTAGCCAAAGGACTTACGCAAGATGAAATTGCAAAAAAAATCGGCACTTCCAAATCGAATATATCGAGACTTGAAAGTTTAAACAACAACTATATGCCCAACCTCGCTACACTTATCAAATATGCCGAAGCACTTGGCATGAGGCTTGATATAGGGTTGAGATAATATCCATAGCAAGATAAAAAAGTAGAATGTATTATTGAAGTGGGCGCAGATCAACCCCGAAACGGTGCATCTGAGTATAGATATTCTCTATGTCACTTTCACGCAATCCGTTTTCAGTGACAAATGACCATAGCACTTCTGCCGGTACTTCATTGAAGATACGCAGATAGATATGGGCATAGTGTTCGTCAAAGCGGCTCAAAATCGCTCTAAGCCGCGCTTCGTCCAGGTGTCGGCTTTGATCATAGGACCAGTTGACCAACGTTACCAACGGATGACGGTGCATGCGTTGTCTGGGCATCGGTTCGGTAGAGTTGCGTCGTCGGTAGTGCAGCATGACCGCCTCCTTTCATCGGTATAATTTTTTACTATTATAACACATTCTAAGTGAAGCTTTAGAAGAGTGCCGTAACGCCACATAATCGATCTTCAAATCACAAGCATTTCACTTGCGCGTTTAACGCTTTTTTGTGCAACGCTTCAGGCAGATTCTCTTTGAGTCTTTGCATAAAGCGTTTGTCGCCTGTTTTCGCGTTTTCGATGATTTCACCGGCAGTGTAGTTGGTACCCCAAAATGCCGCTTCGATGCGTTTTTGTTCGGCTTTATCAAGCCCTATCACCTCGATATTGCCTCGTTTGCTGCGGCGTTGAAGTGCATGGCGCGTTTGCTCATCGAGTCGCATACGATACGCCATATCTTTGGCGATGACCATAGCGT
>JALWKO010000037.1 GCA_027081405.1 Campylobacteraceae bacterium | reverse complement strand
CCGACTCGAAAGTCATCCAGTCGGGCAGGCCGCCTACGTTGTGGTGGGATTTGATCGTCTTGGAGGGCCCTTTGACGCTCACCGATTCGATCACGTCGGTGTAGAGGGTCCCCTGGGCCAAGAAGCTCACCTCGTCGGCGTGTTTCTTGGCCTCTTCGTCGAAGACTTCGATGAAGGTCTCCCCGATGATCTTGCGTTTACGCTCGGGGTCGGTCACCCCCTTGAGGCGGGAAAGGAAGCGCTCAGAAGCGTCCACGGTGATCAGGTCGATCCCCAACATCTTGAACATCTCCTGCACCTGCCGGGCTTCGTTTTTGCGAAGCAGCCCGGTATCGACGAAAACGGCGATGAGCTGATCCCCGATCGCTTCGTGCAACAACGCTGCCACCACCGAGCTGTCCACCCCGCCGCTGACGCCGCAGAGGACTTTCCGGTCCCCCACCTGTTTGCGGATCTCCTCGATCTTTTGCTTGGCGAAGGAGCCCATATTCCAGGTGCTCTCGCAGCCGCAGATGTACTTGGCGAAGTTTTTGAGCATCTTCACCCCTTCGACGGAGTGGTGCACCTCGGGATGGAACTGGAAAGCATAGATTTTCCGGCTTTCGTCGGCGATGGCGGCGTGGGGGGAGTTGTCACTCACAGCGATGGTCTCGAAGCCTTCGGGGAGCTTCTCCACCCGGTCGCCATGGCTCATCCACACCACGCTGTTGTCGGGAACGTCACGAAAAATCGGTGTTTCGGGCTTGACGATGTGAAGCTTGGCCTTGCCGTACTCGTGATGGTCGGCGGGGATCACCTCGCCGCCGAAGTGCTGGGCGATGAGCTGCATCCCGTAGCAGATCCCCAGGATCGGCAACCCCAGCTCCCAGATCCCTTCGTCGGGGTGATAGGCATCTTCGGCATAGACCGAGGCCGGACCGCCGGAGAGAATGATCCCCTTGGGTCGGCGGGCCTTGATCGCCTCCACGCTCTCCCGGTAGGGAACCACCTCGGTATAGACCCCGCTCTCCCGAAGTTTGCGGGCGATGAGCTGCGTATACTGCGAACCGAAATCCAGAACGACGATCGGTACTTCTTTCACTCTTTTATCCTTTACAGAATAATTAGCAACTAGTAACTAGAAATCTTTGGTTTTTATTTCTTAAAACAGGCGTTGCCATGCAACGCAAACCTCAACTCCTCACTCCTCACTCCTCACTGAATCAATAGAGTCCCAAAATCTCGAATTGAATATACCACAACGCGACGGAGAGGATATAGCCTGCCAGGACGGTCCAGCCCAGCCGCATGTGGCTCCCGAAGGTGTAGATCCCCCGAAGTCTCCCCATGACCCCCACGCCGGCGGCGGATCCGAAAGAGATGAGCGACCCTCCGATCCCGGCGGTCAGCGTCACGAGCATCCACTGATCGGTCCCCATGGAGGGGGAGGATTTCAAAATGGCGCTCATGACCGGGACGTTGTCGATGACGGCGGAGATGAATCCCACCCCGATATTGGTCGCCGTCGCGCCGGCCAGATCGTAGAGATGGTGGACGTAATGCAGGTAGCCCAGATAGTGGAGCGCCCCCACCGCCGAGAGGATTCCGAAGAAAAAGAGCAGCGTGTCGTTTTCGACTTTTTTCATATTGACGAAGACGTCGAATCCCACCCGGCCTTTCCGTTTGGCCAGGGAGTAGGAGTAAAGTTTCAGCAAAGAAAGGCCGAACATCATCCCCCACATCGCCGGGAAGTGGAAAAACTGATGCCCCACTACGGCGATGAAGATCGTGAAGGCCCCCAGCCAGACCACCACCATGCCGCCGTCTTTGATCACCGGGGCTTCCGTCGTGGCGGCGTTGAAATGGGGCTCCCCCTTGGGAACGTAAAAACTCAGCAGCCAGGCGGTGAGTACCCACCCCGCCAGGGAAGGGACGAAAAGGTAGAGGAAGTCGACGAACTCCCCCTTGCCCGCCGTCCAGGCCATCAGGGTGGTGATGTCTCCAAATGGGCTCCAGGCCCCGCCGGCGTTGGCGGCGACGACGATGTTGATGGCTCCGGCGACGAGGAAGGGGCGGTTGGTCTTGTCGATGGTGAAAAGGACCGTCGAGAGGATCAGGGCCGTCGTGAGGTTGTCGGCGACGGGGGAGATGAAAAAGGCCAGCAGCCCCGTCAGCCAGAAAAGCTTTTTGTAGCTAAATCCCCGGGAGACCAGCTTGTATTTGAGGGCGTCGAAAACTCCCCGTTCGATGAGCGTTTCGATATAGGTCATCGCCACGAAGAGGAAGAAGTAGATCTCGGCGATCTCTTCGATGAGCTTTTTCATCTCTTCGTGCAGCGGTGCGGGGTTGAGATGATTCAGCGCGTAGTAGACCCCGATCATCATGAACATGAACGTTCCGGCAAAGAGGGCCGGCTTGGCTTTGTTGATCTCGTATTTCTCCTCGGTGGCGACCAGGACGTAGGCGATCACGAAGACCGCCAGATCCAGGATCCCCACCCAGGTGCTGGTCAAATCGATCGCTTCCATTAGGCCTCTTCTTTTTCGATGTAGTGAGAGCCCAGGGACTCTTTGCGCGCCAGTGCCGCCTCGACGATGGCCGCGGCGGTGTTGAGCCGCAGTTCCAGAAGCCGGCCGATCTCTTTGTTTTTGGTGTCGTAGATGAAGTTTTTGGCCTCATGGAGCCCCGACTCGGTCCGGATGATCCCCACGTCTTTCCACATGATCCGGCGGAGCTGGTGTTTGTAGGCTTTGTCGTGCTCTCTGTGGAGCTGGGTGTCGTAATCCTTCTCGAACGCCGGCGCCCCGTCCCCCCAGGGCTCCTCCCCCAGGATCGCTTCGACGGCCCGCCGGGCGTAAACCGCCGCTTCGAGGAGGCTGTTGGACGCGAGACGATTGGCGCCGTGGACCCCGGTGCGGGCCGCCTCCCCGGCGACGAAGAGCCCTTTCATCCCCGGGATCCGCCCCCAGGTATCGCACTCGATCCCCCCGTTGGCGTAATGGAATGCCGGAGAGATCGGCACCCGGTCGTGGGGGAGCCGATACCCCAGCGCCTCGAAGGTCTTGGTGATGTTGGGGAAGCGTTTTTTGAACCACTTCTCCTCGAACATCGAAAAGTCCAGATAGACCTCTTTGCCGGTTTTTCGCTTGTAGTCGAAGATGGCCCGCGAGACGATGTCCCGGCTGGCCAGTTCCCCCCGGGGATCGTAGTCGAAGAGAAAACGCTTCCCGTCCTCGTCTACGATATAGGCCCCCTCTCCGCGCAGCGCTTCGGTCAGCAGCAGCTTCCGGGCATAGGGGGTTTTGACGAAAACCGTGGGGTGGAACTGCATGAATTCCATATCCTTCAGGGCGATCCCCTTTTCGACGCAGATCCCGTGGATGTCGGCGCTGACGGTCCGGGAGTTGGTATTGTAGGCATAGAGCGATCCGATCCCGCCGCTGGCGATGAGTACATGGTCGGCATAGAGGGTCGTGGGGCGGTAGTTGACCATCGCCCGCACGCCGTAGCAGCGGCCGTTTTGGATCAGCAGGTCATACACGAGGGTGTTGCGCTGAAGTAGATGGGGGTTGTGGGTCATCATGAAATAGTGCAGATAGCGTCCCGTCGCGTCCCCCACGTGGAGGATCCGGCTGGCGGAGTGGGCCGCCTCTTTGGTATAGAGGAGATTGCCCGATTCGTCCCGGTCGAACTCCATCCCACGGTGCAGCAGATCCTCCCGCAGCTGCAGCGACTCCCGGGACATGATCTCCACCGCTTCCCGAAGATTGTGGTAGGCTCCGGCGGCGAGGGTGTCCTCGATGTGCGAGGGGACGTCGTTTTCGTCCAGCGCGACGACCATCCCCCCCTGGGCGTAGAAGGTGTTACATTCCCAGGGGATGTCTTTGCAGACCACGAGGACCTTCATCGTTTCGGGGAGGTTCATCGCCGCGTAGAGCCCCGCGATCCCCGCGCCGACGATGATGACGTCGTATTTTTTCATCGGTGGATCCCCGTGGCGTTGTGTTCCGCGGAAGGGGGGACGTAGACGGGATCGGTCTTGTATCCGCAACCCGTCGCCAGAAGCAGGAGGGATGCTATAATGGCGCCATGAAAGCAAGCGGCGCGATACTCGATTCGATTGTTTCGCAGGGACACTTCCGACCTCTTTCGCAACACCGGTGTTACCGGATGTATCTGGAATTGCTCCCTCCCCGATTCCGGGAGGCGATCGCCTTCGTGACGGTCAAAAACGGACAGTTGATGGTCGCGCTCCGGCACCCGGGCTTCAAAATGGAGCTCAATTATAATCAAGAACTGTTGAAAAGCCTTTTAAGCACCCTGATCGCCCACCGTCGGGAATGTGCCTTCATGGAGGCCCGCAGCGTGGCGATCTTCCTCTCCCGCCACCATACGCCCCCCGGGGAGCGCCCATCTTCCGATCCGGGCTATTCCGAAACGGCCACAGGGGACTTCCCCCTCTCCGTTCACGACCGGGATCTGGCCGGAATCTTCGAATCGATCCGGTCCCATATCCGAAAAAACCGCCGACGCTCCCGACGATGAGTCTCCTCGACACCCTCTCCACCCTCCCCGAAAGCCCGGGGGTCTACCAGTACTTCGACGCCAACGGCCGGCTCCTCTACGTGGGGAAGGCCAAAAACCTCAGAAACCGGGTCCGCAGCTACTGGCGTTTCACCCCCACGC
>JALWKO010000036.1 GCA_027081405.1 Campylobacteraceae bacterium | reverse complement strand
GAGAAAAACACCAAAGCCTATATGGAAGATTTAGCCAGAAACCCTCAGAAAGTCAAAAACTTCTTTCAGGCAGAATCGGTGAGGTATGCAGCATGACTTTGAGTCTGTTTTTTAGTGCCGTAATAGTAACGAGTAACTAGGAATGAGGAACCGAAAGGGTGGTAGAGAAGGTGTAGTGTGGGATTGCGATCCCATGGGGGAATGGAGAATTGAGAGTTGAGAATTGATGGTGCGCCGCATGGCGGCGCGTTTTGATGATGGATTTTGAATTTTGGATGTTGGATTGTGGGGCGTTGCTGCGCAACGCTTTCTTTTGGAGGCGGGACTTCAGTCCCGCAAACTATCGACTAGAGACTATCGACTAGTGACTAAAAAAAGGGAAATAATGTCCATCGAAGCGATCCGTGAATGGGTAGCGAACGCCGAGGCGATCCTGGTTACCGCGGGAGCGGGGATGGGGGTCGACAGCGGTTTGCCCGATTTTCGGGGGACCGAGGGGTTCTGGCGGGCCTATCCGCCGATCGCAAAATTGGGTCTGCACTTCGAAGAGATGGCGAACCCGCGGTGGTTCGTCGAGGATCCGAAGCTGGCCTGGGCCTTCTACGGCCATCGGCTCCGTCTCTACCGCCAGACCGAACCCCATCGGGGCTTCGCGCTGCTGCGGGATCGCATCGCCGCCAAAGGGGGAGAGGGGTTCGTCTTCACCTCCAACGTCGACGGGCAGTTCCAAAAAGCCGGATTCGACGAAAAGGCGATCGACGAAGTGCACGGCTCGATCCACTATCTGCAGTGTCTGGAAAATTGTAGCGACGCCATCTGGCCCAACGAAGAGGAGATCGCCGTGGATATGGAGCGCTTCCGGGCGCTGCACATCCCCCGATGCCCCCGCTGCGGCGCCGTGGCGCGTCCCAATATCCTGATGTTCGGCGACTGGGGCTTCAACGCCGCCCGGAGCGAAGCCCAGGCGCTTCGATTCGAAGCGTGGCTGGCGCGCAACCGCACCCGCCGCCTGGCGATCATCGAAATCGGCGCCGGGACCGCCGTGCCGACCGTCCGCCGTCAGGGAGAGGCAATCGCCGCGTCGCTGCCTGCCGCGAAGCTCATCCGGATCAATCCCCGGGAGGCGCAGATCGATCCACGGCTAGGGTGGAGGCTGGCCATGGGCGGCATGGAAGGGATCGAGATGATTCTGCGGTGAAAAAGTCATCACGGGGATTACAGCATAGTTTCAGAGCAGTTTATTATAATCTCAACTTATTTAGTAAATAACAAGGAGTATCTATGCAATCGTTGACCCTCAAGGAGATCTATCCGGTTCAGGCGATGCGGATCGGCAAGGACGAAGCGCGTTTCGATTCATGCGACGCGATCGTGGAGTATTTGAGCGATAAAGTCCGGGAACATTCCGTCGCTGCCTTCATCGGAGTATTCGATCATTACACCCATACCAAATCACTTCCCGACCATGCGATAAATCCCGATATCGTCGATGTCAAAATCGTATTGTTTTGCTTCGGCAAAGAGCTTCCCGTGCCTGAAATGGCGGCGATTCGACCCCGGGGGATCGCGGTAGTGGAGGAAAAAGACGCTTTTGTCCTGAGCTTCCTGGATGCACCCAATCCCCAGGCACACGAAACGATGCAAGAGTGGGTCCGGAGCGTACAAAAGGGCTAAAAGGTATAATAGGTATCATCCCGGTCGAAACGGAGGGGACATGGTACGGCGCGGCGGCAAGATCCAGTTCCTTTTTTGGGCGATGTTTTTCGCCGTATTGCTCTATCTGTGGATCCTCTGGGTGGGACTGCAGACTTTTGTCCTGCATGAAGGGCCCCGACTGGAGCTCCCCCGGCGGGAGATCACGCTGCTTTTTATCCTCTATGGCCTCCTCGTCGTCGATTTGCTGGGGGGGCTCGTGGTGGCGGTGATGATCGGTAACCGCCGATACACTCGCTACTTCGGAGGATTCGTCCTCCTCGTTTTCGCGACGATCGTCGCCGCGAAGAGCGTTTTCGGATAAAAGGGTCGGCTCGTGGCCACCCTCCTGACGGCCGCCGGGATCCTTTTCGTCGCCGCGGCGGTCCAGTCGGCGATCGGATTCGCCTTCAACCTCCTGGCCGTTCCGCTGCTGATCCTGAGCGGATTGACCCTCGCCCAGGCGGTGGCCCTCACGGCGGTTCCGATTCTTGTCCAGCTCCTCGTCACATCCCGGTCGCTCCGCGACGCGATCGTGTGGAGGGACGTCCTCCCCGCCGCGGCGATCCGTTACGCCACCCTCCCCATCGGGATCTCGCTTCTGTATTCGGTCACCCGTCTCCCCTCCGATACGGTCCGGCAGATCGTCGGGGGGATCCTCCTGGTGATTCTCCTCTCGGGGAGGTTCGCCCGGATCGTCCCCCGGGAGCGGCTCGGATGGCACTGGGATCTCCTCGCGTTCGGGCTTAGCGGGATCATGCTCGGGATGGTCTCGATGGGGGGACCGCCGGTGGTGCTCTGGCTGACGGCCCACGACTGGAGCGCTCGCCGGAGCCGGGCCTTCATGGCGGCGTTGTTTCTCCTCGCCGCACCGGTGCAGATCGGTCTGCTCTACCGGAAACTGGGGGATCCGATCCTCCCCTGGCTGGGCTGGGGGCTCGCGGCGACCCCCCTCGTGATCCTTGCCGCGACGGTGGGCAACCGGATCGGGGAGCGTTTCGATCCCGTATCGCTTCGCCACACGGTGCGGGCCTTTCTCTTTCTCACCGCTTTGGTGGCGATCGTTTCCCCCTTTCTCCACTGACCGCTCCCGATCTCCGATCCGGAATTCGACGGAAGTTAAAGGAAAATTATTTTCCTTTAAGTTTAATTCGCATATAATTATTTATGGAAAAAATTTTTCCATAATACCCAATCGCCAAGGAGGACGAAATGGCCCGAAGGGGAAATTCGATCATCAAAGGGATCGAGGTGTCGGAGCTGATCCGACTGCTCAACAAAGCCTATGCCGACGAGTGGCTGGCCTATTATCAATATTTCATCGAGGAGAAGGTGGTCAAGGGGATCATGAAAGACGCGGCGATCACCGAACTGCGCCAACACGCCGCGGACGAGCTGCGCCACGCCGAGATGGTGGCGCAGCGGATCCTCCAGCTGGGCGGGACGCCGCTGCTGAGTCCCAAAGAGTGGTTCACCCGGACCAACTGCGGCTACGAAGAGCCCAAAGATTTCGACGTGGTGGCCATCCTGGAAGATGCCATCAAAGGGGAGCAGTGCGCCATCAGCGTCTATTCGGAGCTTGCGGAGCTGACCCGCGACAAGGACATCGTCACCTACGACCTCGTCAGCCGGATCCTGGCCGACGAGGTGGAGCACGAGGAGGACCTGACGGCGCTGCGTGAGGATATCACCGAGTTCATCGACTCCCTGAGAGGCTGAAACGGTCCCGGAAAAATCCGAAAAGTCAAAAACATACGAAGGAAACACGATGCGACAATACGAAAATTACAAATGCGAGGTCTGCGGCAACGAGGTGGAGGTCCAGCACGTCGGAGGGGGCACCCTGGTCTGCTGCGGCCGGGAGATGGTCTGCACCACGGAGAACCTGACGGCGGTCAATCTGATGAAAGCCTTCGCCGGCGAATCCCAGGCGCGGAACAAATACGAATTCTTCGCCGAGGTGGCGATGGAGGAGGGGCTGCACCGGATCGCCCGCTTCTTCCAGGAGGCGGCCGACAACGAGAAATACCACGCCATGGCCGAATTCAAAGCCTACAACAAACTGGTCCACGGCGTGGAGCTGGACAGCACCCGCAAGAATCTGCAGTACGCCGCCGACGGCGAGCGCTACGAGCACGAGGAGATGTACCCCAACTTCGCCGCCATCGCCAAAGAGGAGGGCCTGGAAGCCATCGCCCGGCTCTTCCGCGCCGTCGGCAAGGTGGAGGTGGAGCACGAGCGGGAGTATCTGGAGCTCAAGGCGGCCCTGGAGCGGGAAGGGTTCTTCGACAGCGAGAACAACGAAGAGTGGATCTGCGAAGTGTGCGGCCACGTCCACCGGGGCAAGCGTCCCCCCGCCCAGTGCCCCCTCTGCAAGGCCGATCGGGAGTATTTCAAAAAGCGCTGCCCCGACGTCACCGCCGGATGAGGTGCGGGTGGAGCGCTTCTATCCGATCGGAAGTCACTCCCCCCGGGTGACGATGGAGATTTTCCGGAATCCCCGCCCTTTGAGTTCGGAGATCATCCGGACAAAAAACTCGAAGCGGCTGGAGCGGTCGGCCTGGAGGGTGACGAGATCCTTGGCGGGGTCGAGTTTCTCCAGCCGCCGCCGCAATCCGTCCAGGCTGACCGTTTCGGTGCCGTAGTAGAGGGTTCCGTTGCGGTCGATGGTGATCGAGACGCTTTTGGGCGGGATTTTGGTCTTGGCCGAGGAGCGGGGGAGGTCGACGGGGACGGCGTTGTGGACGACGAAAGTGGCGGTGGCCAGGACGATCACCAGTAGCACCAGGACGATGTCGATGAAGGGAACGACGTTGATCTGGGAGATGCGCCGCCGTCTCATCGCGCCCCTTCGTGGACAATCTCCCATTCGGTGAGGATCCGTTCGGCCCGGTCGTTCAGAATGTTGTAGAAGATGCTGGCGGGGATCGCCACCACCAGCCCCGCGGCGGTGGCTTTGAGGGCCAGGGCGAGATCTTTCATGATCGCGGCGGTGTCGACGGCGCTGTGCTGTTGGCCGATCACGTAGAAGGTGAGGATGATCGCCAGCACCGTCCCGAGCAGCCCGATGTAGGGGGCGCTCGTGGCGATCGTCGCCAGGGGGCCGAGATTGCGCTGCAGATCGAGATCGAGGACCCGCCTGTCGTCGTACTGGAGGAGGTCGACGCTCCGGTAGAAAAGGAAACGCTCGATGGCGTAGGCGAAGGTCGCCACGCTCATCAGGAGCAAAATCCCAACGATTCCGTAATCGACGAGATGCTTGAGGGTCTCAGCGGACATGGTGCGCGGCTCCTTTGGGTTGATCGTCGGGGGAAGGGGTTTTGGGAGTATTATAGCCACCCTTCGGTTCGGATGCGTTGCGTTCCCGGATCCGGCGCCGTTTTTGGTGTACTTCTCTCAGATGCTCTTTATAGGTCTTGAAAAAATCGTGCCCTCCGCGGTCGTTGCGGATGAAATAGAGGTAGGGGGTCGTAGCCGGGTGGATCGCCGCCCGGATCGCCGCGACGGAGACGTTGCAGACCGGGGCTTCGGGGAGCCCCCGGTGCTTGTAGGTGTTGTAGGTGGTGTTGTCCTCCCGGATCCTTCGGGGTGTGACCCGGATGTGGGAGTAGATCCCGTAGTTGAGGGTCCCGTCCATCTGCAGGCGCATCTTTTTGCCCAGGCGGTTGTAGATCACCGAGGCGACGAGGGGCATCTCGCCGCGGTTGCCCGCTTCTTTCTGGACGATGGAGGCGACGACGAGGATCCGATGCCAGCCGGGGCTCCCCACGCCGACTCCCGCTTCCCGAGCGAGACGCTCCATCCGTTTGCGGGAGAGGTTGAGCAGATAGCTCATCGTCCGGTTGGCGTCGTAGCGGAGGGGGACGTTGTAGGTGTCGGCGAGGATCGCCCCCTCCCGCCAGGGGCTTTGACGTCGGAACGCCTCGAGGAGTTTGGAATAGGGGAGGGCAAGTTGCCGGGAGAGCTGGCGGAGGAAGATCGCCGTGGTCTCCCCCGGGATCAGCGTCACCGCCCGGTAACGGTCGCCGGGGCTGGCCAGGAGATAAAGCAGATCGATCCGGGACAGCGGCGCGGGGCCCAGCTTGACCGTACCGACGGGGAGCGGAGCGAACCCGGAGAGGAGCATCGCGTCGATCGGCCCGACATCCGCCCCGTTTTTCCGCAGCTGTGATATAATGGCCCCGACGTCGCCCGAGGCGATCGTGAGCGAAGGCGGCAGATGGGATACCGGCCGGGTGAGATAGAACAGCGCCGCCGCCAGGGAAAGAAGGAGAATGGCCTCGAGAATTTCCAGAATTCTACCGATCGTACTCCTTGCCGTTTTCCTTGTCCTGCTCGGCACCTATTGGCTCCTGCTCCGTGGGATCACGATCGAGAGCGCCCACATCGGGGGCTTCGAACTGAAGCGATTATATCTGAAACTCTCTAACGACAAGCTCGTCCTCAAAGCCCGTCGGGTGGTGATCCCGAGGGCCAAAAAACGATCCTCTTCCACGAAGGAAGGGCTCCAAAAATCACTCCTGCGGATCACCGAGTTGCTCCGCTACGTGGACACCCTCGATCTGCAGGAGGTCCGCTTCACCAACGACCGCTACCGGATCCTTTACGCCGACCGGATTTTCTACCTCACTAACGAGCGGTACGAGCTGGCGGCCCGGGTCCGCCCCGCCAAGGGGGGAGTCTTCCTGGAGGTTCCGCTCTTCTACGACCGGAGCCGGGACCTGGGCCTCAACGGGAAACTCCTCTACACCTTCGCCGGTTCCCGTATCGATTTTTCCGGTGCCTACCGGCTCAAAGGGATCACCGGTGCGTGCGATTTCCATCTGCGCGACGGGAGGCTCCGCTTCCACCTGGAGAGCAACGCCACCCGTTCCCTCGATCCGCTGCTGCAGGCGTTCCCCCTCAATCGGGTGGCGAAACTCTGGCTGAGCGAGCGGCTCCGGGCCCGCACCTACCGGCTGGATCGCCTCGACGGAGAAGTGACGATCGGATCGGACGGGAGTGTGCGCCCCGACTTTTCGACCCTCCGGGGGAGGGCGATCCTGCAAAACGCGACGATCCGCTTCGATCCCGAGCTCCTCCCCATCGACGCCGAGCGGGTGGTGGTGCGGTTGAAGGGGGGAGACCTCTACTTTCTTCCAAAGCATCCCCGCTACGGCGACCATCCCGTCGACGGGAGCACGGTGGCGCTCTTGCATCTGGACCGGATCGAGGCGCTGACGCTTCTGCTGCGGATCCGCTATCGCGGGCGGCTCGACTGGCCGATCGTGCGGATCTGGCTCCGCTACGGGGTCCCCCTCCGGCTGGGGCAGCGCAGCGGACGGGTCGAGGCGCGGGTGGACGTGGATGTGGGGCTGGGGAGCCGACCCCATCGGGTCCGCAGCCGTGGAGCGATCTCGTTCTCCAAAGGGGAACTCGAATATGGGCTGAAGCGGTGGAAGGTCGGCGGCGGGAAGGTCACCTTCGCCGGCAAAAGGATTCGATTGGAAAGGGTGGAGCTCCGCGAACCTTGGTTTGACGGCAGTATAGACGGAGAGCTGCGACTGGCACAGCGGGGCGGGAAGCTTCGGGTCCATTCACGGCAGATCGCACTGCCGCCTATGAAACCGTGGCTTCGCTTGGGAAAACGGAATTTCACCATCGATCTACGCTGGGACGATGCGGTACGAACGTTGAACATCCCGAAATTGGGCCTTACGATCGTCATGGATCGAAAAGGGATCGAGCGCCTCGAAGCCCGCAAACTCCATCTCCTGGCGGGAGGGTTTCAAGGAGTGCTTCGGATCGTATCCGACGGTTCGATCCGCGCCGTGCGGGCCAAAGGGGGATACCGGGCCCAGGGGACGGTCCGATGGAGAGAAAGCCCGTTCGAGCAGGAAGGGAAACCCTTCGATCGGATGGCTTTTGGCGCGTTCCTCTCCGACACGGGGGTCTCTTTCTCGGAAAAGGGCGGCCGTTTCGCCTTCGACACCCGCCGCCGGACGCTGACGCTGCGGAGGCTGCTGGTGGACGTGAAACGACTGGGTGCCGTCGTCCGAGACTACCTGGGCGGTACATCGGGCGGAGGAGGGGGCTCCTGGACCGCCCGGGGGGAGTCGGTGAAGGTCCGCTACGGCGCGATCACGCTTCCGTTTGACCGCTTCATCCTCCGTACCCGAAGAGGGGGATTCAGTTTCGAAGGGACGCTGGGCAAAGACCGCCTCACCCTCGTCAAAAACGGCAAAACGATCGTCCTGGAAGCCCGTGGGATCTCCGATCGGTGGATCCGGAGCATCGGGGCCTTCGCCGGGCTTCACGGGGGGAGCTACGATTTCCGCTTCGAGGGGCAGCCGGGTGGGAGCCTCAAGGGACATCTGAAGATCAAAGGAGCGGTGCTTCGGGATCTCAAAGCCTACAACGACATGATCGCCCTGTTCAACACGATCCCGGCACTGGCCAGCCTCTCCGATCCGGGATTCAGCCGCAAAGGGTTCGTCATCCGAAAAGGGCATATCGATTTCCGGATCCGGGGCAGCCGGCTCGACCTGGACGAGATCGTCCTGGATGGGCGATCCTCCACGATCGTCGGCAAAGGGCGCGTGGGGCTCGACTCCAAAGCCCTCGATGTCGAGCTGGCGGTTCGTACTGCCCGGGAACTGGGCAAAACCCTGGGAAGCATCCCCGTGGTGGGGTACATTCTCTTCGGCAAGGACAAGAGCCTCACCGTCGGGGTCAAAATCACCGGAACGATGGATAAACCGAAAGTCAAAACCCATCCCGTGGCCGAAGCATTGATCTATCCGCTGGAGTTGATCCGCCGGACGCTGACCGCCCCGGCGGTACTCGTCGCACCCGGAGCGGTCCCGGGAGTGGAGCGCAACGCCACACGCAAGCCACCCCGCGCTCCGGGGGACATCCTTCGGGAGCGTTCCCGTACCCCCGCCATGAAGCAGCCCCCTCATACTACGCCGTCGAAAAAACCGACCTCTCCGTCCGCTTCCCCATCCGGTATCAAACCGGGGGACATCCTTCGGGAACGTCCCCTCACCCCGCCGGCGAAGAGACCGACTTCCGGATCCGCTTCCCCCTCCGGCCCTTCGCTGGAGGAGATTTTCTAGGCGCTATTCGTTCCGCAGCACGCTCAGCGGATCGGTCGTGGCCGCCTTGCGGGCCGGATAGATCGCCGAGAGGATGACGATCAGCGCGGCCCCGGCGACGATGGCGAAAAAGTCGCTCGCCAGCAGGTCGACCGGCAGTCGGGTGGTCCCGTAGACGTCGGCGGGGAGGGTAACGATGTCGAAATGTCGGATCGCCCAGATCCCGAGGAAGCCCAAGGCCGTCCCGGTGGCGATCCCCGCCGCGCCGATGATCACCCCCAGCCGGAAAAAGATCCGGTGGATCTCCCGCTCGGTCGCTCCCAGGGTCCGCAGCAGGGCGATCTCTTTGCGTCGGCTCATGACCGTCATGAGCAAAGAGCTGACGATGTTGAGGGAGGCGACCAGGATGATGAGCAGCAGCACCAGGAAAAGGGCCTTTTTTTCCATTTCCATTGCCGAGAAGAAATTGCCGTTTTGCTGCCACCACCCCTCGATGTCGGCGTCGGGGGGGAGGAGGGGACGGATCTGGTCGATCATCCCCATCGGATCGTCGGTGGCGATGTGGGCGCCGTCGTAGCGGGTGGGATCCTTGCGCATCACTTTGGCGAAGGCTTGCAAAGTGGTGTACATCAGCGCCCGGTCGTAGCTTTTGAGCCCCGAATCGAAAGTGGCGTCCAGGACGAACCGTTTCATCCGGGGCATGGAGACGAAGCCGGCCGTTTCGGGGAGGGAGAAATACAACGCGATCTTCTCCCCCTGCGCGGCCCCCAGGCTCAGGGCCAGATCGTCACCGGCCACGAGGGGGAAGCGGGAGAGGGATTTGCCCGCAAGCGCTTTGGCGAGGATCGGATTGAGCTGCCGCTCCCGGGCGAAATCGACGCCGTAGAGGATCCCCCCGGCCACCTGGTCGCCGTGTTTGGCGATCGCCTGGGTCTGGTAGAAGGGGCTGATTTTCAGCTCGGGGAAGCGGGTATGGATGCGGTGCAGGAGCGCTTCGTCGATCCCGTCGCCATAGCTGGTGATCGTCAGCGGATAGTTCATCACGAAGAGCTTTTTTTCGAACTCCTCCTGGGTGCCGTTCATGATCCCCATGGCGATCATCAGCACCATCACCCCCGCCGCGATCCCCAGGAAGGCCAGCAGCGCGGAGAGGAAAATAAAGGGATTTTCGGGGTCGTACCGGAGGTAGTGGCGGACGATGGTCCGCACGAGACGGGGATCGCTGCCGTGCGCCATCAGGCCAGCAGCCCTTTTTTGGGGCCGCTTTTGCCGCAGCAGTTTTTGTATTTTTTGCCGCTGCCGCAGGGGCAGGGGTCGTTGCGTTTGGGCTTGTGGGGGGCGACGTAGGGGGTGTGCTGGGCGTCGGTGGTGTCGGAGGGGAGCTCCTGGTATTCGTTGCTGATGAGCTCGTCTTCGTCGATGGCCAGCTCGTCGAGCATCTTTTCGGCCGCCTCGAGCTCCTCTTCGGGGGCGCTGAAATCGAACTGCACCAGATAGAGCAGCTTGAGCGATTCGAACTTGATCCGGCGCACGAGCGCTTCGAAGAGGCGGTAGCTCTCCTGCTTGTACTCCACGAGGGGGTCTTTTTGGTTGTATCCCCGCAGGCCGATTCCGGTTTTGAGGACGTCCATTTCGTAGAGGTGTTCCCGCCACTCGGTATCAAGGACTTGGAGCATGAGGATCTTTTCGATCTCCTTGCGCTGTTCGGGCTCGAAGATCCCGAATTTCTCCTCGTAGGCCTCCTTGAGGATGCGGACCGTCTCTTCGCGGATCTCCTCGGCGTCTTTGCCTTGGAGGGTTTCGGGGGAGATTTCGACTCCGGTGTAGTCCCGCACGAGGGTCGTGAACCGGTCCAGATCGTAGTCTTCGCTGGGCTGGCCGGAGAAGATCTCCGCCTCCTGTAGGAGAGAATCGACCAGCTCTTGGCGGTTCTGGTCGATTTTGGCGGTGATGTCGTATTCGGGGTCGAGGAGCTGGTTGCGGAAGGCGTAGATCGCCTTGCGCTGGTAGTTGGCCACGTCGTCGTATTCGAGGATGTTTTTCCGGGCTTCGTAGTGCATCTGCTCCACTTTTTTTTGGGCCTTTTCGATGCTCCGGGTGACCAGCTTGGATTCGATGTACTCCCCTTCTTCCATCCCCATGGTGTTCATGATCTTTTTGATCCGGTCGCCGCCGAAGATCCGTAGGAGGTTGTCCTCCAGGCTGAGGAAGAACTGGCTTTCACCCGGATCCCCCTGGCGCCCGGAGCGTCCCCTGAGCTGGTTGTCGATCCGGCGGCTTTCGTGCCGTTCGGTTCCGATGATCGCCAGACCGCCCAGTTCGCGCACTTCGTCGTCGATCTTGATGTCGACCCCCCGGCCGGCCATGTTGGTGGCGATGGTGACGGCCCCTTTCTGGCCCGCGTCCTTGATGATCTCGGCCTCCTGCTCATGGTGCTTGGCGTTCAGGACGTTGTGGGGGATTTTTTCCTTCTCCAGGAGGGCGTGGAGCATTTCGCTCTTTTCGATCGAGGCGGTTCCCACGAGGACCGGCTGCCCTTTGGCGTGGAGCTCCTTGATCCGTTTGACCACCGCGTCGAGTTTGTCCTTTTCGGATTTGAAGATGAGATCGGGTTTGTCGATCCGGCGTACGGGAAGGTTGGTGGGGATCGATATGACGTCCAGCCCGTAGATCTGGCTGAATTCGGTCGCTTCGGTCTGGGCCGTTCCGGTCATCCCGGCCAATTTCTCGTACATCCGGAAATAGTTCTGGTAGGTGATCTCCGCCAGGGTCTGGGACTCCTCCTGGATCGGGACCCCCTCCTTGGCCTCCAGCGCCTGGTGGAGCCCCTCGCTGAAGCGGCGCCCTTCGCTGAGCCGTCCGGTGAATTCGTCGACAATGATCACCTCGCCGTTGCGCACCACGTAGTGGACGTCCCGCTCGAAAAGGTGGTGGGCCTTGAGGGCCTGGTCCAGGTGGTGGACCATCGCCGCGTTTTCGAGGCTGAAGAGGTTGTCGACTCCGAAGAGCTTCTCGGCCTTCTCGAGCCCCTGTTCGGTCATGACGATGGTGCGGTTTTTTTCGTCTACGATGAAGTCGCCGGTGGTTTTCTTGGGCTCTCCCGGTTTGGTGGGGAGCTCCTCGCCCCGGACCAGCTGGCGGGCCACTTCGTCGGCTTTCATGTAGAGGCTCTGGTCCCGCTGGGCGGGGCCTGAGATGATCAGCGGGGTCCGGGCTTCGTCGATGAGGATCGAATCCACTTCGTCGACGATGGCGTAGTAGTGCTCCCGCTGTACCTTCTCCTCGAGCCGCACCTTCATGTTGTCCCGGAGGTAGTCGAAGCCGAATTCGTTGTTGGTGCCGTAGGTGATGTCGGCTTCGTACTGGGCCTTGCGTGCGAAATCGTCCTGGAGTTCGCCGGTGATGCAGCCGGTGGTGTAGCCGAGGAATTCGTAGAGTTTTCCCATTTCGGTGGCGTCCCGTTTGGCCAGGTAGTCGTTGACGGTGACCACGTGCACCCCCCGGCCCAGCATCGCGTTGAGGGCGACGGGGAGGGTGGCGACGAGGGTTTTGCCTTCACCGGTTTTCATCTCGGCGATCTTCCCTTCGTGCAGGACGATCCCTCCGATGAGCTGGACGTCGAAATGGCGCATCCCCAAGACCCGTTTGCTCGCTTCGCGGGTGATCGCGAAAGAGTCGTAGAGGACATCGTCGAGGGTCTTTTCGCCGCTGCGTACCGCCTGGCGGAGCGCGTCGAAGGCGGCTTTGAGCTCTTCGTCGCTGAGTTTTTCGTATTTGGGTTCGAGTTCGTTGATCCGGCGGATCCGCTTGCGATAGTGTTTGATTTTCCGATCGTTGGCGGTGCCGACGAGATTCATCAGGGTGTTGATCATTCCGATAGCCTTCCGTATGACATAACGCGGATAAACGCGGTTGATAGAGTGGCCTTATTCTACCCAAAAAGGGTTAATTCTCCATCGCTACATCCCACCCATAAATAGTGTTTCTATACGGATATATGATTGTGTTATGATTCCGTTCAAATGCAAAAAGGATGCGTCGATGATCAAAGCCGCCGTATTGCTGCTGGTGTGGATCGGTTTCGCCGTGGGGGGAGGGATTGTCGTTCCCCGGGCGCTGCAGGCCGATTTCTATCAGAAGATCACCGACGCCGACGGACGGGTGGCCCGGTACGAGGGGAAGATGGCGATGAATTTCCCCGACCGGATCAAGTGGAGCTACCTCCGCCCGGCGCGCAAGGAGGTCTGTACCTCCGGCAGCCGGGTTCTTGTGGTCGATCACGAGCTGGAGCAGGCGACCCTCTATCACGTGGGGCGCTCCCTCGACCTGGGCAAAATTCTCCGCTCGGCCAGACACCACAAAGGGCGGATCTGGGTCGCCACGGTGGCGGGGAAATACTACACCCTGCAGATCGACTCCAAAGGGCGGATCGATCAGATCGCCTTCAAGGACGACGACGGCAACGTGGTCAACATCCATTTCCGGAAGATCCGCTATCTGAGCCGTCCCCTCGATCCCAAAACGCTGTATTGCCCCGTCCCGGCGGGGTACGACCGGGTGGGGGGATAGATGTTCGAGAAACTCACGGCGCTGTTCAACGTGGACGCGATGGTCTTCGGGGCGATCGTCGCATCGATCGTGCTGGCGTTCATCCTCGTGGTGGTGATCTTCACCGTCGGATACAAATCCCAGCAGGAGAAGATTCTCGAACTTCGGGAAGATCGGGACACGCTCAAAGAACGGATTGCACTTTTGGAGGAGAGTCTCAATCAGGTACAGATCCACAACGCTTCGCTCCAGCAGGAGATCCAGGGCTTCGACGAAGAGCGTTCCCGCTATGCCAAGGAGATTGAAAAGCTTGAGAACGAACTGCGGCAGGCCAGGGAGCGCAACGAAGCTTTGATGGAGAAGATCACCCAGATCCAGGGGAACAAAAAAGAGCTCGAAGCCCATCTGGCCGGCTGCCGGGAAAACCTGGCCAAGGCCGAAGAGGAGATCGAGGCGGTCCGCAAGCGCAACGAATTCTGGGTCGAGCAACTCTCCGAGCTCCGCACCAAACACGAGGCGCTCAAACTGCGGCTGCGCAAATACGAAAGCTAAATCCCAATACAACAAGGAGTATCGATGAGTGAAACGGTCGTCGTCTGGCACAACCCCCGCTGTTCCAAATCCCGCAACGGGCTGAAGTATCTGGATGAAAAAGGGATCGCATACGAGGTGCGGCGCTATCTGGACGAGCCCCCTACGGCCGAGGAGATCCGGGAGCTGTTGGAGAAACTGGGGATGAAGCCCCGGGAGTTGATGCGGACCAAGGAGGCGATCTACCGGGAGCTGGGGCTGAAAAACGTCGAGGACGACGAAGCGCTCATCGCCGCGATGGCCGAACACCCCAGGCTCATTGAGCGTCCGGTAGTGATCCGGGGGGATCGGGCGGTGGTGGCCCGCCCCGAGAGCCGGATCGACGAACTATTCGGCGAAGGGGCATGATGCGCTTTCAACTAGAGAGTTTCAACCGGATATCGGACAAACTGCGGCACGAGATCGAGGAGATCGGAACGATCATAACCTTCGAGAAGCACGAAGCCCCGTTCGATTTCGACGATACCTTGCGCTATTTTTTCATTTTCCTCAGCGGAAAAGTGAAGTTTTTTCAGATGGATTTCCACAGCGGCAAGGAGCAGGTGATCTATCTCATGACCCGGGGGGATATGTACGATACGGTGGTACTGCTGGACAACCGGCCCCACGATCTGATGAGTGAGGTGCTCGAGAGCGGGGAAGCGCTCCGGCTCCCCATCGGGAAGGTGCGGGAGTGGATGTACCAGTATCCCGCTTTCGGGGAAGTGATTTTGCGCTACATCGCCTCCCAGGTGCGCCACGTGGAGGAGCTGGCGGCCGATCTGACCCTGCTCGATACCAAGGAACGGCTGCTCAAACTCATCGTCGAATCGATCGAAAAGAGCCGCCGCACGGGAGTGAACGTCCTGGAAAACCTCTCCCACGCCGAGATCGCCAATCTCATCGGGACCGTCCGCCACGTGGTCGACCGCCACATCAAACAGCTTAAGGCCGACGGCATCCTCGAAGCCGGCCGACGCAAACTCTCCCTCAAAAACATGGAAAAACTCCAGGAACAGCTCGACACATTTCTGTAAAATTTACGGTTAGAGTCGATGGAGAGAGGAATAGGGAAGGAAAAAATCGGGGCGCTCTGAAGAAAGGGTGGAACTCAGAGCGCTTCGGCATCCTCTTCGCCGGTGCGGATCCGGATCGTGTGATCGACGGGGAGGACGAAGATTTTCCCGTCACCGATCTTGCCGGTGCGGGCCGCCTCCTGGATCGCTTTGAGCGCCGCGTCGCGGTATTCTTCGTTGCTGACCACCACTTCGATCTTGACCTTGGGGATGAAATCGACCACATACTCGGCTCCCCGGTAGAGTTCGCTGTGTCCTTGTTGCCGTCCGTATCCCTTGACTTCGCTGACGGTCATCCCTTCGATTCCCGCCGCGATGAGAGCGTCTTTGACCTCTTCGAGTTTGAACGGCTTGATGATCGCTTCGATTTTGTACATATCGCGCTCCTTTATTTAGATCGTCTGCTTGAATTCGGGATAGGCTTCCATTCCGCACTCGACGTAGTCGAGCCCCTCGAGCTGTTCGTCATCGGTGGCCCGGAACGGAATGACCTTGTCGATCACATAGAGTACTACATAGGAGCTGACAAAGGCGAACACGCCGATGACGAGGATCCCTTTGATCTGCGCCCAGAGCGATACGTCACCGAAGATCCCCACCGCCAGGGTCCCCCAGATCCCGTTGACCAGGTGGACCGAAAGGGCGCCGACGGGATCGTCGATCTTGAGGCGGTCGAAGAACGGGACGAAGAAGATTACGAGTGCACCCCCGACGGCTCCCACGATGATCGGGGAATAGATGTCGAAGACGTCGGCACCTGCGGTGATCGCCACCAGTCCCCCCAGCGCACCGTTGAGGATCATCGTGATGTCCCATTTCCGGTAACGGATATAGAGGAGGATTCCCGTCACGATCGCTCCGGCCAGTCCCGCGGTGTTGGTGTTCATCACGGTCAAAGCCACGGTATCGGCATCGGCTTTGGAGGCGATGGAGCCGACGCTACCGCCGTTGAACCCGAACCATCCGATCCAGAGCAAAAAGGCCCCCAGCGTCACCAGCGGGATGTTGGAAGCGGGGATGACGTGGATCTTTCCGTCTTTGTAGCGTCCGTGACGGGGCCCGATGATCAGGATCGCCGCCAGCAGGGCCCAGGCACCCGTGGAGTGGATCACGGTCGAACCGGCCAGGTCGTGCATCGCTGAGATGTCCAGCGCGGTCCCTTTGAGGAAGTTGGCCCCCCAGGTGAGGTTGACTGCGGTGGGGTAGATGAAGGCCGCCATTACGATCGTGAAAAAGGTGAGCGGCAGGATCCGGGTCCGCTCGCTCACCCCGCCGCTCATGATGTTGACCGTTTTTCCGACGAAGGCCATCTGGAACAAAAAGGCGGCCCACTTGCTCATCGAGTCGTTGTCCCAGCTTCCGAACGCGTAGGTGTAGCCGATCAGCAAAAAGACCATCGACGCGACCGAATAGATCATCGTGTTGGTCATCAGAACCGCGGTGACGTTTTTGGTCCGTACGAGTCCCGCTTCGAGCATCGCGAAGCCGGGGACCATGAAGATGATCAACGTCATCGCGAACAGGGCGAAGAGGGTGTTGAGTGCGTAGGATAGATCCATCATTCCTCCTTATGGTTTCGATATGGAACCATTGTAGCGCCCCGTTCGTTTCGGTGGTGATGAAAAACTGTCCGTTTTTTTGTTCGTTTTTTTTCGTTGCGGGAAAAAACATGATGAAAAAATAATCACTCATCCCTCATGCCGCGTTATGGTAGGATAAATCGATGATTTCATCACCGCAACGAAAGCTTCACGGTGCGGTGAACATAGAAGGATCTATCGTGCGGATGCAGCCAGCGTGCATGGTCTGTCTGATGAACCAGATACTTCGGCTTACGGAACTTCGGGAGTGCGATCGGGGCTGCGCGATGGCGCTGCTGAAGGAGAGCGCCCGGATCCTGGAGAAGGTCGATACCGATCATACGCCTCCCGAAGCGGCGGCGATCCTCTATCCGGCCATCTCCCGGATCCTCGGTGAGGACGATCCCTATCGCGGGATCAAGGAGTGGAGCGTACGAAACGCCGGGGAAGTCCTCCCCCGGGTACGGAAACGGATCGAAGAGGCGGAGGATCCCCTGGGTGCCGCGTTGCGGGCGGCGGTGGCGGGCAACGTGATCGATTTCGCCGCCCAGCGCCGTTTCGGGCTGGACGAGGAGATCGAAACGGCTTTTTCCGTCCCGTTCGCGATCGACGAGTGCGAAGGCTTTCGGACGCGTCTGCAAACGGCCCGCCGACTCGCCGTGATCGCCGACAACGTGGGAGAACACCTCTTCGATGCGCTGTTGCTCGAAACCGTACACCGTCTCCATCCGGACCTGTCGATCGACTATCTGGTACGGGGGCGTCCGATCATCAACGATATCGACGCCGAGACGGCACGGCACAGTCCGATTCCCCGCTTCGCCCGTATCGTCGATACGGGGGTCGACACGCCCGCGTTTTTGCCGGAGCGGGCCAACGCCGCCGGACTCGAAGCGTACGAAGAGGCCGACCTGATCCTCTCCAAGGGGATGGGAAACTACGAATGTCTCGAAGGGCGGGGAGACGAACGGATTTTCTTCCTGTTCAAAGTCAAATGCGAAGTGGTGGCCGCCCACACCGGGACCTGTCCCGGAGATTGGGTCTGTATCCACGGGAGTCGTTAGCGAGAATCGCGTGCTCTAACCGAAACGAAGCGCCCCTCGTGGCGGACGAAATCGATGAACTCCCGGTAGACGGGGTGGATCTGCAGGGTCCGGGCGTCGCCTACGGCGATCAGTTTCGCCCGGGGGCGCGTCAGGGCGACGTTGAGGCGGCGCAGATCCCCCAGGAATCCCAGATCTCCGGAAGGGTTGGAGCGGACGAAGCTGATGAGGATCACCTCCTTTTCCCTCCCCTGGAATCCGTCGACGCTTTTGACCTCCACCGATTCGAGTTTCCCCGTTAGCGCCGCCTTGATCCGTTTGACCTGGGAGAGGTAGGGGGAGATCACCCCGATCTGCGCGGGGTCGATCCCCATGGCGAGGAGTTCCCCGAGGAGATCGAGGACGATGCGGGCTTCGGCGGGGTTTTCGTAGCTGGTGGAGCGCCAGGGGAGCGATTCGGCCGCTTCGATCCCGTGGGTGCTCACGAAGATGAGGGGTTCGTCGGGATCGAGGATCTCCGCATATCGCCGGGGCGGCCGGGGATCGAGGGCCCGGAGGGTCCGGGTGCGGACGCTCTCGTCGGCGACCAGTGCGCCGTCGTAGAAGGTCCGGGCGGGGAAGGCCATGATCTTTTCGTGCATCCGGTATTGGACCCGGAGCATCCGGGCGTTGTCCGGATGGCGTTCGATCAGGCTTTCGAAGAGAGAGCGGCGAAGTTCCCGGGCCTGTTCGCTCACCACCGTCGGGGGGAGCTGGCGGTGGTCGCCGGCGATGACGAAGCGGTCGGCGTGCATCAGCGGGATCAGGGTGGAGGGGATCACCTGCTGGCTCCCTTCGTCGATGACGGCGATGTCGAAGCGTCGGTCGCGCA
>JALWKO010000035.1 GCA_027081405.1 Campylobacteraceae bacterium | reverse complement strand
GCCGCGTATCGCTCTCCCCGAAGGGTGCGGCACTTTTGCCCATATGCGGCGTTGGATTTTCTTGCATTAGCCTCCGGCTAGTCCTGCAAAAATCCGCCTTGCCTATGAACAAAATTGCCGCATCAAACGTTTGAGGGAGTTACTTGGTACGGTGATATTATATCCAACTCTTTCTCGGTGAGGCAGGGGGGATTTCATTCTGCCGTTTCGCCCCGGAGTTCGGCCAGGATCCGCGGCTTGCGGAGTTTTTGGGCGATCCGTTCCAGGAGTGTTCGATAGCGTTCCTCGTCCAGCCGGAGGGTGTGGCGGAGTCGCGCCTGGGCTTGGGGATCGTCCAGATCGGAAAAGAAGATCCGAAACTCCTTTTTGGTCAGCCGTTTGCGTAGGATCAGCCGGAGTGCGTCGTGATCGAGGGGGCTCTCGAAGGGGCAGTCGCAGAAGCGTCCGATCCGCCGGATCGTCGATACTTTGTCCATTTCCATCGATCACTCCTTTGCCGTGGCGAGGATGTTGAGCGCGTCGCGGTAGATCGGTTCGTCGATGAATCCGTATTCTTCGTCCATGAAACCGGTGATCCCTTCGGCGGCGTGGGCCTCGAAACGCTCCTTGATGATGCGGGCCCGCTCGATCGCAGCGCGGGAGGGGGCGAAGATCTCGTTGGCGATCCGGGCCTGAGCGGGCCCCATACAGGCTTTGGAGCCGAAGCCCATCTCCCGTTCCCGTTCACACCATCGGCGGAAACTCTCCAGGTTCCGGTAGTCCTGGTACATGAACGAAACCGGATGGAGTCCGGCGGTTCGGGCGTCGACGAGGAAACGGGCCAGGATCGACTCGACCGTGGGGTTTCCGATCGCCAGGAGGCTCTGGGGGAGCCCCAGGTCGGCCAGCAGATCGAGGATCCCCAGGTTAACGGTGGTGAAACGGGGATCGATCGATCCCCACCGGGCCAGATCCCGGAGCCCCTCTTTGGTTTCGAGGGAAGCGTGCAGTTCCTGCTCCTCCCCCAGCAGCTCCAGCGCCCGTTCGATCTGGGAGCGGCAGCGGACTTTGGGGAGGCGGATGGCGAGTCCCCGGATAGGACGCAAGGCGGCCATCTCCCGCTCCCCTTCCGCTTCGAGGGGATTGATCCGCACCACGATACGGGAGCGGGTGCGCTCCAAGCGGCCGAGGAAAAAGAGGACGTTGCGCAGCGCTTCGGCTTTGCGCTCGGGGGCGATGGCGTCTTCGAGATTGAGAGTGGCCACGTCGGCTTCGAGTTCGTCGAGGCGGTTGAGATGTTCGAGCCGTAGGGGATTGAGCATCATGTTGGAGCGGTGCAGCCCCTCCGGAACGGGGAGCCGGATCGTCCCCGGGGATGCGGGGTCGAAACATGCGAGCGCTTCGGCCGCCTGTGTGATATTCGAAAATATCAAAACCTGCCTCCCGGATCGTATTTCGCCGTTACTATACCACCCCTGTGCTACAATCTCCAAAAACTCCGAGGATACGATGGACAAGGAAGCCTATCTCATCTCCCGGATCGCCTCGGGGCGGGTCGGTGACGACGGCGCGGTGATCGGAAAGTGGGTCTACAGCATGGACGCCTTTTGCGAAGGGATCCATTTCCGTCGGGAGTGGATGGATCCCTATCGGGTGGGTCGCAAGGCGATGCGAATCAATCTCTCCGACGCGGTGGCGATGAACGCCGATCCCCGGTATGCCCTGGCGGCGGTCTCGCTGCCCCCCTGGATCGACGCGGCGGGGATCGAGGCTCTCGTGGAGGGGCTTGAAGGGGCGGCCGGGGAGTGCGGATGCGAACTGATCGGCGGCGATACGGTGGCCGGAGAACGGCTCGAACTGGCGATCACCCTCGTTTCGTACGCCGAGGATCCCCTCTACCGTACCGGGATCCGTCCGGGCGATCTGCTGGCCTTCACCGGAACCCTGGGGCGGAGCCTTCGGGATCTGCGTCGTCTGATGGCCGCAGAGGCGATCGGGGAGGATTCGCCCTTTTTCGAACCTCCCTTGCGCCGGGAATTCGTCCGACGGGCCCGTCCCTTGCTCCGGGCGGGGATGGACCTCTCCGACGGCCTGTTTTGCGATACGAACAAACTGCTCGCCGCCAACGGCCTGGGGATCGAGCCGCTGCGGGAGATCGCCCCCGAGGTGGGGATGAGCGGCGAAGAGTACGAGATGCTCGTGGCGTTCGATCCGGCGCACCGGGAGCGGCTGGAACGGATCGCCGCCGAATGCGGGCACGGACTCACCGTCTTCGCCCGGGCGGTGGAAGGAGGGGAGTGCTACCCCTGCACCGACTGGCACTCCGAGTAAGTCACCGGCCACCGCCCCCGGTGTCCCATACGATTTGGTTTTTTCCTTTTTCTTTGGCTTGGTAGAGGAGCTTGTCGACCCGTTCGATGATCTCGATGAGCGTATCGTTGTCGCCGATCGCGGTGATGCCGAAACTACAGGTGATCCGTTCGGGGACACCGAAGTCGGCATTTTCGACGGAGAGTCGAATTTTGTCCATGATCCGGGCGGCCTGTGCGGGTTCGATCCCCTCCATGACGATCATGAATTCGTCTCCCCCCCAGCGGGCGAAGAAGTCGCTTTTTCGGATTTGCCCCCGTACGATGCGGGTCAGTCGCCGCAACACCCGATCTCCCGCGGTGTGACCATAAGTGTCGTTGATCCGTTTGAAATCGTCCAGATCAAACATCACGACGCTCACCTCGAAGCGGTGGAACGTACGGTAGTCCTGGATTTTTTCACGCAAGTAGTGTTCGAAAGCCCGTTTGTTGTAGATCTGTGTCAGGTGGTCTCGGACCGATTCGAGTTGGAGATGTCGTTTTTCCCGTTCGAGTTCAGTAATGTCGCGGAAGGAGACGACATGGAGGCCGGTTTTGCCGAATCGTCGGACGGAGACGAGGAAGATGCGCTCTTTGCCGTCTATGGGGGAACGCATGATAACCCGTTTTTCCTGTCCGGAATGGGAGGAGAGCGCTTCGATCCAGCGTGCATCGTCGTGGTGCGAACTGTAATAGCCTTCTTTGGCGAGGAATTGTCGGCAGACACAGCCGTAGGTACGTAGGAACTCTTTGATATTTTTGACGCCGAAAAATTCCAAGAACGAGCGATTGGCGTCATAGAGTTTGCTTCCGCTTGTGAGGACGACCAGGTCTTTTTGGCTGTCGAGCAGAGTACGGACGAACATCTCTTTGCGGTAGGAGAGGTAGATGATTCCGATGAGAAGTAGCATCAGCAACGAATAATAACGGAGCTTGCGATGATAGGTCGAGAGGATGGTGGCGCTGTAAGGGTCGTTTTTGATCGCGATGAGCCGGTCGCTTCGATTCGTGTCGATGTCCCGGATCGGCAAGATGACGAGAAATTTGTATTGTCCGTTTTGGGCGACGTGCAGGATGCGTGCGCTGTCTTGTTTTAGCGCCGTGCAGATAGTAGTGGCCGGGATCTGCAGAGCGCGCAAGGTTTTTCGAAACCGGATCGCATCGTACTGCGCATGGGTTTTTTCGATACGGAAGTCGGGGCAGAGGGGGAACGGTTCGGAAAAATCCCGGATCGTTTCCGGAGACATCGTTTCGTTGAGCTCTTCGGTGGGGATGACGATGCCGTAATCTCCGCCGAAAAGCCGGCTCATCATTCCCGTAACGGCGATCGACCTCCAGACCCATTCGACGCTTCCGGTGTATTTTCCGTCATAGAAGAGGGGAAAAATATGGCGGTATCCGAAGGAGTAACGCCCCGCTTCACACCCTTCAAGAAAACGGTGGGAACGGACCATATTCCGGATCGAGGGGCGGATGCTTGTTAGGTCGTCTCCAAAAAGCTCGCTATGGCGGAAACGGACGAAACTTCTCCCTTCCGGATCGTGTACCTGCATCTGCATCAAGCCCAATAGGGTCCCGTTTCGATACATCGGATAAAAACGGTCCAGGATCTTCTCACGTAACGCATGGCGGGTTTTCGCGTCGCCGGTAGAAGCGATTTGCATCGTTCGTGCCAGCGCTTCGTTGCTTTGTTCGTAAAAGAGTTTAGCCAGGGTGGTAAATGGAGTCGTCGCGGCGCGGAATTCTTCCAAAAGTTTCTCGACGGTTTGATTTTCGATGTTTCGGAGTTTGCGGTTTTTTTGCGCGGTAAGCCATCCCACCATACCGACAAAAAGGATGATCAAAACCAGTATGTTGATCCAATGGCGCCGCATCCACGCTCCATGCGAGAGGTGTTGTTTTATCCGTATTGTAGCCCAATTCGAAACGATTTTCTGTATCGGATGAAATGGGGTATAATGAACAAAAATCCTTCAATGGTGTCTTTATGAGAACGATCGCTTTTTGGTGGATCGCCGTCGTGCTATTTTCGGCCTCACTTGTGGCAAAAACCTATCGTTTCGGAGCGATCACCACTGTCGATCCGAAAATTGTACAGAAACGTTTCGAACCGCTTTTGCGTTATTTGGATCAGGTAACCGGGGAACATTTTGTCTTTGCCACCGGGCGTAATTATGACGATACGATCGAGAAATTCGTCAACGGAGATTTCGATCTGGGGTACATCGGTCCCAGCCCCTATGTGACCGCTAGCCGGAAAGCGCCCGGGGCTCTCCGGATCATCGCGGGAGTCGAGAGCCATTTCACCCCGTATTTCGAAGCGATGATCGTAGCGGCAAAAAACGCTCCGCTACACCGTTTGGAAGATCTGGCAGGCAAAACCTTCGCGTTTGGATCACGCCGATCGACGCTTTCGTTTTATCTGCCTTATTACATGCTGATGCAAGCGGGTGTCCTGGATAAGTTGAAGCGATTCGTGTTTTTGGGACGGCACGATGCCGTGGCAAAAAGCGTCATTATGGGCATGGTTGACGCAGGAGGGATCAAACGGAGCGTCGAAGAGACCTATCGACGCCATCTCAAAGTCTTGGCGATCAGCGAACCGGTGGTTGATTTCGCGATCGTAGTGCACAAATCGATGGATCCGAAGTTGGCCAGGAAGATCCGGCAGGCCCTTTTGACGCTCAAAGATCCCAAGATTCTCACTTCGATCAAAAAGGATATGACCGGCTTCGGCCCCCGGAAAGATTCCGATTACGATCGATTGCGCAAGATCATGCGTATTGTCGACAAAGATCTGGCACGATACGGAGAACCCTGAGTTAGAGGGTGACTTCCCGAATTCCGAAGTTTTCCACTACGTAGTCGATGTCTTTGTCTCCTCGGCCCGAAAGGTTGACCAGGATCGCGTCGTCGGGTTTTTCCCGAGCCAGTTGCATCGCGTAGGCGATGGCATGTGCGCTCTCGAGGGCGGGAATGATCCCTTCGTAGCGACTGATTGCATAAAACGCATTGACCGTCTCCTCGTCTGTGGCGCCGCGGACATTGACCCGGCCGATATCACGCAGATATGCTTGTTCGGGGCCTACTCCCGGATAATCCAATCCGCTGGCGATGGAGTGTACGGGGGCCGGCTCTCCCTCTTCAGTTTGCAAGAGGATCGATTTGAATCCGTGCAAAACTCCTTCCTGCCCGTATTCGAGAGTCGCCGCATGATCTCCCAATCGGGTTCCTTTACCCAGCGGTTCGACCGCATAGAGTTCCACCGGATCGTCGATGAATCCGCTAAAGATCCCCATGGCGTTGGATCCTCCGCCGACGCAGGCGACCACATGTTCGGGCAGATCTCCGTCGGTCATCTCCATGAACTGCTCTCTGGCTTCGATTCCTACGACGCTTTGAAAATCCCGAACCATGAGGGGGAACGGATGGGGACCCACCACCGATCCGATGGCATAGAGGGCCGTGTCGAGTTGGCTCAGATACGATTCGAAAGCCGAGTCAACCGCCTCTTTTAAGGTACGCAGGCCGTGGGTCGCGGGGACGACCTGGGCTCCCAGGATTTTCATCCGCACGACGTTGGGATGTTCTTTTTCGATATCGACCTCACCCATGTGGATTTCGCATTCCAGTCCGAAATATGCCGCCGCCGTGGCCAGAGCAACTCCGTGCTGTCCCGCACCGGTTTCCGCGATGAGCTTGGTTTTTCCCAACGATTTGGCCAGGAGCGCTTCGGCCATGCAGTGGTTGAGTTTATGGGCTCCTGTGTGGTTGAGGTCTTCCCGTTTGAAATAGAGCCGTGCTCCTCCGATCGCTTCGCTGAGCCGTTTGGCGTAATACACCGGGGTTGGACGTCCTTGATAATGGCTGCGGATCGAGCGTAGTTCGGCCAGGAAATCGGCTGATTTTCGCAATTTCAGATAGGCTTGTGTGATCTTGTTGAACTCCTCCTCCAATTGCGGGGGGATGAATGCTCCCCCATATTTACCGAAATACCCTTTTTCATCAGGTTGATTTTTTAAATATTGGTGTTTCATGACTGGCTCCTCCTTCTTTTGTGAATTATTGTGACGGTTCAAGTATAGCGCGCTTTGTTTGAAAATAAATAAGTGCCGATTTTGAGCGAAAGTGTGTAAAAAAAGTTTATGAAGGGGGAGAATGAATTTGTTGGCCCGATCGACAAATATGTCGATCGGAGCAGGGATCAGTCGACGACGGTCACTTCGACCGGGTCGCTCTCCCACAGACCGTGTTTGGTGCAGTAGCTCATCGCGCTGAGCTTGAGTTTGTTGCCGGTAGGTACGATGTGGAAATCGACCTCTACGTGCCCTTTGAGGTTCCCAAGGGTTCCGGGGGTGAAGGTCGCCTGTCCCAGAAGGGTTTCGCCGTTCCAGAGCTGGACGTAGGCGATGTAGTGGTCGAAATCGTCCGGGTGGCTGTACTCATTGCCCACTTTCACCTTGACGGTGAAAGGCTCCCCTTTTTTGGCCGTATCGGCACAGTGGACGAAGGGGGAGTGGCGGTCGATATAGTCTTTTTTGGCTTCTCTTTCGACGGTATCGATGTCGACGTAGCGGTTGACTTTGGGCATAGTGGCCTCCTTGTTTGGGTTGTGTCGGCCATTATAACACAGTTTCGGCAAAAAGCGGATAAATTTTGTCAGATTTCTATCCGGAGCCCGTCGTAGGCGAGGGTGACCGTCCCGTGGAAGTGGCTGCGGATCTCCTCCACGAGTTCCTGTTCACGCTCGGGCGAATCGTAGCGGGGGCTGATGTGAGTGGCCAGCAGATGCCCCACGCCGATCCGCTCGGCGGCGATCCCCAGTTCCCTGGCGGTGGTATGGCGGTATTTCACCTCGAGCCGGTCGAAATCCTCCTGGGTATAGGTAGCTTCATGCACCAACCCATCGAGCGGGCCCCAGGGCTCGAAGCGCCCGGGTTGGTCGTTGTCCCCGGCGACGGCGACCCGCTTCCCCGGACGGGGAGGGCCCATAACCTGAGAGGGGTGGACGGTCCGTCCGTCGGGGAGACGGACGCTGTGGCCTTGCTGCAGCCTGCCGAACAACGGGCCCTCCGGTATCCCGAGCCCCCGCGCCCGCTCGGGATCGAAACGCCCCGGGCGGCGGGCCTCCTCGACGACGAATCCGTAGGAGGGGATCGAATGAGACAGCGGGAGCGTCGAGACGCGCAGCCCCTCCAGTTCGATCGTCTCGTCTCCCAGGAGAGGGACGACATGCAGATCGAACGGGAGCGTCAGACGGCTGGCGCGCATCACCGCCTCGAGCATCTCCCCGAGCCCCTCGGGACCGTAGACCCACAGCGGCGCTTCGCACCGGTGCATCCCCCGGGAAGCCAGGAGGCCGAACAGACCGTAGACGTGGTCGCCGTGAAGATGGGTGATGAAAATCCGCTCCAGCCGAAAAAGGCTCAGCGACGACTCCAAGATCCGATGCTGGGTCGCCTCCCCACAGTCGAAAAGGAACCATCGGCTCTGGCCGGTGGGGCGCAGCGCCAGGGCGGAAACGTTGCGCCGGCGGGTGGGAACCCCCGCGGAGGTCCCCAGGAAAAACAGCTCCATCGACACTCCTCGTCCATTGTCGGAATATGATACCATTTGTCAAAAAAACGGGAACGGTGCGATGAAACGGGGAGTCTTGCTGCTCAACATGGGGGGACCCAACAACCTCTCCGAGGTGGAGCTCTTTTTGCGCAATATGTTCGCCGATCCCCATATCCTCCCCATGCCCGCGCCCCTGCGGACTTTCGTCGGCAACCGGATCGTCGCGGCCAGGCTGGAGGAGGCGGAGGAGAACTACCGCCGGCTCGGCGGTCGCTCCCCTCTGAGCGAGACCACCTGGTCGCTGGCGGCCCGGGTCGAGGAGCGGTGCGGCTGCCCGGTACGCCCCGCGATGCGCTACGTCCCGCCCTTCGCCGATGCGGCGTTGCGGGAATTCGCCGAAGAGGGGGTGGAGGAGCTGATCCTTTTTCCGATGTATCCCCACTATTCGACCACCACCACCCTCTCGTCGGTGGAGGATGTTCGGGAGCGCTGCGAACGGATGGGGTACCGCCCCGCGATCCACACCGTCGAACCCTATTACGACGACTACGACTATGTCGCGATCCAGACGGCCCGGATCGTGGAGGCGCTGGATGGGGAGGACCCCGCTTCGTACACGCTACTGCTCTCGGCCCACGGGCTTCCCCGTTCGATCGTCCGGGCCGGCGATCCGTACGAGAAGCAGGTCGAGGCCAACGTCTCCGCGCTGCGGATCTATCTGAGGGAGCGGGGGATAATATTCAAAAATATCAAACTGGCCTACCAGTCCCGGGTGGGGAAGGGGGCCTGGCTGGAGCCCAACCTCGCCGACGTACTCCGGCGCCCCGATCATCTGCGGCTCCTCGTCTTTCCCCTCTCCTTCACCGTCGACAACAGCGAAACCCTCTTCGAGCTGGACCGGGAGCACCGCGCCATCGCCGAGAAGATCGGCTACGAAGCCTACCGGGTCGCCCGCTGCCCCAACGACCGGGACGACTTCGCCCGATTCGTAGCGAAAACAATCGCCCGGGTAGGGGGGTGACGATGCACACGATCTCTCCGCAAAACAACTTCTCCTATCTCCTCGTATCGCTCCTGCTCTTTCTCTTCAGCGCGGCGGTAATCGAGTGGATCCCCGGCGGACTGGGGGAGGAGCTTTTTTCGCTCCTGGCGCTGGTGACGATCCTGGTGGGGATCAAGAGCGTCCACGTCCGCACGAGCTACCGCCGGATCGCCTATACGTTGACCGTCACCCTGGGGGCGCTTTTGCTGCTGGGGAGTTTCCTTCCGCACCGTCTGGGGGCCGTGCTAAGTCTGGGGCTGATCCTGCTCGCGCTGATCGGGGCGTTTCGGGTTTCGGCTCGGCGGATCCTCTTCGAGGGGGAGGTCGACGCCAACAAAATCGTCGGTTCGGTCACCCTCTACCTCCTGCTGGGGCTGATCTGGACAGTCCTCTATCTGCTCGTGTTTCTATTCGATCCCCACGCCTTCGAGGGAATCGGCGAAGGGAACTGGATGCACAGCTTCTCGACGATGGCCTATTTCAGCTTCACGACGCTTACGACCCTCGGGATCGGGGATATCGTAGCTGTCAACCCCATCGCCCGCTTCCTGGCCTATCTGGAGACGATCACGGGGCTTTTCTATCTGGCGATCGTCGTCTCCAGCCTCGTTTCCTCTCCCCGAAACAGGACGTGACAGCCGATTGGAAGGGAAAAAGTTATAAGATTTTCCTATTGATATTTATTTGAGGAAGAGTCATGGAGGATGAGCGGGAAAGCTCCCTGCGATTGCGTGTGGAAGTACTCAAACGGGTTTTTGACGAAGCGACCGAGGGGATGTTGATCGTTTCGTACGATCATTCCATTTATTATTACAACAAAGCGTTCAAAAAAATTCTCGGCTTTCCGGAAGATCGGGAACCGGGTTTTCTGCTCGAAGAATATCTCGAATTCCTCGGTCCCAAACAGACGAAGATGATTCGAGAACGGCTCGATCAAACGGGAACGTTTCGAGGGGAACTCCCCATTCGTCGGCTCGATGGGAGCGAGGGATACATTTTGCTTACCATCGAAACGATCGTCGACGAAAAGGGCAACGGGACCTATCGATTCGTCAATTGTACCGATTTGAGTGAACTCAAACAGATGGAAGAGAGCCTGGAACGATCGATTCTCCAGGATGCATTGACCGGTCTGCCCAATCGACTGATGCTGTTGAATACGCTGGAGGAGAGCATCGAACGGAGCCGAAAAACAGGTGGACGTTGCGCGCTGATCTCCATCGATCTGGATCAGTTCAAGCAGATCAACGATACACTGGGACATCGATTCGGTGACCAGGTGATCATCGCACTGGCAGAACGAATCGAAGATCATATACGGGAGTCGGATCTTTTCGGGCGAATCGGCGGAGATGAGTTTTTGATCATCTTGCAAGGGCCGCGAGCCGAAGCCGAGAAGGTCATGAATACGGTCGATGCATTGCAGGAAGATCTCTCCCGTCCGCTCATTCTGGGAGAGCGCGAGTACAGTGTCGGTGCCAGTATGGGGATCGCGTTGTGTCCCGATGACGCCGCCAATGCCGCCGAGCTACTCAAATACGCCGATATGGCGTTGTTTCGGGCGAAAGAACTGGGAGGGAAGCGTTCACAGTTTTATTCCGAAGAGATCAACGCTTCGTTTCTGCGACGCTTTGAGATCGAACATGCACTCTCCCGCGCGATACAGGGACGCAATTTCCATTTGGTGTTTCAACCGCAATACGATTTGGCATCAGCTCGGATCATCGGTGTCGAAGCGCTCGTGCGGTTCGACGAGGGGGTATTGCCCTATCGCGTGTCACCGGCGGAGTTTATCCCCATCGCCGAGAGTGTGGGTTTGATCGTTCCGATCGGACGGATTGTATTGGAGGAGAGCTGTCGTATCTTCCGTGACTGGAAAGCTCATGGGATTGGGGGGGTGCAACTTTCGGTCAATCTATCCCGAAAACAACTGGGGGACGAGACCTTCGTGTCGTTTGTCCGGGAATGCCTCGAGCGCTATGCGATCGCATCCCATGAGGTGGAATTCGAGATCACCGAAACGGCCTTGATGACGACCGATTCGAACGCCAGGGAACTGATCCACTCCCTACGGAGTATGGGGTGCCGCATCGCAGTGGACGATTTCGGTACCGGGTATTCCAATCTTGGGGTTTTCAAAGAGTTTACCGTCGATCGAATCAAAATCGATCGATCGTTTATCACCGATTTGCCCGATAGCGAGACCGATCGGGCGATTGTCGGGGCGACGATCGTCATGGCCAAAGTTTTGGGATTGCGGGTGGTCGCCGAAGGGGTGGAAAGCGACGATCAGTTGGGAGTTTTGCGGATTCTTGGGTGCGATGAAACGCAGGGGAACTACTTTATGGCCGCGTCCGACCCCGACGACGTGCTTGATGTCCTTCTCAAAGAGCGGAGAATCGGGAACTCCTGATTAGCGGCGGAACCGTCCGGGTGCGTCGACGATCGCTTCGACGCAGTGACTGTGCAGTGGTTTTGCCCCTCGCAGGAGGGGGGCAAGTTCGTGTCCCGCACCGTGAATCGAAATGCGGATTTCGCTCAGAAGCCCTCTGCGGCATTGCATGGAGAGTTTGTTGCCGGTACCCGGTCCGAATTCCCGCTCCAACAGTTTCCGTAGCGTGGCAAGGCGGACTTTTTTCCCGATATGCTCCCGTAGATATTTGCCGATATCCGAATCATCTACTTGTGCCGTAAGCAACAATGCATCGGCAAAATAGTTGATGGGATTGGAGCTGTAGCACGTTCCGTGTTTGATCCATTCGTGCCGATCGAGGCCGGAGCGCGCGCCGGGGAAGTAGATCGTCTCCAGTTTGGCAAGTGTGCGCGGAAGGCGGATCGCAGGGAGGGCACGCCATTGGTGGTGCTTGTCTTTGCCTATGACGGATGCGGGGACGTTGCAGTAGACCTGGGAGCGGGGCTGGGGCCACAATCCATGGAGAACGAGGCGATTGTTTGCGGTGTTGAATCGGGGACGGCACTCTTTTTTGTGGGAATGGGTTTCACAAAAAGCGTTGTGCCAACTCAGTACCAACAGGGCATCAGAAGAAGCATGTAGCCCCAGTGACGTCAAAAATGCGATAAACATCCCTCTGAGGAAGAATCGATCGAACTTCACCGTCTGATCCTTTTTGAAGTATGTGGCGTTTTTTCCAGAAGTCGAATATACGGGGTTGGTTCCAGCAATATTCCAATGCACATTGTACCGAATGTGTAAACGATTTGATCGTAGGACAGTTAGGTAGGAGAGGGAAGAAAGGCGAACGCAGGCGATCAGGCGTAGAGCCCCGTCGCCTTGGTGACGTTGTGCTTGAGTCCGATCTCTTCGAGGGTGCAGCCCAGCGCCAGGGCGATCATCTGGGGCAGGTGCAAGACAGGCACTTCGATCTCCCGCCCTAGCTGTTTGCCCGCGCTTTCTTGCTTGAGATCCATGTTGAGCTGACACAGGGGGCAGGGGGTGACCACCACATCAGCGCCATTGTCGATCGCGTCGCTGAGAGCCGTTCCCGTCAGAGCGTTGCTGGTTTTTGGGGCCTGCAAGTCGACGTGGAAACCGCAACATTTGTTTTTGCTCTCGTAGTCGACCGATTTCCCTTCGAGAGCTTCGATGAGCCGCTCGAGGGAATCGGGTGCGTAGGGGTTCTCGCCGGTGTATTTGCTCATGAGGGGCTGTTCGTGCTCGAGATTTTCTCCTCCCCCTTCGCCGATATGGTATTCCCCTTCGGGGGGGAGTGCGGCGGCGTTGTGCTTGTAGTGGATGTGGCTGGGGCGGATGTTGTGGCATCCGTAGAAGGGGGCGATGTTGAAGTGGCTCAGGGGTTTGACCACCTTTTCGCGGATATTCTCCAGTCCGTAATCATCAATCAGGGCGTAGAGGAAATGGCGGACCGAACTGGTCCCTTTGTACTCCAGCCCCACTTCGGCCAGCTTTTCGTTGACCCGGGCGCGCATTTCGGGGTCGTTGTCGAGCCGCTCTTTGGTCATGACGGTGTTGAGCTGGCAGGTGTTGCAGATCGTCACCATCGGAAGCCCCAGTTGCTCGGCGTAGCAGATGTTGCGGGCGTTGAGGACCAGGGAGAGGAACTCGTCGAAATCCTGCAGGTGGCTCGCCCCGCAGCAGCTCGCCTCGTCCAGGAGCACGAGCTCGATCCCGAGCTTCTCGGCGACGGCCAGCGTAGAAGAGAGGAGTTCGGGGGTCGATTCCCGGGCGGTACAGCCGGTATAGAGTGCGTATTTGAGTTTGCTCATGCTCTGCTCCTTAGAGTTCGTTCGTTTTGGAGATCTCAATCAGTTTTTGGATCTCTTCGAGGTTTTTGCTTCGGGGCATTTTCTTTTTGGCGAAATCGAAGGGGTGCACTTTGCCCGCCTTGATCATCTTGAGCGCTTCGCTCAGGTGTTTGACCACGCCGAGCCCTTCGGAATAGAGGACGATGTCCTGCTCGTCCAGATAGCCGAATTTCTTGATGGAGCGGACGAAGCCTTCGGCGTGTTTGGTCGCCACGTTGCGCTCGGCCACCTTCTCCTCGAACTGGAGGTTGTGGAGTTTGGTGATCTTCTCGATGGGGTTGACCCCTTTGGGGCACGCTTCGGCGCATTCGTAGCACTTGACGCAGTCCCATACGCCGCTGCCGAGTTCGGCGGTGGTCTCGAGGCGCTCCCGACCCGCTTCGTCCCGGGGATCGACGGTGAAGCGATAAGCCGCGGCGAAGGCGGCGGGCCCGAGGTAGTCTTCGTTCACTTCGATCACCGGACAGGCGTAGTGGCAGCTTCCGCACTGGATACAGTAGTCGGCGTCGAGGAAGTTCTCCACCTGCTCGGGGCTCATGAGGGTTTCGCTCGTCGGATGGGGATCGACTTCGGTCTCCACGTAGGGTTTGACGGCGGCGTGCTTGGACCAGAAATCCCCTTTGTCGACGATCATGTCCTTGACCGCCCGTTTCTGGCTCTGGGGCTCGAAGACCAGTTCGTCGCCGAAGAGGTCGATCAGTTCATGGGCGTTTTGCTTGCACGACAGGACCGGTTTGCCGTTGACCTTGATCCCGCAGGCTCCGCAGATCCCGTGGCGGCAGCTGCGGCGGTAGGAGAACGATCCGTCGTGCTCCCATTTGATCCGGTTGAGCAGGTCGAGGATCAGCTCGTCCTTGCCCACCTCCATTTCGTAGGTTTTGTAGTAGGGCAGATAGTCGGTTTCGGCGTTGAAACGGAACGCTTTGATCGTCACTTTCCGGGTCGCGCCGGCCGTTTGGGTTTTTTCGTTGCTCATCGCCGCTCCTTATCAGTATTTTCGCTCTTGGGGCTCGAATTTGCCCAGGACCACGTCGCCGTATTCGAGAGCGAGGCTGTAGTCGCCGTCGAATCTGGCGTAGGTGTGTTTGAGGAAGTTTTCGTCGTCCCGCTGGGGATAATCTTCCCGGTAGTGTGCACCGCGGCTCTCTTTGCGCGCCAGGGCCCCCTCCACGATGAAGAGGCTGAAATCGATCATGTGCCCCAGCTCGATCGCCTCCTGCAGATCGGTGTTGTAGGTGGAGGATTTGTCGTCGATCCGGATGTTCTGGTACCGCTCGTAGAGTTCGGCCAGTTTGTTCTTCTGCTTGAGCAGCGACTCTTCGGTACGGAAGACCCCCGCGTCGTTGGTCATGCTCTCCTGCAGTTCGGCCCGGAGTTTGGCGACCCGCTCGGTGCCGTTGTTGGTCCGGATCCCCTCGACCTTGGCGATCATCGGTTCGGCGTCGCGGGCGTCGGCTTCGGCCAGATCGATCGAATCCATGTCCTCGAGCATCGCCTTGCCCGCCTGTCGACCGAAGAAGAGGGCCTCAAGCAGACTGTTGGCCCCCAGGCGGTTGGCGCCGTGGACGCTGACGCAGGAACATTCCCCCGCGGCGTAGAACCCTTCGACCGTTTCGGTGGGGCTCTTTTTGACCTGGCAGCGGGTGGTGACGGGGATTCCCCCCATGGAGTAGTGGGCCGTCGCGGCGATCATGATGGGTTCTTTGAGCATATCCTGCCCCAAGAAGGTGATCGCCAGCTCACGCAGCTCGGGGAGCTTGGTGAGGATCGTCTCCTTGGGGAGGTGGGTCAGGTCGATATAGACGGCGTCTTTGTTGGGTCCGACGCCGCGCCCTTCGTGGATCTCCTGCATGATGGCCCGGCTGACGACGTCCCGGCTGGCCAGTTCCATGGCGTTGGGGGCGTATTTGGACATGAAGCGCTCCCCTTCGCTGTTGAAGAGGCGTCCCCCTTCACCCCGGGCTGCTTCGGAGATCAGGATCCCCGATCCCCCCAGTCCGCTGGGGTGGAACTGGACGAACTCCATATCCTCGAGGGGCAGGCCGCGGCGGGCGACGATCGAGAGGGCGTCGCCGGTGTTGGCGTGGGCGTTGGAGTTGATCTTAAAGGCCCGTCCGTACCCGCCGGTGGCGAACATGGTCACTTTGGCGTTGAAAATTGCCGGCTCGGAGGTGCGGATGTTGTAGGCGGCTACCCCCTTGACTTTCCCTTTTCCGTCGTAGAGCAGATCGGCGCAGTACCATTCGTCGAAGACTTCGATCCCTGCCCGGTAGGCCTGCTCGTAGATCGTCTGCAGCAGTGTCAGCCCCGTCCGGTCGGCGGCGTAGCAGGCCCGGGGTTTGGACTGGCCTCCGAAAGGGCGCTGGGCGATCCGGCCGTCATCGCGGCGGGAGAAGATCGCCCCCATCCGCTCGGCCCAGCGGATCGTCTCGGGGGCGTGGGTACACATCAGCTCGATGGCGTCCTGGTCCCCCAGGTAGTCGCTCCCTTTGACGGTGTCGAACTCGTGCAACTCCGTGCTGTCCTCTTCGCTGAGCGCGGCGTTGATCCCCCCCTGGGCGGCGCCGGAGTGGCTCCGCAGGGGGTGGAGTTTGGTGATGACGGCGACTTTTTTGCCCGCCTCCTTGAGCTCTTTGGCTGCGGCCAGGCCGGCCAGACCGGCACCGACGATCACCGCGTCGTACCGGTAGATGGTAACGTCGTTCACTTCCATGGACCCGATCCTTGTGATGAATTTCGAGTCATTATAGCACCGGAGTTATATAAGAAAGATGAATAAAGGCCGATTATATTCGGAAGGAGGGGAGAGGTGTTACCTTTTGACAACGGCAGAGTGGTAGGAAAAGACGAGGAGTCGGCAGAGTAGAAAAAAGATACCAATGGATAAAAATTCCTTTATCGTTAACCTTCCGTTATACTTTGTTTTGCATACTTCGAATGTCGGCACCGACCGACAAACGAGCCACCACACACAGATAGAGACGAATTCATTCCTCCCTCCTTCCTTTGAATTCTCCTCCTTTCGAAACGAGGCCCCGGGAACGGGGCTTTTTTTGCAATCCCCAATCCGATGCGAATGAAAATGATCGATGCAACGGAGCCGTGCCATGCTATGTAGATCGATGTTGATGATGGAGAATTGAGGATTGAGAATGGAGAATTTTGGGGCGCCGCGCGGCGGCGCGAACTGAGTGAAGAGTGAAAAGTGAAGAGTGAAGAATTTCGGTGCGTTGCTACGCAACGCGTGCCCATGACTAATGACTAGTGATTAGTTACTAGAGACCAATAACGTCGCCGAAGGCGACAGTTCTATCGACTTGCGACTTGAGGCCCAAAGGGCCGTGCTTGCGACTGGTTAGGGGACGAAGCCCCGTTCGAACGACAAACGACGGCGTACGCTTCGCAGATGCTTCACCCGATGGCGAGTTTCTGGGCGAGGGCACGGGAGTGGGCGAGGGCTTCTGCTTTTTTGCGCAGCAGTTTTTCTTTTTTGGCTTCGAGTTTGAGCTCTTTTTCCATCAGCCTGTCCTCTTCGGCGGTGAGCGCTTCGTACCGCTCCCGGAGTTTGGCGTAGCGTTTGTCGAGTTTGGCCAGATCGGCGTTGAGCTTTTTCAGATCCCGGTCGTAGGTCTCGATCTGCCGCTGGGTCTGGGCTTTGAGGAGCAGTTTGTTGGTGCGGCGGATTTTGGCCAGTTTTTTGTGGATTTTCCGCTCGATTTCGCGCATCTGCGACGACAGATCGAGCACTTCGCTCTCGATTTGCTCCAGTTTGGCGCGGATCGTTTGGAGCTTCTCTTCGACCTTTCGTACCTTTTCGTCATGCAAGGCGAACGCTTCGAGCATCG
Organism: Campylobacteraceae bacterium; assembly: GCA_027081405.1. Taxonomy (GTDB): domain Bacteria; phylum Campylobacterota; class Campylobacteria; order Campylobacterales; family Sulfurovaceae; genus Nitratifractor. The sequence goes on along the minus strand of JALWKO010000035.1, from coordinate 1,405 downwards.
CGTCGATCGCGTTGTTGGCTTTTTGGAGATGTTCTTTCATCGTTTTCCTCCCGGAGTGTTTTTTGGGTATTCATCGCAGGAGTGTACACTAACGGATATTGGTTCCGGTGCTACCTGGGTCGCATCGGCTCAAAAGGAGTGAAAGTGGTCGCAGGGGAGACGCTGTACGATCTGGCCGAGCTGGGGCCTCGGGTCGAGGGGATTTTCCTCTCCCGTCCCAACCGCTTCGTGGCGGTCGCCCGCGTGAATGGAGAAGAGGTTCGGGTCCACGTGGCCGACACGGGACGGCTCGAAGAGATCCTCACCCCCGGCAGGAGGCTCTGGCTCGTCCCCAACGCTCCGGGGAAGAAAACCCGCTACCGACTCGTCGCCGCCCGGATGGAGGAGGGGTGGGTGCTGGTCAACACCCAGCTCCACGCACCCATCGCGCGGGAGGCGATCCGGCGGGGGGTGCTGGGGTTCGTCCCTCGCGATCTTCGCTCGGAAGTGCGCTACGGAGCGAGCCGTTTCGATTACGAAGCGGACGGGATGCCGGTGGAGCTCAAAGGGTGCTCACTGGTCGTCGAAGATCGTTGTCTCTTCCCCAACGCTCCGACGGTTCGGGGGAGGAAACATCTGGAGGAGCTGATCGAAGTGTGCCGCGCGGGCAAACGGGGCCATCTGCTGATCATGGCCGTACGCCCCTGTGGGTGTTTCGCTTCGTATCGGCGGCGGGATCCGGCATTCGCGGAACTTTTCGCCAAGTCGCTGAAAGCGGGGGTGCTCTATCGGGGCTTTCATATCGCCGTCGATGGGACGTGGGTGGTCTATCGCAGAGTGCTCCCGCTGTGCCCGGAGGGTATTCAGAGTCCCCTATAGGGGATCGGTAATCCCCGGTAAATGAGGAATGAGGAGTGAGGAGTGAGGAATTTTGGGGCGCCGCCTGGCGGCGCGATGATTGATGTTGGATTTTGGATGCTGGATGATGGATTACGGAGCGTTGCGTAGCAACGCGTTTTTTTGGAGGCGGGAATTCATTCCCGCACTGCAGGGCGAAAGCCCTGCCCCCAATACACTAATATACCAATAGATCAATGACGTCGCCGAAGGCGACACGTCTTGCGACTTGCGACGTGAGGCCCGAAGGGCCGTGCTTGAGACTATTTTGTAATCTCTTCATTTGTTTTTCTTTGTTCGCGCGACATGTACCCAAAGCGTGCATCGGCACGCACACCATCTGTATCGATCATCGGCGGCATAGGCGATTCGTCCAAAGCCTCGACGCACCGATAGGGTGCACCTGTGTTTTGGCCAAACACCTCTACCACCGAGCATCGACACATCTGATGTACTTGCTACTGCACGATTTGGGTGAAAAACGAAACGAAGCAAAGAAAAAGAAAACGCGAGGCACTGGCGTCTGGGT
>JALWKO010000034.1 GCA_027081405.1 Campylobacteraceae bacterium | reverse complement strand
GATGGGTTCGTATCCCACGCCGTTGGGGGCGGGGGTGAGGATCCGGGCGTGCCGGAACTGATAGAGCGCGTCGGAGGGGAGGAAACGCTCCGCCGAATCGAAGAGGTAGTAGGGGCGGAAGCGGACCAGCAGCGCGTTCTCCAGCCGGTCGGAGAGACCGTCCCCGTCGGCGTCTTCTCCCGCTGCGGCCTTCGGGGTCTCCGCCGGAGCGCTCTCTTGTGTCGTCCTCTCCCGGTGCGCCGGCCGATGCGTTGTGCTACGCTCCCCGAGAGCACCCTGGGAGATGGAGGAGGGTTCGGGTTTCCGGGTCACGCCGCCCGGGGGGTGCTGCGGAGCGGAGCGTTCCCCTTCGGCGAGCAGCCCTCCGATGATCAATCCCCCCAGGGCCCCGACCACTGCTTCGGCGGGGAAGCGGCGGTGGCGGCACCGTACCCGATAGTAGGCCGGCGGGGCGAGGAGATGGTTCGGAGAGAGGATCTCCAGCCGGGCCCATCCGTGGCGGGCGCTACCCACCCGGAGGGGATGGGTCACCGTGTACCATCCCGCCGAGGAGGCGTGGAAGAGGCGTACGGAGGTACGTGTGCCGTTATCGAGGAGAAATCGGTAGCGAACCGGCCCGGCATGGGTGGTACGGAAACGCCCCCGGAGCGTCACGTCCACGGGGCAGTGGGCGCGGACGTCGGAGGGGACGACCCGGGTGAGAGCCTCCGCCACCCGGAATCCCACGCCGCAGGTTCCGTCGAAATGGGCCGGTGCCGAATCGATCCGCCGCGGCGAGAGGATCCGCACCTTCACCCAGCCCGACCGGCGCATCCGGGTGATGCTCCAGCGGGTATGGATCGGATAGTCTCCGGGGACTTTGGCGAAGAAGCGGTGCACCGGACTGCGCGTCCCGTCACTGCGGATGAAGCGGTAGCGGACCGTCGTAGGGGCGTTGACCCGGATCGTCCCGCGGAAGCGGACCGGCCGGGGGCAGGGGCCCGTGGAGTGTTCCGGTATCGCCTGGAGGGTGACCGATTGCACGCCATTGGCAAGAAATCCACCCGAGGAGGCGCAGCGGACCCGGAACGGGCTCCATGTAGAGCGGAGCATCCGCCACGGACCGCCGAAACGGCGATAGCGGATCACCAGCCGGTATCGCGCGTCGACGGGACGGCGGACGGTCCATCGATGCCGCACCGGGAACGCTCCGGCTCTGCGAAATCGGACGCTCTGCCAGGGGGTCCGCACTCCGTCATTCCGGACGAAGCGATAGCGAATCTCCACATCGGTGCCGTGACGGATCATCCCGGCGGTGGTCACCGTCCCGGGGCAGCGTAGTCGGGAAGGTGCGGCGGGGGAGAGGGAGATCGAGCGGATCGCCCGCTCCGAATGGGGTTGGAAAGCGTGTGACGCGCCGTGGCCCCCTGTACAGCGGACCTGTATCCGTACGGGAGGAGAGAGCCGGACTCCACCGGGGAATTGTGCGACACGGAGCTTGACCCAACCGTCGAAGTCATGCCGAAAGTTCCGTCGAATACTGACGGTATGGTGACCGCGGTTCATGAGTTGCGGCCGGATGGGCCCGAGGCGCACCCCGTCACTGAAGACAAATTGATAGGCGGTGCTTGCCGGAGTCGGCAGTTTGAATTCGCCAAATACCGTCAACGAACGGGGGCATTGTCCCGAATCCATCGGTTGGGGACGCACCTGTGTGATCTGCACGGCCGAAGCGAGCGTGACGATCCCCACTGTCAGGGCGATCAATCGAAGCCACCGTTTCATAATCTACCTCCCGTTTTTCGAACGTTTGTCAGAGTTTGTACCCATTTCAACCCTACAAGTATAAAGTAAAACTGTGGAGCGATGGTGAAGAGAGGATCAGCGAAGGTGTAGATCGTCCCGAAGTCGATCAAAGGCCGTTTCGGCGTCGTCTGCGTCGGCGGGGGAGGTGAGATCGATGTAGTAGCTGTAGACGATCCGTTTTCCCCGGTACAGATCCATCCGTAGATAGGAGCTGGGGAAGGCGGTGGTGGCTTTGGCGGGGGCGTTGTAGGCGGAGTGGCAGACGATCCGCTCTTTCGTCCCCACTTCTAGATGGTAGAGGCAATCGGGCTGGAATCGGTAGAGTGATCGGAGCTTCTTTTCGACGGGGGGATCGGCGGGGTCCATGTGCAAGGTCATACAGGCGGGAGGGTGTTTGGGGAGTTCGGGATCGTAGAGTTTGACGTAGGGGTGTTCACCGCATCCGTGGAGGAGAATCGCCGTCGTGATCGCCCATCGTCGCGCCGTGCCCCGTTTCATCGCCGTTCCTTATGGTTCTGATATGGGTCGATTATACACTATCGGATAAGCCCAAATAATGCAGTAGAAAGTGCGTCAGATACGTTGATGCTCGGTGTGTAGGGTGGAGAAGCGTCAAGCAAACAACAACTGCTTGTTGTTTGTAGCTTCGAACTCGAAGCGGTCGGAGCGGAGCGAAGCCGCGTAGGCCAAGCCAAAACGTAGGTGCACCCGGAGGGGGAGGAGCGTCAAACAAAGGCAAACTGCTTTGCCTTTGTCGCTCCGCACGGCGCTGCGTCTATGCCGTAGGCATCGCAGACGCCCGACCTAGGCTTTGGACGAATTGCCCATGTCGCCGATAATCGATGCAGATGGCGTACTGGCTAATGCATATTTTGGGATAAGAGTCGGATAAGTCTCTTTCGACTACAATGGAGAAAAACGCGAAGGAGTCGACCATGCCCTATCTGATGCGATATTGCTCTGTTCCGGCGGGGTGGGACGATCCGGCAGCGCAGTTGCGGGAGTTTTTCTCCCGGGTCCGGCAGGTCCGCAGGACGCTGGGGGTCGATCCCTATCTCAACCGGCTCCAGCGCAACCGCTGCCGGGTCAATCTGGCCCATCTCGCCGAGATCGAACGGGAATTTCTGGCGATCGACCATTGGGACGATCTGCTGGAGATGCGCCGCAGGCTTCGCCGCTATCTCTACCTGGACGCCCGGGATCTGGCCCGGGTCCTCTCCCAGGAAACGGTACAGGGGGTTTCCCTCTTCATTGTGGGGAGGATGTGATGGATCTGGCGTCGATTCTTGATGCGATCGAGAACAAACCGGGGGTGCTGCTTTATTTCTCGGGCGAACATTGCAACGTTTGCCACGCCCTGCGCCCCAAATACGAAGATCTCTTCGTCAACCGCTTCCCCCTGGTGGAGCGGATTTTCCTCGACGCTCACGAACACCCCGAAATCGCCGCCTATTTCCGGGTCTTTTCGGTCCCCACCGCGATCGTCTTCCTTGGCGGCAGAGAGTTCGTCCGGGAGGGGAGGGCGGTGAGCCTCCACGCACTCGAAGAGCGCCTCTTGCGCCCCTACGAAATCCTCACTTCGTGAAATCTGGGGTATAATCCCACATTATCATCGGCATTCATGGCGATGGATTCGCTAATGCATTCCCGGCGGCGGTCCGATGCGATCTTCAGGCGAAATCATGCGAAAGGGCGGCGATGCACGACGACTACGGCCTCTCGATCTGGGGGGAAGAGAATTTCACGATCCGCGGCGATACGGTCAACGTCCGATACGGCAAGGAACCTTCTTTGCTGGAGATCACCCGTGCCATTCGCGAACAGGGATACCGCGGACCGCTGCTACTGCGCTTCCCCCACATTCTGCGTAAACAGATCGACACCCTCTACGACACTTTCGCCCAGGCTCGGAAGGATTTCGGATACAAAGGGAGCTTTCATGCGGTTTTCCCCCTCAAGGTCAACCAGTTTCCCAATTTCGTCCACCACCTCATCGAGGTCTCCCGGGAGCGCCGCTACGGTCTGGAGGCCGGGAGCAAAGCGGAGCTGATCATCGCCATGGCCAAGACCCCGATGGGGGCTCCGATCACCGTCAACGGCTTCAAGGACCGGGAGATGATCGCACTGGCCTTCATCGCGGCCAAAAGCGGACACAACATCACCCTCACCATCGAGGGGATCAACGAGCTCGAGACGATCGTGGAAGTCAACCGGGAGTTCAACGCCTCTCGCCCCGATCCGGTCACCCCCCGGATCGGGATGCGGATCCGCCTGCATAGCAGCGGGATCGGGATCTGGGCCAAAAGCGGGGGATTTGGCTCCAAATTTGGTCTGACTTCCACCGAGGTGCTGGAAGCCTACGAGATCCTCCGCCGGGAGAATCTCCTGGACGCGCTGGGGATGATCCATTTCCACATCGGATCGCAGATGGGCGAAATCGGACCGCTCAAAAAGGCGCTCCGGGAGGCAGGAAACATTTACGCCGAACTCAAGCGGCGGGGAGCCGAGGGGCTCAACGCCATCAACATCGGCGGGGGGCTGGCGGTGGAATACAGCCAGCACCGCCCCAACGGCAACCGGAACTACTCCATCAAAGAGTTCGCCAACGACGTGGTCTTCGCCATGCAGGAGATCGCCCGCCAAAAAGAGGTCGACGAGCCCGACATCTACACCGAGTCGGGCCGCTTCATCGCCGCTCCCCACGCGGTGCTGGTGGCCCCGGTGCTGGAGCTTTTCAGCCAGGAGTATCACGAGCGGAGCCTTCGGCTCAAGGAGCGGGGCAAAAACCCCCCGCTTGTGGAGGAGCTGCACGATCTCTATCGGGCCATCCGCCGGACCAACGCCCGAGAGTACCTCCACGACGCGCTGGATCACATGGAGAGTCTGCTGACCCTGTTCGATCTGGGGTATATCGATTTAGAAGACCGCTCCAATACCGAAATCCTGGTCAATCTCATCGTCAAAAAGGCGATCCGTCTCCTGGAAAACGAAGATACCGGGGAGCTCAAACGGCTCCAGGATCGGATCCAGGAGAAATACCTGGTCAATTTCTCCATCTTCCAGTCGCTCCCCGATTTCTGGGGGCTGGGGCAGCATTTCCCCGTCATGCCGATCCACCGGCTCAAACGGCGTCCGACCCGTCCGGCGAGTATCTGGGACATCACCTGCGACAGCGACGGCGAGATCCCCTTCGACCCCGACGCGCCGCTGCTGCTGCACGACGTGGACGTGGAAGAGGAGGAATATTTTCTGGGCTTTTTCCTCACCGGAGCCTACCAGGAGGTGCTGGGGATGCGCCACAACCTGTTCACCCATCCCACCGAAGCGGTGGTGGTCTTCGACGAGGAGGGGGACTATACGATCGAGGGGATCATCGAGGCGCAGAACCTGATGGACGTCCTGGAGGATCTGGAGTACGATACCGGCCTTGTCGACAAGGCACTCAAGAACAACATCGAGGATTCCCCCCTCATCGACGAAGCCGAAAAGCAGGAGCTTTTGGGCAAACTCTACCTCTACCTGAGCGAAAACAGCTATCTCAAGACGATCCAGTCGCTGACAAGGAGTGAACCGGCATGAGTCTTTTGGCGACGATTCTGGACGATTTCCGTACCGTCAAGCGGAACGATCCGGCACTGAAAAACAACTTCGAACTCCTCTTCAACTATCCGGGGGTCTGGGCGCTCGTTTTCTATCGCTTCGCCAACGCCCTCTATCGGAGGGGCTTGCGTTTCCTCCCCCGGCTCATCTCGGCGGTCGGGCAGTTTCTCACCACCGTCGACATCCACCCCGGGGCGACGATCGGCCGGGGGGTTTTCATCGACCACGCCACCGGGGTGGTGATCGGAGAGACCGCCGTCGTGGGGGACAACGTGGTGATCTATCAGCAGGTGACCCTGGGCGGGGTGAGCCTCTCCAAAGGGAAACGCCACCCCACCGTCGAGGACAATGTGATCATCGGTGCAGGAGCCAAAGTGCTGGGGAACATCACCATCGGACGCGACAGCAAGATCGGGGCCAATTCGGTCGTGATCAAGGACGTCCCCCCCGGATGCACCGCCGTGGGGGTCCCCGCACGGGTGGCCCAGCGGATCGACGGCAAGGCGCCGTTGAGCCACAACATCATGCCCGACATCAACAAGGAGGTCTTCGAATATCTCCTCAAACGGATCGCGGTCCTGGAGCACACTCTCAAAACCGGCGACCTGGAGACGATGGAAAAAAGCGATCAGGAGCTCGATCAGATTTACCGCGATTTCATCGAAGCGATGCGCAAGTAGAGTATCGCTTTGTATCGGATGCGGTATAGGTGAGTGGAAGGTCGGGGTTGATCCCCGATCATCCTTCTTCGAGGAGATGAGCGGCGCTGCGCTCCCCCTCCAGTCTGCCGAGGATGTGCCGGGCGATGTGGTAGCCGTGGTTGAGCCCCAGGGCGATGGAGCCTCCCGATTCCTGGGTGATGTCCCCGGCGACGTAGAGTCCGTCCACGTTGGTCATGTAGTTTTCGTCGTGGACCGGCTTGCCGTCCTCGACAGCGATCCCGCTGCTTTGGAGGAATGCGGTGGGGGTGGTGCCGCCGATGGCGTAGATCGCCCGGTCGAAGGTCTCGCTCGTGCCGTTGTCGAAGAGCACCCGTACCCTCCCGCCGTCGTCCTCGAGCCCGGTGATGTTGATCTCCAGATAGGGGCGGACCTTGCCGCTTTCGATCGCTTCGGCAATCGCTTTTTGGTTCGTAGGATTGGCCCGGGTGAAGCGCTCCCTACGGTAGCAGATAGTCACGTCGTTGGCATCGGCCAGGTCGACGGCGTATTCGATGGCCGAATCGCCCCCTCCGACGACGATGATCTTTTCGCCTTTGTCGCATTCGTCGAGAGTGAAATTGACCCGTTTGCGGATCGTGGGGGGGATTTTGTAGTCGGGTTTGTTGGGTTTGCCCATCCGGCCGATGGTGACCACCACAAAACGGGAGCGCAGCGCCCCGCCGGGGACGAAGACTTCGAAATGGTCGTCTTGTTTGATGATTTTTTGCACTTCGGTGTGGGTGCGCAGTTCCACCGAGTGCCGTTGGAGTACTTCGTCGAAAAAGTCCAGCGTGCTCTCCTTGGTTCCGTCGACGAAGTAGATGTTGCCGTCGAGCTCGACTTTCTGCCCCTTCCAGTCTTTGTCGACCCGTTTCTTGTCTTTGTAGAATTTCCGGATCGTGGCGTTGTGGGCGGCGTCTTTCTCCAGGAGGACGATGTCGCGGATCCCGAGAATGTAGCTCTCTACCGCCGTCGCGATCCCGGCGGGCCCCGCTCCTACGATGATGAGGTTGTGCAGTTTGTCGTCCACCGTTATCTCCTTCAGCTTTTTTGATCGAATTTTATCATAAAAAGTAATAATACAAAATTATTCCGTCACGATCGGGAGATCGATCGCGATGCTCCGCTCCTCGAGAACCACGATGGCGTTGATCGATTCGGCGAGCTCTTCGATCGCCCGGTCTTCGTCGTGATAGCGGCCGTTGGAGGCGATCTCGAGGCGGACCAGGGGGTAGCGTTTTGCTTCGATGACGACGAATTCTCCAATAGTCATCTTGAGGCTGATGGCGATCTTTTCGGAGTTGCGGAAACTCTCCAGCGATTTCCGCAGCAGCTGGGAGAGGCGGTTCTGGTCGGTTTTGACCGGGGGGAGGTCCTGGTCGGCCAGGAGGGTGATGGAGCGGTCGTGTTCCATCCGGAACATGCTGATGGCCACTTCCAGGAGCATGTTCAGATCGGTTTCGATGAGGCGGTGGCGATCGATTTTGCGCGCTTCGCGGGCCCGCGGTCGGTAATAGAGCCGCAGAGCGATCCATTCGTCGGAATTGTAGGCGACGTTGAGGGCGTAGAAACTGAGCTGGTGGTAGTGCAGATCGATCAGAGTGGTGCGGTTGCCGTAGTCTTTGGGGGCGTGGGCGAGGGCCAGTTCAAAGAGCTCCCGGGCATCGGCGTACCCCAGGAGGATCTCCGCCGCGTCGTTGAGATGGAGGATCCTCCCCTGATGGTCGAAAACCAGCAGCGGGGTGTTGTCGCTTTCGAGGATGAACGCGAAATCAATCGATACAGTGTTCATGGAGCTTCTTCCGGAGGGTGTTGCGGTTGATCCCCAGCACATCGGAGAGGCGCAGCTGGGATTTGTACCGTTTCAGCCCGGCACGCAGCAGCGGACGCTCCAGGATCCCCAGGTTTTCCCGGTAGGCGTTGTTCCCTTCCAGCGTCCGTTCGAAATAGTGCTCGAGGGCCTCTTCGAGGTCGTCGCGTTCCATCGCATCGAGGAGTACAGAGCGGTAGACCGACGCCCGCAGGGAGCGGATGTTTTGACGGATGTCGATCCGGCTCCGCTCGGGGATCCGGGCCTCTTCGATCCCCAGATCTTCCCGGGCGCGGCGGGTGAGGGCTTCCACCAGCGCGTCCACGTCTTCGGGCCGCTCCCGCAGGGGAGGCATCCGGTAGATGAACGCAAAGAGCCGGTCGAGGGTGGCGTCGGTCCGGGTGATGTCGGCGATCGCGACGATCCGTTTGCCGTTGAAGTCGAGTTCTTCGGGGTTTTCGACTTTGTCGAAGCGGTCGATGACGAGTTCGTTTTCGGTTTTGAGCATCTGCCGCAGCTGGCGGGTGTCGGCCCCGTCGACGATCGGGGTGGCGGGGAAGATGGTGCGCACCAGGGTCCGTTTGCCCGTATACGGTTCGCCGATGAGGAGACTGGTGACGAAAAGGGATCGGGTCAGTTGCAGCCCCTTTTCGATCTGTTGCACCGATTTTGAGCGACTTTGGATCGGAATCATGGCCCAGCCTGTCGAAAAATGTGGCAATTCTTTCGCCCTATGGTATCCAAAAAAAGGACACCCCTTTCTGAATAGCACTGTCCAACCTCGAATTTAGCCCCTTTTGAGTACAATTGCCCCACAGAATCGACCGCGCTCCCATGCCGCGTGAAGCCGAAAGGATAAGGATGAGCACCACCCAAGCCCTCGAAAATATCGACGAGATCCTCGCCGCCCACAAGCTAAGCTTTGCCGACTACGAGCATATCAAGGAGATCTTGGGGCGGGAACCCAATCTGGTGGAGATCGGGATTTTCAGCGCCATGTGGTCGGAGCACTGCTCCTACAAATCGTCCAAAAAATACCTCCGGGGATTCCCCACCGAAGCCCCCTGGGTGATCCAGGGCCCTGGGGAGAATGCCGGAGTGATCGACATTGGCGGCGGGATGGCCGCGGTCTTCAAGATGGAGAGCCACAACCACCCCAGCTACATCGAGCCGGTCCAGGGTGCCGCCACCGGCGTGGGGGGGATCCTGCGGGATATCTTCACGATGGGTGCCCGTCCCGTGGCCAATCTCAATGCGCTCCGCTTCGGTGACGTGGACGGCGAGGGGGAGACCGAACGGTACCAGCGCCACCTGGTCCGCGGCGTGGTAGAAGGGATCGGTAGCTACGGCAACTGCATGGGGGTCCCCACGATCGGCGGGGAGACCGGATTTGAGAGCTGCTACAACGGAAACATCCTGGTCAACGCTTTCAGCCTGGGGCTGGCCAAAGCCGACGAGATTTTCTACGGCAAGGCCGAAGGGGTGGGCAACCCGGTGATCTACGTCGGCTCCAAAACGGGACGCGACGGCCTGGGGGGCGCGGTGATGAGCAGCGACAGCTTCACCGAGGAGTCCAAAAAGCTCCGCCCCACGGTGCAGGTGGGGGATCCTTTCACCGAGAAGCTTCTGCTGGAGGCGTGTCTGGAACTTTTCCAGACCGACTACGTGATCGGGATCCAGGACATGGGGGCGGCGGGGCTGACCTCCAGCTCCTTCGAGATGGCAGGGCGCAGCGGAAGCGGAATGGTCATGCACCTGGACAAGGTCCCGGCCCGGGAAGAGGGGATGACCCCCTACGAGTTCATGCTCAGCGAATCCCAGGAGCGGATGCTCATCTGCGCCCGCAAAGGGACCGAGGAGAAGATCATCGAGATTTTCAAAAAGTGGGATCTCGATTGCGCCGTGATCGGGGAGGTGACCGATACAGGGCGGATGGAGCTTTTCTGGCACGGCGAAAAAGTGGCCGACATCCCCGTGGCCCCCGTCAGCGAAGAGGCCCCCGTGCTGGATCGTCCCGTCAAGCGTCCGGAATACCTGGACGCGATCGCCAAGGTCACGATCGACGATTTCGAACCGTTGGAGGAGCAGCAGGCTTTCGAGAAACTCCTCTCCAGTCTGGAGGTGGTCGACAAGGGGTGGATCTACGAGCAGTACGATTCGATGGTCCAGACCAATACCGAAAAGGGGCCCGGTTCGCTGGACGCCAGCGTCATCCGGGTCAAAGAGACCGGCAAAGCGCTGGCGATGAGTTCGGACTGCAACCCCCGCTACTGCTACGTCGATCCTTTCAAAGGGGCGGCGCTGGCGGTGATGGAGAGTGGTCGCAACGTCGCCATGACCGGAGCACGGCCCCTGGCGATCACCGACTGTCTCAATTTCGGTAACCCCGAGAATCCCGAAGTGATGTGGCAGTTCGCGCAGAGCTGCGAAGGGATCAAACAGGCCTGCGAAGAGCTCCACACCCCGGTCGTCAGCGGCAACGTCTCCCTCTACAACGAAACCAACGGCGTGAGCGTCTTCCCCACCCCGGCGATCGCGATGGTGGGGCTCAACGAAGATGCCAGCAAGGTGCTCCCCTCCCATTTCGTCCGGGAGGGGGACATCCTTCTGCTGGTGGGGCAAAGCCGCGGTGAGTTCGCCGGATCGCTCTACATGAAGGAGCTCTACGGGACGATCGCCGGGCAGCTGGGGGAGCTGGACTATGCCGCCGAGGCCCGGCTCTGGGAGTTCGTCGTCCGGGCCAATGCCGAAGGGCTGCTGGAGGCGGCGAAGGATCTCAACGTCGGCGGACTGGCGATCGCCCTGGCCAAAATGGCCGCCTGCAGCGGCCTGGGGGCGGAGGTGCGAAGCGGCTTCTCCGATCGGCGCTGGATCTTCGAGGAGACCCCCAGCCGCGCGGTGGTGGAAGTGGCACCCGAAAAGCTCGAAGCAGTCGCGCGCCTGGCGCAGGACCTGGGGCTTTCCCTCGCCCGACTGGGGACGGTGGGCACAGAGGAGCTTCGCATCGACGCGGTGCGCATGCCCCTCGATCGCCTCAAAGAGATCTACTTCACCACCTTCAAGAGCGTGATCGAGCAGGATCTTTGACGATTCGCTCGAACAGCGCACTTCCCAATACCTTGTAGACGATGGGGGGCTCGAAACGGTCCTCCCACCGTACCCCTCCGATGATCGCCACCGGATGGCGCGAGCGGCGGGCGATCTCCAGGAGCCGCTCTCCGGAGATCCGTGCGTCGGCCTTGGTCCGGGTGGGGCGGTAGGCTCCCAGTCCGACATAGTCCAGATCGAGGGCGTTTGCCGCTTCGATCTCCCCTTCGTCGTGGGTCGAAAGCCCCAGGATTTTCGCACCGACACGCTTGCGGAGAGCCTCGACCGCCCGGGCGGGATCGGGATCGATCCGGCGCAGATCCTCCTGCCCCAGATGAAGACCGTGGGCTTCGGAGACGCACTCGATGTGGTCGTTGACGATGAGGGTTCCGCCGTATCGGGAGCGGATCCGCCGCAGAGCCTGCAGTACCTCCGCATCGGAGCCGGTTTTGTCCCGGTATTGGGCGACGGGGATGCGGTGGCGCTTCAGAAAATCGCATGCTTCGTTCAGATCGATCCCGTAGCGCTCCATGAGGTCCGCATCGAGCAGCGCGTAGATTCGTGTCTCCATCGGGGCCCTTTGGGGGGAATGTGGGATAGAATATACCAAAACCGCGAGGAGGATCGATGCAACGTTGGGATCTGGGAGTGGGGGCCGTCCTTTTGGCGTTCGCGCTGGGTGGATGTGGCGGGGGAGGGGAGAGCTCCGTTCCCGGAGCGGAAGCTCCTCACTATCGGGAACACAAGGCGATCACTTCGACCGTCTTCTGGATCGGGGAGACCGGAAGTGCGGACAACGGCGGGATCTCCAATATCGCAAGCGTCTGGGACGATCTGTGGGAGCGGAGCTACGGCGGCGTGGACGACCCCGAGAACCGGGAAGGGTACCGCCCCGCCGGATTCGTTCCATACGAAAATCCGTTTTATGTGGCGTTGCCGTTCAACGACTTCGACAAAGAGGGACACCGCAAGCGGGGGCTCGAGTCCATCATTCCCTGGTACACCTCTCCCGCTCCCGGTCAGTCGCTGTGCAAGAACCGATGGATCCGGATCCGTAAAGGGGATCGGGTCGCTTATGCCCAATGGGAGGATGCCGGCCCGTTTGGAGAGGACGACGCGGAGTACGTTTTCGGCGATGCCCGTCCGAAAAACGCACGCAACGACCATGCCGGGATCGACCTCTCTCCCGCGGTGCGGGATTATCTGGGTGCCGGGGATGTCGACCGGGTCGACTGGCGTTTCGTCGATGCGTCGGAAGTCCCCGACGGACCTTGGAAAGAGACGGTTACCCGAAGCGGCCTCGACTGGATCGATCCCGATTTGTATCTGGCCAAAGGGACCGACTGGAACTGGCAGTTGACGGGGGATGTGAACCTCTCCATCCGGGCCGATGTATACGATCTGGACCTTTTCGATACGCCCGTAGAGACGATCGAAGCGCTGCACGATCGGGGGATCCGGGTGATCTGCTATTTCAGTGCCGGGAGCTGGGAGCCTTGGCGGGAAGATGCCGGCGCGTTCCCCGATGCGGTCAAAGGGAAGAAGATGCAAGACTGGGACGAGCGATGGCTCGATATCCGCTCTCCCGCGGTACGCGTGATCATGCAGCGCCGTCTCGATCTGGCGAAGGCGAAAGGGTGTGACGGAGTCGAACCCGACAACGTGGACGGATATTCCAACGATACCGGCTTCGAATTGAGCGGGCGGGACCAGATCCTCTACAACCGTTTCCTCGCCCTACAGGCGCATCACCGGGGGCTATCAATCGCACTCAAAAACGACCTTGCCCAGGCGGCGGAATTGGAGCCGTGGTTCGATTTCGCCCTCAACGAACAGTGCCACGAGTTTGACGAATGCGATCTGCTCGACCCGTTCATCCGGGCCGGAAAAGCGGTGTTCAACGCCGAATATGCCCGCAAATACGTGGAAAACACCGACGGGGCACGGGACGCCCTGTGTGACGATGCCCGCCGGAGGGGATTTTCGACCCTTGTGCTCCCCCGCGAGCTGGACGGGAGTTTCCGTTACGACTGCGGGGAGTGAGTCTCTTCCCGGAGCCAGCGGGCGTAGGGTTCGTGGGCGGCGTTGGCGTGGAGCAGGAGCACTTCGGGTACTTCGTAGCTGTGGATCCGCACGATCGTTTCGCGGATCGCCTCCACGTGGCGCATGGGGGCCTTGATCTCCAGCCGCCATTCTTCAGCTTCTTCGATTGCTCCCCGCCAACGGTACAGACTCGTGATCGGAACGATCTGTACGCAGGCCGCCAGCCGCCGCTCCAGAAGGGTACGGGCGATTTCACGGGCCTCTTCGGGAGTGTCGGTGGTGGTGACGAGGATGGCTACCGCTTCGTTGCGCATGGGGAAATTATAGCGCTTTAAGCCCTTTTTGGGAGCAGTTGGAGGATAATGACGCCAACTTTTGCCAAGGCGCGATTCGATGAGTGATCTTCTCGTCCATTTTCTCAAAGAGTACAGCTATCCTATTCTTTTTGTGTGGAGCATCATGGAGGGGGAGACGGGGCTGGTGATGGCCGGCGTCCTCTCCCACACCGGGGATATGAACCTCTGGCTCTCGATCCTCGTGGCCGGGTTGGGGGGATTTACGGGGGACTTGATCTATTTCATGATCGGGCGGCTCAACCGGGGATATGTCTATCGCAAATTCAAAAACCAGCGCCGCAAATTCGCGTTGGCCCATCTGCTTCTCAAAAAATACGGCTGGCCGATTATCTTCATTCAACGCTATCTCTACGGGATGCGGACCGTCATCCCCATCGCCATCGGGATGACCCGATATCCCGCCTCCAAATTCATGCTGATCAATCTGCTCAGCGCCCTGGTGTGGGCGGCGATGACGATCCTGCTGGCCTGGTATTTCGGCAAGCAGATCCTCTCGGTGCTCCATTTAGCCCGGGATTACTGGTATATCGCCCTTCCGTTGGGCGGGTTGATCGCCGGCGGAATTCTCTACTACTTCCACAAAGCGACGCAGAAAACTCCCCGTTAATCGCTCGTTTCGATCGCCTCCATAAGCGCGGCGATGTCGATGCGGCAGATCGGGCGTTTGGCGTAGTGACGCTTGAGATCTTCGACGGCACGGCGCAGATGGGGGGCATCCACGCCGTTTCGGATCGAAGCGTGGGCCTCCATGAAAGCCCCCAGATGGTCGGCCGCTTTCATGAGCGTTCCGTCGATCCCGTCGAGGGTATCGTCGTTGTGGCGGTCGCACATCGCCAGCGGATCACCGATTTTGTGCACCTCTCCCGACTCCAGACGGATCTTGTCGGCGAATTCGTCGGTGACGTAGAAACGCATCTCTTCGCGCAGGTATCGGGGGAGCAGCGGCAGGAGCCTCTCCTCGACGAGGCTGTGTTCGTATTCGGCCAGCACTTCGCTGAGCCCCTCGACGCCGTATTTGACAGGGGAGATGATGTCTCGGGTGAGGGCTTCGGCGATGTCGTGAAACAGTGCCGCGTGGAAGTCGTTGATCCGTTTGCGCCGGCCGATACCCGCTTCGCCCCCCAGCATCCAGGTGGTCACCGCCACGAAGTACATGTGCCCCAGGACCGAGGTCTGGGGGAGCCGGGGGGTGCGGGCCCACCGTTTCTGGAAGCGGAGCATGGCGCACAGTTCCAGGAAATTGCGGCTTTTCATCCCCATCTCCAGTCGGCGGATTCCGGTCAGATCCAGGTACTCCTCCACTTCGCTCTCGAGCCGATCGCGGATCTCGGCCACTCCGTAGCTCTCAGGCGCGAAGCGGTAGATGAATCCGAATTCCCACCGACTGGCCAGATAGTGGGCCGCCCCCAGGATCCGCCGTTCGATCTCCTCTTCGTCGGAGGTGCAATAGGTGTCGAAAGCCTCCAGCAGCTCCTCTGGAGCGCAACTTTCCAGCTGGGAGCGCACATAGCGGTTGAGCTCTTCGCGTCGATAGGCCATAAGGTGGTGGAAAACGGGGGGTTTGAGGTCGGTGAGCACCGCCCGGTAGGCGAATTCCACGATCCCGAACTCGATGAGCCGTTTCCAGTCGATGGGGGTACGGTTTTCGACCTCTTCGATCCGTCCGAGCAGCCAGGCGGCGATCGCCTTGTGGGCTTGTTTGTCCAGCTCCACGAAATCGACGGGTCGGATCTGGTCGTTCCACCGTTCGATACTGGCGGTGGAGAAAAAAAGCTTGAGAATGCAGGGATCGATCATCGGGGTTTCCTTGGGAGTTTTGGAGATTGTAGCATAGGGGAGGGTGGTGGGTCCTCCGGGACTCGAACCCGGGACTACCCGGTTATGAGCCGGGAGCTCTAACCAACTGAGCTAAAGACCCGTCAGGGAAGTTGCCGTCGCTTGCGACGTTTGAGCTCTTCGAGATTGCGGCGGCGCCGTTCGCGCTCTTTTTCGTCCAGGCGCTTGAGAGGCTGCTTCTCGATCATCGTGATTTTGGCGTCGGTATTATACTCGAAATACCCCTTGAACGCAACGAGGTTGATCACGATCCCGAAAAAGACCGAAAAGATGATAAACGAGGTCCCCCCGTGGCTGAACATCGGCAGCGGAACCCCCACGACGGGGGCCATTCCGATGATCATGTAGATATTGACGTCCATGTAGATGAAGATGAGAAACGCCAATCCCCCGGCGACTGTTTTGATCAGATAGTCCTGATCGTAAATTTTGGAAAGGACCAGAAGATGGACGATCAGGAGGATGTACAGCACGATCACCGTGAGCATCCCCCGATATCCGAAACGCTCTCCCAAATAGGCGAAGATGAAGTCGCTCGAGGAGATGGGGAGGAATTTCAGCTGGGTCTGGGTGGCGGCGTCTTTGCTTTTGCCGGTGAGTCCCCCCGAACCGATGGCGATGAGTGCTTGCTGGACATGATAGCTGGGTTTTCCGAGGAAGTTTTGGATCCGTTTTTTCTGGTATTCGTGCAGATGGTTGTACAGCACCGGTGCCGATATGACGGTAACGAGTAGCAGGGTGATCCAGACTCTCCAGCGCACCCCTACGAGAAACAAGACTCCCATCCCCGTCAATAGCAGCACCATCGCCGTCCCCAGGTCGGGCTCCTTGGCGATGAGCAGAAAGGGAGCGACGATCACGAGGAAGAGTTTGAAAAAGTCTTTGAACCCGTACCCCTCTTTCGGGGGCGGATTGCGGCTGATGAGCCACGCCAGCATCAACACCACGCTGATTTTGATGAATTCGGAGGGCTGGAAGGTCAGTCCTACCCCCGGGATTTCGAGCCAGCGGCGGGCCCCCAGGATCCGTTTGCCCGCCACGTCCACGGCGGCCAGAAGGACGAGATTGAGCACGTAGCTCAGCGGCGCGGCCCACCAGAGGATCTTCTGCCAGGGGATGAAGACCGCCACGACGAAGGCGATCGCCCCGACAACGTAATAGATCAGCTGCTTGTGAAACAGTTCCGGATTGATTTCGTTGACCAGGATCGAGGAGATCACCAGCAGCGGAACGATCTGGAGAATGAGAAGGTAATCGAAACGCTTGGGGAGCGTGTGGAGGTAGTTGGAGACCTCTTTCCAGTCCCAGTCCATGCCGTGGATGCCCTTCGGAACGTTTTCGGTATTATAGCCAAGAGACGACCGGGACGATCGTCCGGGCAAGGAGACGCGATGCAACTGCCGTTGTTGGCCCAAACCCCCGGGATCCGCCATTGCATCGGCGAACGGGACACAAACCTGCCGCTGGAGGGTTCGGTGGCACTGCATACCGGGGAGGATCCCCACCTCGTCCGCGGCAACCGCCGCCGCTTCGCCGACTGCTTCGACCCCGACACCCGTTTCGTAAGCGTCTTGCAGGTCCACGGAACGGCGATCCATTTCGTCGACGACGCGACCGGGTACGGATGGGAAGAGCCCCCCGAATCGATCCGGGCCGACGCGCTGGCCACCGACCGGGAGGGGGTGGCACTGTGTATCCTCACCGCCGATTGCGTCCCGATCCTGCTGGCCGATCCGGTGCGCCGGGTCGTAGCGGCGATCCATGCCGGCTGGCGGGGTGCCGCGGAGGGGATCGTCCCCCGGACGCTCGCCGCGCTCGAGGAACGCTACGGCTGCGATCCCGTCAATCTGGTCGCCGGGATCGGCCCTTCGATCGGAGGGTGCTGCTACGAAGTGGGGGAAGAGGTGGCCGGGCGTTTCGGGGAGTTCCCCGACGCGATCGTCCGACGGGAGGGGCGGATCTTTCTCGATCTTCCCCGCATCGTCGTCCGTCAGCTTGCTGACGCGGGAGTGGATGAGACGAAGATCGAAGCGAGCGGCGTGTGCACCGCCTGTAGTGGGGAGGAGCGTTTTTTTTCCTACCGGGCGACGGGAGGGTGTACGGGCCGGTTTATGAGCGCGATCATGCTGGAAGGAGTGAGGAGTGAGGAGTGAGGGGGCGCTGCATGGCGGCGCGGTTTAACTTTGGATTTTGAATTTTGGATGTTGGATTGCGGTGCGCCGTGAGGCGGCGCGAACTGAGTAAAGAGTGAAAAGTGAAGAATTTCGGTACGTTGCGTTGCAACGCGTTTTCAAACGATACACGACGTATCCCCAATGACCAGTGACCAATGACGAATGACGTTGCCGAAGGCAACAGTTCTTGCGACTTATCCCAATCGGGATTTGAAGTCTTCGTAATGAAATTCCCGGTCGATGCGTACCGTGCCGTCTTCTCGAAGGGTGGCCAGGGCGGGGAGGCGGATGCCGTTGAAAGTGGTGGCTTTGACGACGGTGTAGTGCATCTGATCTTCGAAAAGGATCCGGTCTCCGATGTTCAGCGGTCGCTCGAAGCTGTAGTCCCCCATCACGTCTCCGGCGAGGCAGGTGTTGCCCGCCAGACGGTAGGTGTAGGGTTTTTCGCCCGGCTCTCCCGCCCCCCGTACCTCGGCCCGGTAGGGCATGATGATCGTATCGGGCATGTGGGCTTCGGCGGAGGTGTCGAGGATGGCGATGTCGAGGCGGTTGTGGACGATGTCCAGGACCGTGGCGGCCAGGACGCCGGTCTGCCATCCGACCGCTTCTCCGGGCTCCAGATAGACCGAAAGGTGGGGATGTCGGGCTTTGAAATTTTTTAATATCAATATCAGCCGTTCCACGTCGTACCCTTCCCGGGTGATGTGGTGGCCGCCGCCGAAATTGACCCATCGCAGGCGATCGAGCCACCGTCCGAAGCGCTCCTCTAAGGCTTCGATTACCCCCTCCAGGGCGTCGGCGTCCTGTTCGCACAGGGCGTGGACGTGAAAGCCTTCGATCCGGGCCACGATCTCCTCGTCGAGCGCTTCGGTCAGCGTCCCCAGACGGGAATAGGGGGCACAGGGATTGTAGATTTCCCTGGGGGCCTGGGAGTATTCGGGATTGACCCGCAGGCCGATCGAGAGGGTGGGGTTGGCTCTCCGGGCCCGTTCGGCGAAGCGGAGGAGCTGACCGGGGGAGTTGAAGACCAGATGTTCCGAGATCGCGGCGATTTCGTCGATCTCCTCCTCCTTGAAGGCGGGGGCGTAGGTGTGAGTTTGTTTCCCGAACGTTTCCCGACTCAGCCGGGCTTCCCACAATCCACTGGCACAGCATCCGTCCAGGTACTTCCGTACGAGGGGGAAGCTGTGCCAGAGGGCGAACCCCTTGAGGGCCAGGAGAATCGAGACCCCCGCTTCCTCTTTGACCCGTCGTAGGAGCTCCAGGTTC
>JALWKO010000033.1 GCA_027081405.1 Campylobacteraceae bacterium | reverse complement strand
TTACAATCACGAACGGCCCCACAGCGCTCTGGGATACAGACCCCCCTCAGAGGTTTCAGGTAGGCAACATGCCGCTTGATATACAATGGAAGTCTAACTTTGGGAATGGTACTAAATTTGGGGGCAGGTCAGGGATCCGTAAACCCCACGCCTTTAGGCGGCCGGGATATGATATGCTTGAGAGATGAAAGAGTATAAGAGTAGTGGGCATACCGTTTGGGATTGTAAATATCATATCGTGTGGACGACCAAGTATCGTTATCCTGTATTGAAGGGTGATGTTGGGTACCGATGCCGAGAACTGTTGCGAGAGATAGCGATGAGTAAAGAGATGGTCATCTACGCCGGGTCGATCAATAGAGACCATATTCATATGCTGATAGGGATACCACCGA
The DNA here is from genome assembly GCA_027081405.1 of Campylobacteraceae bacterium. GTDB lineage: Bacteria > Campylobacterota > Campylobacteria > Campylobacterales > Sulfurovaceae > Nitratifractor. Next base: position 4,546 of record JALWKO010000033.1, on the reverse strand, counting down.
ATATGTCAGTATCCAAAGCGGTGCAGTATCTCAAAGGGAAGAGTTCACATAAATTGTTGAGTGAGTTTCGGCAGTTGAAAAAGCGATACTGGGGGCAACATCTGTGGGCGAGAGGGTACTGGGTAGCCACTCGCGGAAACGTGACGGATGAAGTATGGAAGGAATACATCAAGAACCAACAGCCACCAGAGCCGGACGATGAGTTCCGAGTGGTGTGAGCGGCCGACGGCCTTCAGGCCGAATGACCGGCTTTCAGCCGTAACCCGAAGCCACCGGCTATTAGCCGGTGGAGCCTTTCACATCCTCCATGGCGGTTGGAGGATCAGGTGCTCGGCGATCCCCATCCCCGAGAGCGATTCGCGGTGGGTGGTGCCGTCGGGGAGAAGGGCGGTGAGGGTATTGTCGAAGCGGTCGTAGGCGAGGATCGTCGCTCCTCGACCCGCTCCTGCGCCGCTTTTAGGCGGGGGAGTGTGCTACAATAGAACAAACTTCGCGTGAAGCAAAAGGACGACAGATGGATACGATCCGAATCGGAGTGCTCACCACCAGCGACCGGGCGAGTGCAGGGATCTACGAAGACATCTCGGGCAAGGCGATCATCGACACCATGCACGAATATCTCAAAAATCCCCTCGAGTTTGAGTACCGCTGCGTCCCGGACGAACTGCAGGTGATCGAGGAGACGCTGCTGGAACTTGCCCGGGACAAAAAATGCGATCTGATCGTCACCACCGGCGGGACCGGACCCGCCCCCCGGGACGTGACGGTGGACGCCACGCTGGCGGTGTGCGAGAAAGTCCTCCCCGGATTCGGTGAGCAGATGCGCGCCGTCAGCCTCCGGCACGTCCCCACGGCGATCCTCTCCCGCCAGACGGCGGGGATCTGCCATTCGGCGCTGATCGTCAATCTCCCCGGCAAACCGGCGGCGATCCGGGAATGCCTCGATGCGGTTTTCCCCGCCGTGCCGTACTGCCTCGATCTGATCGGTGCGGGGTATATGGAGGTCAACGAAGAGGTGATCCAGGCGTTCCGACCGAAAACAAAGTGATGAATGGTGAATGATGAATGGTGAATGGTGAATGGTGAATGATGAATGATGAATGATTGTGGTTTGGATTTTTAAAAGGAGTAACGGCGTGGAAATTGAGTTTATCGAAGAGAAGTTCAACGAGATCTTTCGGGAGCTGGAGAAGGAGGTGATGGAGATCCTCCAGGATCAGAGTCTGGACAAGAAAAACACCAATCTCCGGATGAAACCGCTCAGCTCCACCAAGCAGATCCTCGAAAACGCCCTGGAGAGTATCCGGCTCGTCGACCGGATCAGCAAGGAAGAGGATCGTACCCCTTGACCGGGCTCAATGCCTGAGGTGCGGAAACGGGGTAGAATCGCGATACAGTCCCCCCAAGGAGGAGACCATGGAAACCCACTTCGACATGTTCATCGAGACCGAAGTCCCCGAGAACGAACGGATCATCTCCCGGACCGATCTCAACGGTATCATCACCTACGTCAACGAAACCTTCGCCCATATTTCGGGCTACGAACCCCATGAGCTCATCGGCAAACCCCACAGCATCATCCGTCATCCGGACATGCCCTGCTCGGTCTTTCGCGATCTGTGGGAGACGATCCGCACCGGCAGGCCCTGGGAAGGGTACGTCAAAAACCTCCGTAAGGACAAGGGCTACTACTGGGTCTACGCCCGCATCTCCCAGGTGATCAAGGACGGCAAGGTCGTCGAGTACAAGTCCCTGCGCGAACCGGTCCCCAGGGAGAAGCGGATCGAGATGCAGGATCTTTACGACCGGATGCGCGCCGAAGAGGAGGGGACCAGCCGCGTGGTTCTCTATACGAAAAACGACAATCTGGAAGAGCTGAAAAAATACGAGCTTTGATTCAGTACGCTATAAGACCTTGTCAGAAAAGTTCAAAAAATTTTGAGATTGGAGAATGTGATATAATCATCTAAAACCGGATGAGTATAAAATCGGGGACTTAGATGAAACGCAAAGAGATCGTCGATTTCCTTATCGAACAAAAGCCTTTCTTGGAACAAAAGTTCGGAGTGAAAAGGATCGGCTTGTTCGGTTCCTACCTGCGAGGAGAGGAAACTCCAGAAAGTGACATCGACCTCGTTGTAGAGATGCCCTCTTCATTGGAGAAGTTCTTCGATCTCAAAGAGTATCTCGAGTCGAAACTTTCCGCCCCCGTCGATTTGGGGTTTTCCCGTACGCTTCGTTCTTATATCCGGAAAAAAATCGAATCGGACATTCTCTATGTCTGAAGCCCGCTCACCTGAGCTGTATATTGTCGATATCCTGATCGCATCGGACAAGATTCATCGTTATACGCATTCTTTTCGAACAGCTCAAGAGTTTTTGCACAGCGAATTGGAGTGGGATGCCGCTTTGCGGGAATTGGAAATTGTCGGGGAAGCGGTACGCCATCTGATCCGATTCGGACTAGCCGAAGACAAGTATCGAAGGATCGTAGATTTTCGCAACCTGATCGCTCACGCATATTTCGGAATAGATGAAGAGATCGTTTGGGAAGTGATAACCAAGCACTTGAAACTTTTGGCTGTATCTGTTTGGAATTTAGGGATAGAGAATCCTCATGATTTTGCCGTCGCTATCGAATGTGCAAAAGAGGATTTTTCACACCACCCGCAAACCGTGAATTTTCTTACACGGCTGGAAGAACAATTGCAACATAATTAGATGTGAATGGTAGACTCAATCTATGGCAAAAGAGAAACTACAGCGTAAATCTCTCCTGCGTCAAGCCCTCAAACTCCGCGACACTCCTCCCTTCGGCGAGGTCAAGGGCTTGATGGCTCTGGTACGGGAATACCAAGCCGATACGAACGAATATTTTGTGCGCGGTGGTCGCGGAGAGCGAGTACGGTTGTTGAATGAAAAGGCCTTTTTCCGTTTCCTGAGCGAGACGCTGGGGATGTCGATCGATAGCTTCACGGCGATCGAGGAGGCGCTGGGAGCCGAAAGTCGCGCCGAAAACATCGCCGCCACGGGTGATAGCAAAAGCAGCGCCGTCGCCCCCTTCGCCAAGACCCTGCTGTTGCGCCGGGCGGGGGAGTCGCCCATGCTTCATCGAGACAAAGAGCTGGGGCGGCTGGATGATGTTCGCCGTGTCGTCGCTGTCGAAAACGCCGAGAGCTTTCTCGATTTCGAAACGCTGGATCGGCACTTCCAGTCCCAAGCCTTTGTCTATCTGGGCGGGCAGCCCAACGCGTTGACCCGGGAGTTTTTATCGTGTAGAGAGGTGCTCTTTTTCATCGATTGGGATATCGTTTCGCTCAACTTCTACGACGATTTTGTCTGCAAATCCAAAAGCCTCTTCGTCCCCGAACATTTCGATAGACTCTTGGAATGCTACGGCAACGAAGCGCTCTTTTTGAAGCAGCGTTATGCTCTGCGGGAAAGTTATACGCCCGAGACGGCGCCGATCGTCGAGAAGCTCGAAGCGTGCGCCAAGGTACTCGAACAGGAGATATGGCATGGACCATCCGCAGCTCATTGATTTGCTTTCCCGCCACAAAAAGACCCTGACGGAGGCCTACAGCCAAAAGGAGCTCTCCGACGCCCCCAAAGAGTTGGTGGATGCGACGCTGCTCATTGAGATCGGCGACCGCTACGTGCTCAATCAAAGCTACGTTACTTTCGTCAACGCCGTTTTGGACCGGGTCGATTACGGCACGGTCTTTGAGGATTACGAAAAGGAGCACAAGAACCTCCGCCGCCATATGCGCCGCTACCGAGAGAACCGATCGCCCCAACTCAAGCAGTGGATCTTGCAGGCGATCGACGACATCTACCTCAAATTCTATTATCGGGATCGGCAGATGCATCAGGTGGTGCGCCGCTTCGAGCAGGAGGTGAGCCTGGATATCGAGATCATCATCGACGAAGCCAACGCCATCCTCGATCAAATCACCGAACTCATCGACGCCAACCGCGCCATTATCGAGACTTTCAACGAGCTCAAAGCCCTTGATATCGCGTTCAAAACCAAACTGATCCCCCTGGATGAAAATTTCCTTCGCTTCATGCAAAACATCGACCACCTCACCGAGCGGCTGGGCCGTTTCATCACCCAGACCAAGACCAAGCGTCGCCAGAACAAACGCTTCGCCAAGGTGGCGCAGGATATTTTGCGTGAAAACGACGCCTATTTGAGTGAGTGGTTGATGCTCCATAGCGGCGAATCGGCCCACACCTTGCCCCGCACCCGCCGCAACACCGTCACGCCCCTTGTCGATCCCGACGACCGCCGCCTCAAACGCTTCCTCAAAGATCTCAACCTGGCCAAACCCAAACCCAAACGGGCCCAAAGCAAGATCAAAGAGCCGGCCCCCGAACCTCTGCAGCTTGTCGATCTGGAAGCGCTCAAAAGGGCGCTCGATCGCACGGGGTGCGAAGATCTCTTCGTTTGTTTGCTAAAACACCCCGAAGTGGGCGGCGACGTGCAAAAGGCTTTTCAGCTCTATCTCTATCTTCTGAGCGAAAACGCGGTGCAAATGAGCGA
>JALWKO010000032.1 GCA_027081405.1 Campylobacteraceae bacterium | reverse complement strand
AATCAATTCTTTTGATTTTAATCGACCCCCTGCTGCATTTATAATTATATGTTCATCAGTTTTATTTTCAGGAGTTAATTCAGTATCACAAATATAACATTTCATAGTTTAATCATTTCTTTATTCGGTTTCTTCATCTATATCTATGTATAACTATTTATTGTATGAACATTTTATACCAAATACCCCTGAACTCCCAAAATAGTAGAAAGTTTGATATATGCTGCTATTTTTCGATATATGATATTCTGACATATTTGGCCCCATTCTACTGTATTTTCCTTCAGAATTCCCTTATCCACAATGTCGTGCTATTGGCTCTACAATCGTTATCTGAACACAAATGTCTGGATAACGGCTCATATTCCAATAGCATGACAAAATGTTCTGCTATTGGAGGTTACCATGCAACCGAGAAAAAAAGAAGCTTTTGGATCAAGTGAGGGACAAAATCCGCCTCAAACACTACAGTCTCAAAACGGAACGATCTTATATCGGATGGATCAAACGCTTTATTGTATTCCACAACAAACGTCATCCCCTTACGATGGGCAAAGAAGAGATCGAATCCTTTCTCAGCTGGCTGGCGGCCGAACAGGGCGTCTCCCCCACCACACAAAACCAGGCGTTCAGCGCGTTGCTCTTTCTCTATAGGGTAGTGCTGGGTATAGATGTGAGCGAGTGGAACATTCAGGCGCTACGGGCCAAGGAACGCAAACATATTCCCATAGTGTTGACGCGGGAAGAGGTCCGTCGGGTGATCGACAATCTGGACGGAATCTATCAACTGATCGTCAAAGTGATGTACGGGTGTGGCCTCCGGATGAGCGAAGTGCTCAATCTCCGGATCAAAGATATCGATTTCGGATTCGATACCGTCTATATCTGGGAGAGCAAAAGCCCGAAGGACCGGACGCTACCACTTCCTCAATCCATTAAAGAGGAGTTGAAGATACAGGTCGAAAAGGTCAAAGCGATCCATCGGGAGGATCTCAAACAGGGCTACGGAAGCGTCGAATTACCCCATCGTCTAGCCAGGAAATATCCCAACGCAGCCTATGAAACCAAATGGCAGTACCTCTTTCCCATGCGTAAAGTCTCTCGAGATCCCAGAAGCGGCGTGATCCGCCGCCATCACGTTCTGGAAGCGACCCTGGGGCGCAATATCCACAACGCGGCGAAAAAAGCCGGCATCCAAAAGAAGATCAGCTCCCATATCTTCCGGCACTCCTACGCGACACACCTCTTGCAAAACGGAGTGGACCTGCGGAGTATCCAGGAGCTGCTGGGACACAAATCGGTCGAGACGACAATGATCTATACCCATGTCGTGGCGGAGTTGAACAAGGGCAAAGTAATCAGTCCCTTGGATCTGTCGGCTTGATTGAGTGCATGCTTGTCCAAAAGCCGGCATTTGCCAGTATGATCCGATTAGGTAGTCAAATCAGATCATAATTTGAGCCGATTGTCAAAAAAAGGATTTGTGAACACTTTGCAAAAGTATTGCCATTTCGGCCTTGGTTCGGAATCGAGAGGGCAGGATGTCCAATATCCTACAGATCCTGACATGGGCTTCAAAGAAGAAGAAGAGATTTTTTGTTTTATGAAAGAGCTTGATGGATGGTGCGGACGAGAGGACTTGAACCTCCACGGGATTGCTCCCACTAGAACCTGAATCTAGCGCGTCTACCAATTCCGCCACGTCCGCATCGAAGTGGATGCGTGTGAAGATGTGAGCGGAATTATACAGCACGAAACTTAAACAAACTTTGAAGATTCCTGGGAAGGTTCCGGCAGGGGTTTGTGTGTATAATATCCCATTTCACCACACAAAGGACGACCGTGATACAGCAGGTGGACCGGGAGATCCTCGATCACATGATCGACCCCAAAAACTACGGAAGCATGGAGGATCCCGACGCGATCGGGATCGGCGAGAATCCCCAAAACGGCGAAAAGGTGATCGTGTATCTGAAAGTAGACGATGCGGGGGAGGCCCCTCGGATCGCGTCGATCCGCTTCCAGGCGATTGGGTGCATGACCACGGTGGTAGCCGGATCGATCATCACCGAGGAGGCCAGGGAACTGGCCTTTCCCCAGGCAGAGGAGATGATCTCGGTGGCCCTGGGGATGCTCGAAAACGTCCCCCCCGAGGAGGCGGCCTGCTCGGAGATGGTCGCCCTGGCGCTCCAGGCAGCGATGGACACCTGGCACGCCCGGCGGGAGAACCCCGAAATCCCCGCTCTCGTCTACAAGATCGAAAATACCTGCGTTACCAAAGAGGAGACGGCGAAGGAGAACGGATGAAACGGCTCTTGCAAAAGACCCACGAAGCGTGGCTGGCCACCCAGATGGCGGCCTTCATGGCCCGAAACACCGAGAGCAAACGGTGGCTCAACGAAGCGGCGATGATCCTCTGGCGCCATTTCACCTGGATCGAGCACGAGATGGTGGTCCGGGGGATCGAATACGACTACGATCGGGAGACGATCCCGATCAAGGTGGAGCGTCTATCGGTGATGATCGCCGATCTGAATCGGCGCTATGGGGAGATCGAGTTGCTGCTGGGCGCCAGCGAAGATGCGGCGCTCAAAGAGCGGATCGCCCACGACCTGGAGTATCTCCGCTTCGCCGCGGGGCGGCTTCCCGACGAAACGGTACGCGCCTTTTCGATGGAGCGGCGTTACAAAGATCTCGATCTGGGCAAAGAAGCCACCGACGCGCTAACGCTCTTTCTGTTTGAGGAGAGCTACAAAGAGTACGAGCTGATTCTCATCTACAACTACCTGCGGGCCCACAACGACGATACTTTCCTCGATCGGATTTTCGGGATACTGATCGACGAGAGTTTCTTCCATCTGCGCAGTTTCGGGGAGATGATGGCCGAAATGGGGATCCTCGGCGTCCCCCGCGTCGTCCACGAAAGCCTCTACAAGGTCGAAAGTCTGGAACGCTTCCTGCTCGACGGGATCGACGAGGAGATCGCCGCCAAGGAGCAGTGCCGGGAGCTCTCCCAGGCGGTGGCGGCCGAAAGTGAAGAGCTGGCGAAGTTTTTCGATTTCATCAACAATCAGGAGAACTACCACATCGCCTTGATGAAAGAGGCGGTGGAGCACTACCGGGCGGAGGGGCGATGAGCCGGTCACTGAGCGCACTCGTCTCCCGGGCGTTCGGGAAATTCGCTTCCCATCGTTTCCCCCCGTCGATCCAGCGGTGGATCAACCGCGCCTATGTGGGGCTGATGGGGCTCGACATGGGGGAGTTCGATCCCCCCGAGAGCTATCCGAGCCTCAACGCCCTGTTTACCCGGGCGCTGCGGACTCCCCGGCCGATCGATCCCGATCCCCACGCCGTGATCTCCCCCTGCGACGCGCGGGTGACCGACCGGGGGACGATTACCCGCGGCAGAGCCTACCAGATCAAGGGGATGGAGTATTCCGTCGCGGAATTGCTCGGAGAGCTCGCCGACGAAGGGCTCGAAGGGGGAGAGTATCTCAACCTCTACCTCTCTCCTCGGGATTACCACCGCTATCACGCCCCCTTCGATCTGGAGGTACACGACGCGCTCCATATCCCCGGCAAACTCTATCCGGTCAATCTCCCGCTGCTGCGGCATAAAAGGGATCTTTTCATCGAAAACGAACGGGTGGTGCTGCGCTGTTCGGACCGGTGGGGCCGGATCCACATCATCGTCCTCGTCGGAGCTTTGAATGTCGGAAAAATGGTTCTCGTCTTCGACGACCGGATCCGTACCAACGCCCGGAGCGGCTCCCCGCCACGGTATCATTATGAACGGCCGATCGCCCTCGCCAAGGGGGAGCTGCTCGGGTGGTTCGAGATGGGTTCAACGATCGTGATGCTCTCTCCTCCCCGTACGGTACGCTATCGGGTGGAGACCGGAGCGTCGGTCCGGTACGCCCAGACGATCGGTACGCTGGAGGGATAGATGAAGATCAAAGAGATTCAGGAATTTTCGGAGATACGGACCAAAGCACGGGCCTATCTGTGCTACATCATGGAGCGGAACCTCCCCAACCGGATCCCCGGCATCACCCTGGACGACATTGTGGCGGGGATGAAAAAACTCAGCGACGAGATCGGGAAGGTCGATTCGCTGTATGTCCTGGATCCCCAGGGGCGGCAGGTGACCAACACTGTGAGCATCGACCCGGCCTTCGCCCGCAAAGGGGCGGGGGAGAACCGGAGCAATCGCGCCTACTACTACCGGGCGCTCAAAGAGAAGCGCTGTGTGCTCACCGATCCCTATCCGTCGCTGGGGGGCAACAAACTCGTCGTCACCGCCGCCTATCCGATCTTCAACGAAAAAAACGAGCTCCTCTACATCGTCTGCGTCGACATCACCCTCGAAAACATCCTGACGATGGTCCACCCCAGCTCGATCGATTCGATCGTGGGCAAAGGGGTCCGGTGGGTCTACGGGATATTTTCGGTGGCACTTTTTTCGGTGGCGTTTTTGATCTTCCTCAAAGGGATTGACAGTTTCATTAACTACGGTTTCGAATTCCGGCAGATCAGCGTCAAGGATATGTTCGAATCGACGATTCTGCTGACTCTTTCGCTGGCGATCTTCGACCTGGTCAAGGCGATTTTCGAGGAGGAGGTGCTGGGCGCGAACAAGCGCCACGCCGAAGAGGATATCCACAAGACGATGGTCCGCTTCCTCGGGTCGATCGTCATCGCCCTGGCGATCGAGGCGCTGATGCTGGTCTTCAAATTCGCCATCACCGGTCCGGAGAAACTGATCTACGCCGTGGGCTTGCTGCTGGGGATCACGGCGCTGATGATCGGACTCTCGATCTATCTGCGTACCATCGACCGCCGCCGCCGTTGATCCGCGATGAAACGGCTGGCGATCTTCGACATGGACGGGACGCTGCAGGATTCCTCCGGGGTGATCGCCGGAGCGATCAACCACGTCCGCGAACGGCTGGGCCTGCCTCCGATGGAGGAGGACCGGATCGTCCGCCACATCAACGATCCCCATCTGGACGCGGCCCGCTTTTTTTATCACGAGCCCCGTTTCCGCCCCGAACACGAACGGTGGTTTTCGAGCTACTACTCCGAGAACCATGCCCGGATGATCCGCCTCTACGGGGGGATCGAAGGGTTGTTACACACCCTTCGCCGCCACGGGTGCCTCCTGGCGGTGGCGACCAACGCCTATCGCCGCTCCACCCTCGAATCGCTCCGCCATCTGGGGATCGCCGATCTGTTTGACGCGATCTGCGCCTATGACGACGTGGGGGCGGGCAAACCGTCCCCCGATATGCTCGTATGCATCCTCGAGAGGCTCGGGGTGGCGAAAGAGGAGGCGGTATTCGTCGGCGACGGGGAGCGGGACCGTCTGGCGGCCGCGGCTGCGGGGATCGATTTCGTCGCCGTGGACTGGGGGTACAGCGATCACGACGATGCCGTCGGTTCGATCGATGAGCTAAAGGACCGTTTGCACCGACTTGGATGCGGGATGGCTCAAGAGGGTTTATGATCCTCCGAAAGCCTGAGCGATATGCCGGAGAAAGAGGGCCAGGAGGATCAGCAGACCGATCCCCGCCGAGCGGGAATAAAGACGGTTCGCGGTGATGAAAACGAGCATCACCGTCGCGACGATCATCACGCCGATGTCGAAATAGTATGGACGCATGGGGAGGACCAGATCCCGTACCAGCGCGGCGCTGCCTAGGACCATCGTGATGTTGGCCATGTTGGAGCCGATGATGTTGCCGATCGCCATATCGGCTTTGCCCCGGCGGGCGGCGACGACGGAGACGATCAGCTCGGGCATTGAGGTTCCCATGGAGACCAGGACGATCCCGATGATCCATTCGCTCACTCCCAGAGAGCGGGCGATGCTCGAAGCGCTCTCCACGGTGAATTCGGCGCCGACGATCACCATCACGAAGCCCAGAAGCAAAAGCAGGGCGATCCTCGGCCAGGAGAAGGGGACCTTCTCGGCGGTTTCGAGTTCGTCGTCTTCGAGTTCGAGTACCTCTGTGCCGTTTTTGCGCAGGAAGAGGATATAGGCCCCCATCAATGCGATTAGCAACGCGCCGTCGAAACGGGTGAAGCGGTCGTTGGCCGCCATGACCGCGAAGATCAGGACCGGAAAGAGGGCCCAAGAGCTGTCTTTGGCGAAAAAATCCCGGTGGGGATCGACCTTCCGTGCGATGAGGAATACCGCTCCCAGTACGAGGGTGATGTTGAGGATGTTGCTCCCGATGACGTTGGAGATCGCCAGGGCCGGTTTGTGGTTGTAGCTCGCGGCCACCGAAGCGGCCATTTCCGGGAGGCTGGTCCCCACCGCGATCAACGTAGCTCCGATGACGTATTCGGAAATGTTGAAATGCAGCGCGATCCGTTCGCTCTGGGCGATGAGCAGATCGGCTCCCCAGATGAGAGCCCCCAGAGAAACGACGAAAATCAGATAATCCATGCTACTTCTCCGTTCGGACGATGAGGCTTTCGGGTAGATTGAAGCGTCGGATGAGATCTTCTTCTTTCGCCCGCATCTCCCCGTGGTCGTTTTCGTGATCGTATCCGCGCAGGTGCAGGAGCCCATGGATGAACAGGAGTGCGAGCTCTTCCTCGGGGGAGTGGCCCAATTCCCGGGCCATGGCGTCGACCCGGTCACAGGAGATCACCACCGATCCTAGAGGTAGCCCCGGCACTTCGGAGTGCAGCGGAAAGCTCAGCACGTCGGTGGGGCGGTCGATCCCCCGGTGGATCCGGTTGAGTTCCCGGATATGCGCGTCGTCGCAGAGGATCAGCTCCACCGTCTCCGCAGGGCTCAGCAACGCTTCGGCGATGGGCTCGAGACCGGTGGTATCGAGGGAGTGTTCGGTTTCATCGTATCGTTCGATCATTGTGTCGAAGTTTACCCAAAAATGGGGTAAACTTCGAGATATTCTCACCGTATCGGGTCCCCTCCCGATTTTGGAAGAACAGGGGATAAAACGGTCCAACCCGTGTGGTATCCATCGGATTGCGGAGGGGCCACGGGAACTTGACGGTGATTGGAGGGTGCGGATGAAAAAAGCGGTATGCATCATTTCCGGCGGCATGGACAGCGCCGTCGCTGCGGCGATGGCAAAAAGGGAAGGGTACGCGATCGTGGCGGTCCATTTCGATTACGGGCAGCGGACCGAAACGAAAGAGCGGGAGTGTTTCCGGCTTCTGTGTGACGATCTGGAGGCGGTGGAGCGGTACGAGATCGCGTTGCCGTTTTTTACGCAGATCGGCGCTTCGGCGCTGACCGATCGCTCCATCGAGGTCCCCACCAGGGGGATCGAGCCGGGTGTACCGGTCACCTATGTGCCGTTTCGCAACGGAATCTTCCTCTCCATCGCCGCGGCGATCGCCGAAAAAGAGGGGGCCGAAGCAATTTTCATCGGCGTGGTCGAAGAGGACAGTAGCGGCTATCCCGACTGCCGAGAGGGGTTCATCCACGCGATGGAACGAGCGATTGATCTGGGGACGAAAGAGGAGACCAAGATCTCCATCCGGATGCCGCTTGTGCATCTGAAAAAATCGCAGATCGTCTCCACCGCGCTCGAAATCGGCGTCGATCTGGGGCATACCTGGAGTTGCTACCGTGCCGAGGATCGTGCCTGCGGTGTCTGTGACAGTTGTAGGCTCCGATTGAAAGGGTTCGAAGAGGCGGGAGTGAACGATCCGATTTCCTATGTAGATTGATATTTACCAATATTCATAGGTTTCCGGATCGTCCGTATAGGATTGGGATCGGTTTGGGGTATTTTGATCATACGGCTTGCTGTACGAAGGTGTGGCATCTTCCCGGAGATTGTGAACGGGGTGTCGGGTTGCTTGTGCCTGCGTCGTATCCTGCTGCGGTTTGGGCCGACAGGTGGCACGGCCTTTGATCCATCCTTGTAGATAACTTTTGGAATTGGATGAGAGGCGATAGTTTTTGCGGAAATAGCCCAGGCCGGTCGCACATCCGTCGCGTACCCCCTGGCGGTAGAGTGGATCGGGATTTTTCCCGAAATTGATCCCCCCGGCACAAATGTATCCCCGGGCCGTATCGCCCGGAGCACACGGTGTGCCCGTGGAGGCACACCCCCCCAGCCAGAGGATCGTACCGGTGAGAGCCGCCAGATACAACGAACGCATGGCTATCCTTTTTTTGGGCACCATTTTACCGTATCATTATCAGAATCGTTAGCGAAATACGAAAGCGGGCGCAATGAGATATTTTTTAATATTATCTTTTGTGATCCTGACGCTCTTTGCCTACGATACCGACGGTGCGCGGCTGGTCAATCGGATACGCACGCAGGCGGGGATGGTACCGCTGCGCCTCGATCCCCGACTCTCCCGGGCCGCCTATGCGCACGCCAGGTATCTGGGGCGCACCGGGAGCCGGGGACACATCGAGCGGCGCCGTGGGGCCTTTTTTTTCGGACGAACCCCCTTTGATCGCTTCGCCCGCGCCCGATTCCCCGGCCGGGCGGGGGTGGAGAATATCTCCTACGGGGAGCGGAGTTATCCCGAGTCGATCCGTACGCTGATGGGGACGGTCTATCACCGGCTGGCCTTTCTCGACTATCGGATCGATCGGATCGGCACCTCCGCCTACGGCAATCGAAAAGGGAGAATTTTCGTCTACGATATGGCTTCCACGGCCCCCGCAGTACCATGTACGCGTCCGTCGCCGAAAAACGGCAGACTCCTCTACGGCGTCTGCCCCGACCCTTCCAAAGGGATCGACCCCGCGGTATTCACCCGCCGTTTGGCCGCGATCGCTTCTCGGAGTGCATCGGTGGTGGTCTATCCCTACGGGGGGATGAGGGGGGTGCCCACGCGTAGGGTGCGGGAGACGCCCGATCCCCTACCGTGGGCATACCGGAGCGGGTATCCGGTCACCGTCTCCCTCAACCCATACATATTTACAAATATCAAACTACGGGAATTCGCGCTCTTCGCCCCCGACGGGAAACGGATCGCGGCCCGTGTGCTGGGACCCGGAAACCGTCGGATGCCCCCTGGAAGCTTCGCACTCGTCCCCACGCGTCCCCTGATGCGTCATACCCGCTATCGGGTCCGTTTCCGCGCTTCCACTTCCCGGGGGTCGGTCGTCCGGAGCTGGGAGTTCGTGACCCGATGAAAAAGACGGCGGGAAGCGCGTTCGAGCGTGCGGTATGGAAGGCGATGGAGCGGATCCCCCGGGGATCGGTCACCACCTACGGGGACATCGCCCGGTATCTGGGGACCCGGGCGGTGCGGGCCGTGGGGACGGCGGTGGGGAAGAATCCGTACGCGCCCGAAGTGCCGTGTCACCGGGTGGTCCGCAGCGACGGATCGGTGGGTCGCTACAGCGGCGAGGGGGGAGTGGAGCGAAAAATCGCTCTCTTGCGCGAAGAAGGGGTCGCAGTGCGTGACGGGAAGATTGTCGATTTCGATTCGATCCGCTATCGGTTCGACGATCAGCAGGTCACCAGATCGGGAGGGAGTTGATCGTGCTGTCCGGGAAAGACGCTTTCGACATTGAGCTCGGGGTGGATCAGTTCCCGGAGCTTTTTTTGGATCACCATTTTGGTGGTCATGGTACTCATCGAGCAGCCGTTACAGGTGCCGCCCAGTTCCACGTAGGCCGTGCCGTCTTTGATCCCCAGAAAGCCCATGGTCCCTTCGTGGGATTTGACGTAGGCTTCGATGGAAGGGAGATAGTTTTTGACCGCGATGCAGAGGTCTTCGTCGCTGAATGGCATCATCGTTACGCTCCGGTGGCGATCCGGCGTGGGATCGGAAATGTGTAGCCGAATATAACCGAAGTGACTTAAACCAAACTAAAAGGAGCATCCCGTGCGCTGCCTCTCCTGTGGGCGTTGGAGTTTTCGGGTTTTTTGTGTGGAGTGTACCCGCGCCCTTTTCGTCCCGGAGATTTCCCACAGGAAGGTGGGGAGTCTGGAGGCGGTGAGTTTTTTCCCCTATCGGGAGATCGAGCGGTGGATCCTGACTAAGCACCATGCCGCGGGATACCGGATCTACCGTTTTTTCGCCGCTCAGATCGTCGCTCCGTTTCTACATGAATATCGTGTCGGAGACGAAACGGCGCGGGTGATCGGGATCGACGAGCGGGTGGAAGGGGGATACTCCCATACCGCCGTGCTGGCCCGGTACGGCGCGCGCAGAGCGGGGCTGGAGTATCGTCCCGGGGCTCTGATCGCACGGAACCGGGTCCATTATGCGGGAAAGAGCCTGCAGTATCGACTGGAACACCCGCGTGATTTTCGGTATCGGGGAGAAAAAGGGGGGAGGGCGATCCTCGTCGACGACGTGGTGACGACCGGATCGACCCTGGCCGAAGCCCATACGCTGCTGCGGCGGTATGGAGTGGAGGTCCTTTTCGCCGTTACCCTGGCCGACGCGGCTCGATAGTGCTCCGGTGCAGGGATTCAGTAATAGATCGTCCATTTCCCCAGCCGTTGACGGTGGGGGTAGAGGGTTTCAAGCCAGCGGTTTCGTTCGTGAACGCGTTTGCGATAGAGGATCAGTACGCTCGGTTCGTGCTTCAGTCGCGCACGCAGCCGTTGCTGTTCGGACGCCCGGGTGAGATCGTAGAGATTTTGCCGCCAGCCCTCATCAGGTTCGAAACCGGTTTCCCGGCGCAAAGAGCGGTCTCCGTCGTAGAGGGAGACGATGGGCCGCTTCAGGGCGAAGGAGAGGGAGGGGAGCCTCCGGTCGTAGACAACGACGGTGCGGGTATCCAGATCGTGGGAATGGAGCCACGCAGCGACCGGATCGGCGATGGGAAAGAGCTGCGGGGCTTTGGCCATCGCCAGGGAGGCTCCTTCCAGCAGCACAGCGGAGGCCAGCGCCGCCTCCAAAGCGGCACGCAGTCGCAACGAACCGATCATCCGCCCCAGGCCCAAAAGGACCAGCGCACCGATGCCGGCGAGGATCGCCGACGCTGCCGGGAGACGGACCCCGTGGATCGGAACGAAAGGAAGGATCAGCCAGAGGACGATCCACCCCCAGGCGTAGAGTCGTACCGCCCGTTCGATGCGTCGCAGACTCTCTCCGTCGGCCCGACCGAGCAGCGACGCGATCCAGAAGGCGAAGAGGGGGAAAAGCGGAAGGATGTAGAAAATCCGTTTCGAACTGGAGAGGGAGAAAAAGAAGATCCCGGTGAATGTGGCCAGGGCCAGGGTTCGTTCGAGGGTTTCGGTGCCCCGCTGCAGGCCGATTCTCCGGGCCATCCACGGCAAGAGCGCCAGCCAGGGCAGACCTACCAGGGGGGTCAATACCCAGTAGTACCAAAACGGCTCGTGGCGATGGAAGACGTTTTTGGCGAAGCGTTCGACGGTTTGACGCTTGACGAAATAATCCCAAAACGCCCCGTTTTCGGCGATGAGATCGAGGTACCACCACCCCCCGACGGCGACGAAAAGCACCCACGCCAGCGCCCGCAGCGCAGGGGATGCGGCGGGGGCGCTGTGTGCGGGGCGCCAGAAAAGGGCGAATAGCACCGGTGCCACGAAGACCACCGGCCCCTTGGTGAGGAAGCCCAGCGCCAGCGCCAGGGTGTAGGCGAAGTACCAGCGGGCTTTTCCCTCCTGCCGGTATCGGATCCAGGCATAGATCGCGCTCAGGGCGAAGGTGCACAGGAACGAGTCGGTGGTCAGATCCCGGGAGGAGGCGAGCACCAGGGGGAAGGAGAAATAGACGATTGACGCCAGCAGCGCGCCGCCGCGCCCCAGCCCCAGGCGCAGGGCACTCAGATAGGCCAGCAGCAATTGCACAGATACCGAAATCTCCAGAAAAAAGCGGGCGCCGAAGGGGTTGACCCCGAACAGGGCGTACCCCGCAGCGGCGAGCCAGTAGGCCATCGGGGGTTTGTGGTAATGGTGGATCTGCAGCAGTTGCGGGTGGATCCAGTCGCCGCTTCGGTACATCTCCCGGGCGATCTCGGCGTAGCGGGCGTCGCTTGTCTCGACGACGCCGTAACTCCCCGCAAACAGCAACAACAATCCCGTCGCCGCTATCCAGAAAAGCCAGAAACGCCGATCAATCCCCATGGACGCGCTCCCGCCGTTGCCGGTGATGCAATACGATATTGCGTGCATAGACGACGAACCCCATCCCGTGTCCGAAAAACAGGACCGGATCGCGCCGAAGCACCGCATAGACGAGGATCATCGTCGCCCCTGCCAGACTCAGGATCCAGAAACCCAGGGGGAGGTGGGAATGTTTGATCCGTTCCGAGAGGAGCCACTGATAGACGAAACGGAGGGTAAACAGCACCTGCGCCACGCTCCCCCAGATCAGCAGCCACGGGGGGATCGCTTCGTTGAAAAAGAGTCGATGCAGATCGAGCCTTCCGTTGTGAAAGCCCAGATACAGGACCGCCGCGGGGAAGAGGAGGATGAACGCCCGTACGGTGCGGGGGAGGCGCTCCCAACTGTGCTGCAGCTGCATGTTGCGGATGTAGATGAAATATCCGATGCTCTGCCCCAGCATGATGGCGAAATCGTCCCGGAGCCAGCCGTAGGTGAACATCAGAAACGACGCCAGGAGGCTCAGCTGCCAGAAAAGCTCCGGCGTCATGACCCGCTTCATCCGCTCCGAGGCGATCCACTGGACGAGCAGTCGGGCCGAAAAAAGCCCCTGCGCCAGGAAACCGACGGCAAAAACCCAGGCGGGGGTGTGCATCCTCAGCACCCTTTTTCGTCGGCGATTTCGTAGCGGATATGGCGCGAGCGCATCCAGCGGTAGGCAAAAAGATCCTGTAGGGGGCGGATGGAACGGTTGAAGAGGTTGAATTTGGATTCTCCCGCGATCCGTTCGAAATGGCGCACGGGGATCTGTTTGATCGTCCCCCCTTCGAGCTGTACCAGGGCCGGCCAGAAGCGGTGCATTCCGTCGAAAAAGGGGAGCTTTTTGCAGACCTCGGTACGGAAAACTTTCAGCGGGCAACCGGTGTCGATCACTCCGTCGTCGATGAGGGAGCGGCGGATGGCGTTGGCGATTTTGGATTGGATCTTTTTGCTGAGCGTGTCCTTGCGCTCGGAGCGGTAGCCGATCACACCGTCATATTTGTCAATATGATCCAAGAGTTTGTCGAAGTCTTCCGGATGGGTCTGCAAATCGGCGTCGATATAGCCGATCAGCGGCGTTTGGCAGTGGTCGATCCCCGCCTTGATCGCCGTGCTCAGACCCCGGTTCTGCGCGAAGGAGAGATAGCCGAAATCCTTACGCCGTGCGCAGATTCCTCGAATCGCCTCGGTGCTGCCGTCGGTGCTGCCGTCGTCGACGAAGAGGACGCAGCTTGGGCGGGACGCTTTGGCTAGATAGGCGCCGAGCGTCTCATCCAGACGGGGGATGTTGTCGATTTCGTTGTAGACGGGAACGACGATCGTCAGTTCGTAGCGGTTCTTAGGCATCGGGATCGGCTTTCGTGTATTGGATGGTCGTGAAAGTATATCCAAGTCCCTCTGACGGGTCCTTGAGCCTTGCCGCGTCGGCGACGCATTGTCGGCTCAGGCCTCTTCGAGATACCGCACGGCGCTTTTTTTCACGTAAATTTTTTTCCCGTCGGCTTTCGCGAGGACCAGGATCCCCTCCCATCCGGCGAAATAGATCTGCGCATCTTCGTCTTCGATGCTTCCCATGATGTGAACGCCGAGAAATTTCCGTCCGTCCGAGAGATGGACGTTGTAAGCCCGGTCCGTATGGAGACCTTCATGTATCCGAGGGATCGTCTTCTCCCTCAACCGGTTTTTTCTCCAGCGGGAATACCGCGATTCCAGATACCCGTAAACGATCATCGCCATGATTCCGATGACGATCCAGGCCCAGATGTCTTTGCACATCATGATCCTTTCGGCTGTATTTCAGGGATAACAGTGCGCACAAACAACAGGATGCTCACTGCTGTCAATGCGAACAAACTTCCATCGTAGGTGGCGAGCGACAGTGTCGAGAGTGGAAAAGAGACGATCATTCTTTCCAATTCCACAAGCGTCAGAGGATGGTATTCTGGCAGGAAAAGTCCGAGCAAATAGAGATAAAACGGTCCGCCCAACCATAAAGCCGTCAAGGTGAAAACGGAGTTGGCCTCAGCATGGCTGAATCGCCGACAGATGCTCCGATAGATGAGAAAGAACAGGAGCGGAATCATGATCGTCTTGAGAATTACCGACACCCTATCCACCGGCGTCTGATGCCAAAAGGTGAACGCCATATCCACGCCCCAAAACCATACGACACCACCAAGCGCGCATTTCAAACTACCCGAACCCATCTCATTATCTTTATCTTTTGTTTTTGTCGAAATGCTGATAATCCTTGATCGTGTGCCAGTCGCCGCCCCAGCGCCAGCCGCGCTTTTTGAAAGCCCGCACCGCCGGATCGCCGGGGAGCAAAACGGTGCGGTATTCGGGTCGGAACGGGTTTTTGCGTTTTCGCACCCGGTATTTCAGCGACGCTTTGTGCCCGATGTGGCCGCTGCGTGAGACGTAGGGGTTTTCCAGGGGATTGAGGTCGATCGCTTTGCCGTAGGCGTGGTTGGACCACTTTTTGCCCCCGGTGACGGGGCGGCAGTTGAACGCCGAGGTGTTGTCGGCCTCGATGGATGCGAAATCGCTGCCGCCGTAGTCGCTCACCAGGCGCATGCGGCGGATGGGGTAGTGCATACGGTAGAGTTCGCCGAAAATCTCCGTCACCTCCCGGGCCACGTCTTTGTGCACGACCATCTCTCCGGTATGATCCCTGCCGTCGAATCCGCGGTAGGTGATCCGCAGATAGCGCAGATCGCGGAGTTTCACCGGGCAGCCGTCTTTGTAGGAGTGGCCGCGGCGCATCCGGGCTTCGGTTTTTTTGTCGATGGGGTGGATCGAAGCGTGGTAGGAAGCGAAGGCACCGACGCCGCAGAGCGTGAGGATCAGGGGGATTTTTGCAAGTCGTTTCATAGGGTGATTATAGCGAGAGGAGTTGCGAATGGGGAATGGAGAATGGAGGATGGAGAATTTTTGGGTGCTGCGGGGCGGCTCGAATTATGTGAAGAGTGAAGAGTGAGGAGTGAAGAGTGAAGAATTTCGGTGCGCCGTGCGGCGCGGTTTGATGATGGATGTTGGATGTTGAATTTTGGATTGTGGGGTGTTGCACCGCAACGCGTATTGTGGGAAGCGGGACTTTAGTCCCGCATGCAGGGCTGAGGCCCTGCCCCCAATGACCAGTGTCCAATGACTAATGACCCGTCGCTATAGGCGACGCCTCTTGCGACGTGAGGCCCGTAGGGCTGTGTGGGAGACTATGCCGGAGGCATCCCATGGTATAATCGCGTATTTCTCCATCGAGGATCGGTATGGACATTCTCCTGGCATTGGTAGGAGTCGGGATCGGTGCGCTCTCGGGCTTTTTCGGTATCGGAGGCGGGACGGTGCTGGTGCCCATCCTGCTGCTGATGGGATTTGGGTTCAAGCATGCCGTGGGGATTTCGATCACCCAGATGGTCTTCAGTTCCGTCTACGGATCCTACCTCAATATCCGAAAAGGTTCGCTGCAGCTGGGTGAAGGGCTCTTCGTCGGATTTGGAGGGTTCGCCGGCGGGTATCTGAGCGGCTATCTCACCCCGTATATCCCCGATCGAGTGTTGCAGATCACCTTCATCGGGTTCGTCCTTTTCGCCCTGATCCGGATGATGACGTCCCGGGCCCACGAGGACGAGAGTGCCAGCCGGACGCTGCCCAAATGGCTACTCTTTTTCATCGGCGTCGGGATCGGCGTCATCGCCATCAGCATCGGTGTCGGCGGGGCGATCATCCTGATTCCGCTCCTTTCGGGGCTGTTGCACTACCCGGTCAAAAAGGCGGTCAGCGCCGGACTCTTTTTCGTCGTGTTCTCATCGGTGGCGGGTCTCGTGGGACGGTTGACGCACGGACAGATTGATCTGGCCAGCGGCGCGTTCGTCGGGAGCGGTTCGTTGGCGGGGGTCTATCTGGGGATCTGGCTCAAAGAACACGTCGACAGCCGCCGGCACAAGAGTTTCATCGTGGTGATGTATTCGATCATTTTGGGCATCATGGTATACAAAATGTTCGTACGCTAAATAGCGTCGAGGTATGTTCGAGAGCACAAAACGGGAGGGATCGATGGAAAGTTATCGTTTTGTCGTATTCGGAAAGGTGCAGGGGGTCTACTATCGGAAATTCGTAGCCCAAAAACTCCGCCGTCTCGGTGTGCAGGGGTATGTGCGCAATCTCCCCGACGGGACGGTGGAAGTGGTCGTACGGGCGACGGAGGACGACGTAGGGCCGATCGAACAAATCCTCTACGAGGGATCTCCCCTGAGCGAGGTCGAACGGGTGGAGATGGAGTCTCTGGAGGAAGATGATCTGATCTATGAGGGATTTGAGATACGTTATTGATTGGTTGGAGGAATGTGAAGCGTGGGATAGCGAATCACTATCGACTTTATCAAAAAGGAGTGCTAAAATGGCCAGTGGTTGGGGATGTCAGCATCAAACGACCCATGAGGGGATCGCCGATTGGTGTCGGCTCCTCTCCCATCCGTGCGATCCGGGCTGCAAAGGGTGTGTCCTCTACGGCGCAGGGTATTTCAGCGTTGCGGACACTCCTTCCAACGAAGCCTACGAACGGAGAAAACGCAAAGAGCGGAGTGACGATCCGTTGGGAAGAAAATAATGAAATACGAGGAGAGAGACGGTGAGACGAATCATACAGACATTGGCGATATTGGGGTGTGCGGCGGTCGCTGCAAGCGGTGCACCGGGGATGGACACGGCAAAAGCGATGGATGGGAAAGCATTGTTTGAGGAAAAATGCGCCGGTTGTCACGTAACGAAGATTCCCCAAAACACCGCGACACTTGTCGCTCCTCCCGCCGTTGGGATCACAATGCATGTGAAAATGGCCCATCCCAAAAAAGAAGATTTCACCGCGTTCGTGGTCGATTATGTCCAGGCCCCTTCGGCGGAGAAAGCGCTCTGTGAAAAAGAGACGGTCAAACGCTTCGGGATCATGCCGTCGCAAAAAGGGAACGTGACTCCGGCACAGCTTCGTGCGATTGCCGATTATCTCTATGCCACCTTTGCCAAAGGGGGGCATTTGAAAATGATGCATGAGCAGATGAAACGCCGTTTCGAATCGGATCAGGCGAAATATCCCGAAAACGAGGGGATTTCGGAAAAGAAATGATCCGTCAGTAATCCCTGGCTACCTTGTATTCGGGGTCGTCCTCTTCCCGGGTGATATTGGCCTGGGCGCGATCCAGCACCGCTTTGCAATCGTCGCTGAGGTGGCGGAGGGTGAGCTTTTTGCCCGCTTTGGCGTATTTTTCGGTCAGTTTTTCGATCGCTTCGACGCCGGAGGAGTCCATTACCCGGGCGTTTTTGAAGTCGATAATGACCACTTTGGGATCGTTTTCCACGTCGAAGGTATCGTAGAAGGACTGTACCGAACCGAAAAAGAGGGGGCCGGAGAGTTCGTAGAGTTTGGCGTGGCGGCCCAGCATCCGGGTGCGGGCGTAGATCCGGGCGTGTTTCCACGCAAAGACCAGGGCGGAGATGATGACGCCGATGATGACGGCGACGGCCAGGTCGAAAAAGATCGTGATGATGGTCACCGCTACCATGACAAAAGCATCTTCGGGGGGCATTTTCTTCAAATGTCCGAAGCTGCTCCATTCAAAGGTTCCGATACTCACCATGAACATGATCCCCACCAGGACGCCGACGGGGATGATATTGAGCAGGTCGGTCAGTGAGGCGACCAGGACCATCAGCCCGATGGCCGCTGTGGCCGAGGAGAGGCGCCCCAGACCGCCGGAGGTGAAGTTGATAATCGACTGGCCGATCATGGCGCAGCCGGGCATGGCGCCGAAGAAACCGCAGGTGACGTTGCCCACCCCCTGGGCGACGCACTCTTTGTTGCCGCTGCCCCGGGTTCCGCTGAGTTCGTCCAAGACCGCCAGGGTCAGGAGCGATTCGATGAGCCCGACCAGGGCGACGATGAGCGCATAAGGGGCGACCATCCGGATCGCTTCCCAGCTGAAAAGTGTCGGAGGGACATGGAAGGAGGGGAGCTGTCCCTTGAATGCGCTCAGATTGGCCAGATCGCCGATGAGCAGAGTATGCATTCCGGTGAGATAGACCAGCAGCGTCAGGGCCACGATGGCCACCAGTCCGGCAGGTACGGCCCGGGTGTAGCGGGGGAGGATGACCATGATCAGCATCGTCACCGCCACGATGGCGTACATGCTCTACCCCTGTCCGTGGAAGAATTTCAGCTGAGCCAGAGCGATGACGATAGCCAGGCCGTTGACGAAGCCGTAGATCGCCGGCAGGGGGACCAGACGGATGAATTTGCCGAAGCGCAGCACCCCAAAAAGGATCTGGATCACGCCGGCCAGGATGGCGGTGAGGAAGATGTACTGCAGCACGCCGATGGCCAGGGCGTCGCCTCCGAGGCCGCTTTTTTGCAGCATCGCTCCCGCTTCGACGGCCAGGCCGACTAGAACCACCGCCACCGATCCCGTCGCCCCGCTGATCATCCCGGGCTTGCCCCCCAGGAGGGCGGTCACCAGTCCCAGGATGAACGCGGTATAGAGCCCGATGATGGGGTTGATGCCGACGATGAAGCTGAAGGCGATCGCCTCGGGCACCAGCGCCACGGCGACCACGAGGCCCGAGAGGATATCGTTTTTGAGGTTCTCCCGGGAGTAGAGGCGGATGGGGATCATGGGGATTTTCATGGTACTGTGTTTTCGCTTTTCGATGAAATGAAGCCGGAAGTGTAGCAGATTTGCAGACTCGGAGAGCTTGGGGAGGATCAGGGGAGATCGACCAGTTTCCCGCCGCGCAGGCCGAGGCGGTGGAGCCTGTGGACGGAGGGGCAGCAGGAGGGGTCATTGGGGCCCGGTTCGACGGTGGCGAGGGTGACCACCCCCTTCCCGATCGCCGCCCCACGGATGTCGCTTCGGTCGGGCAGTTCGTAGGGCAGGCTGGGTTGGGGGCGACCGTCGCGGAGGGAGACGAGATAGAGATGGGGGAAAATCCCCGAGCCCCCGCCGTTGAAATAGACCGAAACGAGGTATTCGAGTTTCCCGTCACCGTCGTAGTCACCCGCTGCGAGGATCCGGCCGAAATCGACGTAGGCCCATTCGGCCCGATTGTGGTAGCGGCCGTTTCGGAGGCGATAGACTTTGTCGTAAATCGCGAAGCGGGCGTTACGCAGCAGATGGGCGATCCGGGGATCGAC
>JALWKO010000031.1 GCA_027081405.1 Campylobacteraceae bacterium | reverse complement strand
ATCAAAAGAGAGACCTATTGTCACGGGAAACTTCACAGTCACTTTCCCACTAAGTTCCGATAGTCCGGATTTGATGTTTATTTCTCCGGAGAAACTTAGAGGAAACGTATGGGTAAACTCCACTTGCTTTTGCAGCTTCGAACCTACACTTCCTTTTCCGTTTCCATTCCCAGTCTGTTTTGAAATCGCATCACTCGAAAACAATATCGTCCCCCGTTTGATCACTTCGGAGAGAGGGACTTGGCGCAACTCGAACCGCCACGTTCCGTTGGAATGATCAATCGATTGTACTTTCCCCAGCAATCCCCCCTCGGGACGGGAGACATTGATATAGTCACCGACATGGACACGCGTTACGTTGTGTTCTTCTACCGCATTTTCCGGTATGACATCGATCGAAGCCTTGAGTGTCGTATCGTTTCGATCGACGATCTTGAGATGCTTCAAGTGAGAAAAATTGTACAGATTATCTACGGTAATAAATTCTTTGTAGGCAAACAGCGGGGTTACGTCATGGGAAGTGTTCAAATCGACGTAGCACGTTTTCCCATCTGAGGATATCGCGTCACATCCGACCCATCCCTTGAGCTCGCTGTTGGGCTTGGGCTCTGCCGTGATGGCCAAACGGCGATTTTGCGACAAAAAGATATCCTGGAGCACGTTTCCACTCGTCCGATCCGAGTCATAACGGATCTTTCCGCGATCGGCATGGAAACTACCCGCTCCAAAAGGATTGACCCGTACATAGACGCGATGTTGTTTGGAGAAAGGGAGTTGGACAAACTTCGCATTCTTTTGCGACGGAAGAACGACGACACTGGCATTAGCCTCTTTACCGGCATATTGGGCATGCAACTGATGCAATCCGACGCTCTTGGCCACCAGTGCATCGCCTTCTTTTTCGAAAGCGCCGAAGGTATCCCATTCGACATCCGACGAGGCGGTCACATCCTGACTCCGGTTTGCCTCGTCGATCGCCAGGACATGGACGAGCACACGCTCATCGAGTGATACGAAATCTTTATCAACCGTGATTTTCAGCGAACGTACTGCACGCTGATCAGACCCTCCGCCACCGCTTCCTTGATGTGTTTGTCCCGACCCGGTATTGTTTCCGTCTCCGCTACCATTGGAGCCATGATCGCTTCCGCCGGAAGTCCCGTTCCGGGGAGTGTCGGAACCGTCCGTAGCGGTCCCTCTGCCTCCCTGATACGTTTGTCCCGACCCGGTATTGTTTCCGTCTCCGTTACCATTGGAGCCATGATCGTTTCCACCGGATCCGTTCCGGGGAGTATCGGAACCGTCCGTAGCGGCACCCGTATCGCCTGCACCTGTACTTCCACCCGTATGGGATGTTCCGGGAACACTTCCGGGCGTACCGTCTCCTCCGTCGGAAGTTCCGCTCGCGCGGGTTCCGTTTGCGGCATCCACATGGATCGTCACCGTAACGGGAGCGCTGGGTAAACTCCCGTCATTTACCCGATAGACAAACGTATCGTCCCCGTTAAACCCCGCATCGGGGATGTATCGGACATGGGGTGCGTTCCCTTCCAGGTGCCCATGTGCCGGAGGGGTGACAATCCGATAGCGTAGCGGATCTCCATCGGGATCGCTTCCGCGAAGCTCCACTCCATATCCTCCCCCTTCGGACGGAGTGATGCGCGCTTCCAGGGCTTTGGGAGCATGATTGACGATTCGACCGATATTCCCTCCTACAATCGGAGCGCTCCCGTTATGATCATTTCCGCTGTTACATCCTGCGAAGATCATCGAAACGGCAAGCGCCGCGAGTACCCTACGAGCCCTTTTGGAACTCCACTCAAATCCCATCACAAACTCCATATACTTGGAATAAATCTTCCAAAACTATAGCGGATATCTCAGGATTCTTGCTGAATGAATTTTCCAAAAAACGGTAAAAAGAAACGAATTCGTTCATAAATTTAGAATAAAACTGATTAATTCAATAAATTCAAATTATGGAATTTCCCTGCTATACGACTTGGCCGCATATTTCGGGATGGTATAATCCCTCAAATCCCTTCAAAGGAATACGATGCTCGTAGCTCCCAGCATTCTCAGTGCCGATTTCGGCCTTCTGGCGGAGGAGGTCCGTGCCGTTTGCGACGCGGGAGCCGATCTGGTGCATGTGGACGTGATGGACGGCCATTTCGTCCCCAACATGACCATCGGTCCCGTCGTGGTCGAAGCGGTGGCCAAAGCGTCGACGAAACCGCTAGATGTCCACCTGATGGTGGGAAACAACGACTTTTTCGTCGATCTCTTCGCTCCGCTCCAACCCGAATTCATCTCTTTTCATTTCGAAAGCGAACGCCACCCCAACCGTCTGGCACACAAGATCCGCTCTCTAGGGATCCGCCCGGCGATGGTGCTCAACCCCCATACGCTTCCCGAAGTGACCGAGTTCTTGCTGGAAGATCTCGACATGGTGCTGCTCATGAGCGTCAATCCCGGCTTCGGCGGCCAGAAGTTCATCCCCGACGTCATCGAACGGGCCAAACGGCTCAAGGAGTTGATCCAAAAGCGCAATCCCGGCTGCCTCGTCGAGGTCGACGGCGGGGTCAGCGACGCCAACATCGCCCAGCTCAAGGCCGCCGGCGTCGACGTGGCGGTGGCGGGGAGCTATGTCTTCAAACACCCCAAAGGGTATCGCGAAGCGATCGCCTCTTTGAAATAAGGAATGAGGGATGAGGGGGTTGCGTCATATGTCGTTTGAACGGGGCTTCGCCCCTCTTTGTCGCTTGAATTTTGTCGGCTGTCGGCAGTCGGCGGTCGGCAGTGATGTCGCCTTTGGCGACGGCATTGGGCATCAGGAATTGGGGGCAGGGCTTCAGCCCTGCATTGTGGAACCGAAGTCACTCCTCTTGTCGATCGCGTTGCGAAGCAACGCCCCAGAATCCAAAATCCAGAATCCAACATCCAACAACCAAAGCATTGCCATGCAACGCCCACCGAAATTTCTCATTTCTCTTTTCTCATTTCTCATTTTACCTGCAAGGAGCATCCCTTGCGGGTAAAAATCTGCGGAATCACGAATTACGACGACGCGATGCTCGCCATCGATGCGGGAGCCGACGCTCTGGGGTTCGTCTTTTATTCGAAATCTCCCCGCTACATCGCTCCCGACGAGGCCCGCAGGATCATCGATCGACTCCCCCCTTTTGTGGAAAAAGTGGGGCTTTTCGTGGAGGAGACGCCGAAGCGGATCGAGGAGCTTTCCCGCCGGAGCGGGATTACGCTGGCACAGATCCATTTCGACGTGGACGAAACGTTTTTGGAGGCGATCGACTTCCCCACCCTTCCGGTGATCCGGGCCCGCTCCCCCCACGATCTGGACCGTTTCGCCGACCGATACCGTTTGGTAGACGCCTATTGCGAAAGCTACGGCGGCAGCGGCAAACGGCTGGCTCTGGAGTGGTTTTCCGGGCGGGACAACTCCCGGATCGTCATCGCCGGGGGCCTGACGCCGGAAAATGTATCCGAACTTGCCGGATACGGCTTCTACGGCTGCGACGTCAGCAGCGGGACTGAAGCGACCAAGGGGGTCAAAGACCCCGAAAAAGTGCGAAAGTTCATCAAGAATGCAAAAGGTCTTTGAGGAACTCACCGCCGCGTTTCGCCGAGCCGGAGGGGAGATCTCCTTTGAAGCGTACGATCGGATCGTCCGCAAACACGCCACCCTTTTCGAGGACAGCGAAACGATCTATATGCTTTTGCAAGCCTCGGGATACCCCATCGAAGAGACCCTCACCGGATATCGCCTCCAAACAATGTTTACCCCGTGGCAAGAACAACGCTACTGCGTCGTCGATATCGAGACCAACGGTTCCAAACCGGGCCGTTCCCAAGTCATCGAGATCGGAGCCGTCCTCCTCGAAGAAGGCCGGATCGTCGATCGGCTCGAGACCTTCGTCGCCTGCGCCTATCTCCCGGAGCACATCACCAAACTCACCGGGATCGAACCGTCCGACCTGGCCGATGCCCCCTCCCGGGCCGAAGCCCTTCGGATGTTGCGGGAATTCATGGGCGATGCGGTGTTCGTGGCGCACAACGCCCGTTTCGACCACAGTTTCCTCACCGCTTCTTTCGAGCGTTTCGGCTTGGGGGCCATCGGCAATCCGGTGCTCTGCACCATCGATCTGGCCCGGCGCACCATCGAAAGCGAACGCTATGGCCTAGCCTACCTCAACGAAACACTCGATCTAGGGATGCAAGCCCACCACAGGGCCTACAACGACGCTTTGGCCACGTCCAAAATCTTGCTCAAATCGCTTGATAATCTCCCCGAATCGGTCCGAACGACCGACAATCTGATCCGTTTTTCGCTTTCGTCGCGCAGCGAACGGAACAAAGCACGCAAAAAAAAGAGCGGTACCCCCACCGCCTAACGCCTAAAGCCTCACGACTCTTCCCGCTCTCCCCGTTTGCGCGCGACGATGTCCAGCGGCACCCCTTCGAAATCGAACTGTTCCCGAAAGATGTTGCTCAGATAGCGGATGTAGCTGAAATGGAGCAGCTCCGGTTTGTTCACCACCAGGGCGATCCGCGGAGGGCGGGTGGAAAACTGGGTGGCGAACTTGATCCGCACCACCTGTCCGTGGTGGGTGGGGACCTGGTGGCGCCGCATGGCGTACTGGAGCACCTCGTTGAGGCGTGAGGTGGGGATCCGTTGACGGTAGCGTTCGAAAATCTCCGTGATCCGGTCGAGGATTTTGACCACCCGCTGGCGGGTTTTGGCCGAGACGGTGATCACCGGGGCGTAGTGGAGGAAACGGAGCCGGTCGCGCACCTCGGCGACGGCCTCTTCGTAGCTTTTTTCCCCCCGCAGATCCCATTTATTGAGGACGATGAGGGTGCCGAGCTTGTATTTGTCGATCAGCCCCGCGATCCGCTCGTCCAATTCGGTGATCCCCTCGGAGGCGTCCAGTACCAGCAGGGCGATGTCGGCGTTTTGGAGCATCTTTTCGGTCCGCCCCAGAGCGTATTTTTCGATCCCGAGGATTTTGGATCGGCGGCGGATCCCCGCCGTATCGACGAAGGTGATCTCATACGGACCGTATTCGATCGTCTCGTCCACCGGATCGACGGTGGTCCCGGCGATCTCGCTCACCACGGAGCGCTCCTGCCCCAGCAGGGCGTTGAGCAGGGAGCTTTTGCCCACGTTGGGGCGCCCCAGGATCGCCACCTTGATCCGGTTGTCCTCCTCTTCGGGGGCCTCCTCTTCCATCTCCAGGAGTTGCTCCAGGCTCAAATCCTCGTCGGCTTCCAGCGCCGGAGCGGGGGCTTCGGGAGGGATATGGCTCTCCATCCAGCGATAGAGGGGGGTGAGTTTGCGGTTGTGGCTCACCGAGATGGGGAAAATGTTCTCCGCTCCGAATTCGGCGAACTCCCAGAACCGTTCCTGCTCCTCCCGGTCGCTGTCGATTTTGTTGACTACGAGGGCGATCGGTTTGCCCAGAGCCTGCAGCTCGTAAAAGAGCCGCTTGTCCTCCTCCTCGGGGAGCCGCTTGCCGTCGACCAGATAGAGGATCACGTCGGCTTCCTCTGCCGCCCGTCTGGACATCTCGGCCACTTTGGAAAAGAGCGCGTCGCTCTCGTCGATCCCCCCGGTATCGAGCAACTCGAACTCCCGATCCTCCCCCAGGGAGGCGACGTGCTTGCGGATGTCCCGGGTGGTGCCGCTCACGTCGGAGGTGATGGCGGCCCGTTGGCGGATCAGACGGTTGAAAAGGGAACTCTTCCCCACGTTGGGGCGTCCGAGTATGGCGACTTTTTTCATCGAGAATTCCTGTTTGAATGGTGTTGCGGGAAACGGGAGCGGATAGGCGTCCCTCCATGACCTCCCATTACATGGGCGACTCTACGGCGGTGTGGTCTAAATTGTGACCAAACGGGTCGATGTCCCGTCGAATTTTGAGGTGCTGTTCGTTGATGAATCGAGCGTAATGTGTCATAATCTGCTGAGCGTTTTTGTGGCCCACGATCTGGGCCAGCTCGAGGACGGACACCGTTCCGCTTTGCAGCATGTGAGTGATGAATGTGTGTCTCGTCGTATACAGATCGCGCCATTCGATTCCGACTTCCTCGACCAGCTTTTTCCAATGATAGTGCGCTTTGCTGGAACCATAGTAGTGGCCGCCGCTTGGGGACTCAAACAACCACTCCCCGGAGTGCATCAGCTGACCCCGAAGATAGGGGAGCAGCGGATCGAAAATCGGGACCGTCCTGATGGAATAGCGCGTTTTGGGGGTGGTGATTTCACCCTGTCGAATATTGCGCTCGATCCTGATCGTCCGGCGTCTTAAGTCAACATCCTCCGGTCGCAACGCCAGGATTTCTCCGGGCCTCGCCCCCGTGTAAAATGCGACGGCAAGATAGTTGCGAAACCACCCGCTTGCACGTTCGAGGAGCAGATCGACTTCATCTTTCGAGAATGGTTCGCGGCTCCTTCGCTCCTCGATGTTTGCCGGGAGCTGGATTTTTGCAGCGGGATTGCGATCAATCACCTCGTGGTCGATTGCGACGTCAAGGATGGCCCCCAGAACATTGATGTAGCGTCGTACAGTTTTTGGGGAAAGCCCATTGCGCAGCATTTCCTGCGCCCAGTCTTTCACCATCCCCCGCGTGATCTCGTCAACGTTCATCTGGAAGCGACGCTCAACGATCTTTACCTGTGCAAGGAGCTCCCAAAACGTCTTGAGGTGCTCCTTGCTTTCGCAGTATTTGCGTGCGTAATGTGAAAGAGCCAGCGGGGTCCGCTTTCTACGGATTTCCTCCGCCGCCTCACCTGTCGCGATCTTTCGCTCGAGCTCCGGGATCACCGCCAACTTGAGATAGTCCCTGTTTTGCGGCGTGTCCTCGAGCTTCGTGCTCTTGCGATATACCTTGTCGCCGATCGTGTATTTCAGGTATAAGCGGCCTCCCCGCTTGTAAATTGATACGCCCATTTGTTCCTCCTATCAGGAGGAGCGGGTACGTTATGATACCACGCTCTCCAAAATCCTTTGCGCCTGCGGATCAGTTTCCCCCTTTAACCAGCGCTCCATCGCCTCGACGTTCCAGCGGGGGTGCCCCCCGGGTCGCTGCTCGTAGTGGACGCCCTTCGTGAAGCGGTGCTTGTTCTTTCTGAGCCAGTCGTAGGAGTAGCCCAGATGCGCCGCCATTTTGCCGGTGCTGAGGTAAGTGCTCATCGCTCCGCCTCCTCCACAAAGAAGAATCTTTTGAGGAACTTGTCCTTGGGAGCCTGTATTCTGATACGCATCGAGACGCTACAACACTCGCACGTTTCGGTTCTGAGGTGCTTAGTGATCCCGCTGCTGGTGATCGTCAATGCCCGGTATGCCTCGATGGTTCCCATTCCGTTCTCCAATGGGTAGATACACATGACCTGCCGCCCCTCCCAGTCGGCGACCTTGGGGGGAGCCGAAATCACCCTCCATGCCTTGCCGGTTCTCGCTTCATTAACCTCAATTCCCGCAGTGGGAACGGTATTGGTTTCCGCTAAGTCTCTCATAATATTCCCCTCTCAAAAATCAAAAACGATCCACACCCTATCGACGCCTGATCCCTGCCAGTGCGCAAACTCAACTTTGTCGATCTCGCCGTGTATTTCTTGCTGCGGCTCTTCGCACATAATATTTTCCGTATCAACAAGGCAATACGGTCTAACCTCCACTTCCATATCGTGTTTGAGTAGTTCCGCGATCAGTTCTCTAACAGTCATAACAGTCTCCCGTCGTCATCATCGTCAAAGTCATAGTCTGGGGAGTATCCCTTTGCTCCCATATATGACGCCATGCACGTCACAGTGTCGTCGTCGATCTTCACTTCAAGTTCCTCATCTTCGATCCTCCTATTGAGGCAGTCTTGGCAAATATGCTCCACATCGTCTGTGATTTCGCTCCAAAACATATCGCGGCACTCCAGCTTGATGCTGTATATGGAGTCGGTTTCAGTCTCCAGATTTCCGCAAATATCGCAAACTATTACCCTGCTCATCGTTGTGCCTCCTGTGTTTTGTTAAAAAGGTATGTCGTCGTCCGGCCCCATATCGGGCGGCGGATTGTCGCGGGTGGGCCGCTGCTGCGGTTGCGGGTTGGTGTCCTGCGGGGTCGTCGGCTGATTGTATGCGGGCTGGCCGTAAGCCTGGGACTGCTGGGCCCCTGCGTCCTGCTTCGGTTTGTAGGCCGCGTCCTCGATCTTGCCGACGATCAGTACCACGGCGCTGCGCTTCGCACCGTCCTGGGTCTCCCATTTCTCCTGCCGCAGCTCGGCGCTGATGAGCACATTGTCGCCCTTGCCGTAGCGCTTGACGATTCGCTCTGCCGTTGAGCCGAACGCTTTGACGTTGAAAAAGCTGGTCTCGACGATCCACTCGTTTGTCTGTTTGTCCTTGCGGGAGTGATTGACGGCGACGGAGAATGTCGCGATCGCCATCCCCGCACTGGTATACCTCACTTCCGGGTCAGCCGTCAGCCTGCCCGTCAGGATCACTATGTTCATTGTCTGCCTTTCGTTTCTTGCGCCGGGGTGAGCGGCGCTGCTTGCTAAAAAATGGCGATCCGGTGGGATCGTACCTCCTGGGAGACTTGCGGATATCTCGCAAAAACATCCCCCGACTGATGCCGCCCCGCTGTGTTTCCACCGGGGTGAGGTCCGCATGAATGTAGCCGCCGACAAAAAGGTCTGTGTCGAACACCCCTTGCTCGATGAATACCGGATCTCCGATGGCGTAGGCGATCTCCCTGAGCTTGCGCCGCTGCCACTGCGGGTAGAAGGGTTCGGCGTGATACTCTCCCCACTGATTGATGAATTTTATGAGGAGGTAGTCGCGCTTGGCTTCGTCGATCCGGTCGCTGACCTCGATGATCTTGAGTGTCTGCGGACCGGGCCGGGCGTTATAGACGATCTCTCCGTCAAGGTCGGTTACATCAACGATCATAGGCGCCCTTTTTGGGGGCCATTATCTCATCCTTCCTGCCCGTCTTTCAACGGCTTTTTGTCGTCTTTGACCCTCTCGAAATACCGGTTAAACGTCGAAAGTTTGACGAAATGGCGACCGTTGTAGTCTCGGATAACGACGTACTCGTCTTCCGTGATCTTGACAACCTTGACGTGGCTGCGATCTCCTTGCTTGCGCCGGTAGATTTCACCGATCTCGGGGAGTGACATCTCCGGCCTCCGCGTAGAATTGTTCGATCAGCGCCTGCACCCCGCCCGGGTCTGCGACAAATTCGTCGATGTTGTCGGCATCCAGTCCCGCCCATTTTGCAAAGGGCAGGCAGTCGGGACCGCGCAGCCCCAGCTTGATGAACATCGGGTACCGGGCGACGACGGCATTGGAGACCTCGAAGCCTCCCCGTGCCTGATGGGTCGCCGCGGGAGAGGCTTGAGGCTCCTGCTCCTCTGGGGCCGTGTCGCTCATCGGCTCCGATTCGGCTTCCTGCGGGGCTACGCTGCCGACGGCTTCGGCATACTCGGGAGAATGAGGATGGTGCCCCACTCCGTGATACCAGTCGGCCCACGCCGAGAGATTTTCCGTGGCGAACCATTCGTTGACCTCCTCTTCGCTTCCATGATGGAGTCCGACTTTGATGCAGAAGTCCTTGACCTCGCTTTGCTTGAACCCGGCAGCGATCAGCTCGGGATAGTGCTTGCTCACCCGGAGAGGCATCCGCTTGGGCGCAGGGGCCGCCTGGACGCTCTCCCGTATCTGCGCCTGCTCGGGCTCTACGACCTCCGCCTCACTGACGGCAGGCTCCTGTGCCTGGGCCCCTGTGGCAGGAATGGCAAGCTCGGGCTCCTCGATGGGCTTGGCGGTCTTTTGAGAGAGGATTTTGTTGAGGTCCTCGGCTTTTGCCGTGGCTTCGGCCTGCTCGGAGACCGCGACATCCTCGGCCTCTCCCTCGACCCGCATTCCCATCAGGGCTTCGGGGGCATAGAGACGGGCGAACCACGCGGCGGCCCGGTATCGGGCCATCTGATCTTTCATCGACTTCCACTTCGCGTTTTTGTTCCAGCCCTCGGCCTGGATCAGTGCGTCGTCGATCCAGGGGCCGTTGACCCGCTCCCCGTCGATGTAGGTGTAGGCTCTGATTCCCCAGGGCTCCTCTCGCTCCTCGAACATCAGCGGCTTGTCGAATTTGCCGCTCATGTTGATGAGCGCGATTGCCCCCTGGCCGGAGAGTTGAGGCGTCCCGTGGACGACGTAAAGCTGCTGGGCCAGCATCACCATCGGAATGCCCAAATTTCTACTCATCTCGTTGAGAATCAGCACGTCGCCGATGTTTTTGAACCGCTGCGGGAGAATGGAGCTTGTAATGTAGGCTTTTGCCATCCGCTGCTCAAGCTCGAAGCGCTTTTCGATCGCCGCCGCCGTCAACTCCATTGCGTTTGTCACTCCGCCTTTGGTGATCTGTCCCATCTCACGCCTCCATTGTGAGTTTTTTGATCTCGGTGATCTCCTTTTTGACCTCCGTCAGCCTCATCCTTGCCCGCTTGGCCGCGCTTTTGCTGCCGTAGGTGCCTGAGACGGCTTTTTTCAAGTCGTCTTTGGTGGCCTCCAGCTTTTCGATGAACTCTTCGATTCTTTCGATGGTTTGCTCTTTCATTTCGATCTCCTTTTGTGTGAGTTTGGTTGTCATTTTCCCGACCTTACAAAGGTAAAGCACCGCCGTATCGAAACCCGGCAGGGGGGGCAGCGACCGATTACCCGGAGCATCGTTTCAGCCTTCTCGCCTTGCGCCTGTTGCTTCTCGTCCGCTGGGAGTAGAAGCGCTTGCCACGCGTGTATGCCCTGCCACCGTTGGAATAGATTGGCCTTGTATAGCGTCTCTTTGTAGGTGTCTCCGCCGCCAGGAGATCGGCGATACTCGCCAGCGCCGCCATGAGGCTTAATCTGATTGACCCTTTCATCCTACGCCTCCTTGGCCAGCGCCCAATCTGGGATGCCGATGGGATGCACGACGCTGGCGACACCGGAGCGTTTGTACTGCTGCCACTGCATCAGCAGCCGCTCGTAGTTGAGCTTGCCCGCCTCGATGCTGGCTTCGTCGATCTCCCAGACGGAGACCATATAAGGTGGCGACGTCTCGACGGTGACGAAGATGAATTTGTCCACCTGCTTGCCCGCCATCTGGAGCGTGGAGAGATACCAGGCCGCCTGACGGTGGTAGCGATAGTCGTAGATCGACTTGCTAAAGCCGTAGGCGCTGCCGTCCTTGGTGGTCTTGAGGTCGATCACGATGCCGAGGTCCTCTCGGTAGTAGTCTGGACGGCATTTGCGCGTGACCTCGAAAAGATCGTCCTCGACGAAAAAGCTCTCTTCCGCCTGGCCGCTCTCAAAGAGGTTCCCTGCAATGGCTTTTACGTTGTCGGCCATCCGCTGCGCCTGATCCCATACGTCCTTGGGGATTACGGTGCGATTGCCGACGCTTGAGAGCCATTTTTTCTTGGCCTCTTTGTAAGCGTTGGTACGCTTGTCCAGGTCACATCCCTCAAAGTCTTCCGGGGCGAACTCTTTGAGCACGTCGTCGGGCTCCAGGACCATTTTGTGGACGAGGGAGCCCAGATCGAACTGAGCGCCTTCGAGCTTGAAGAGGTCCTTGTGTTCCAGATGCAGCGGGGAGAGCTCCAGCAGCCGGAAATCGGAAGAGGAGATTCCGGGGGCCGCGTGATATTCAGCGTTTGTCATGTGTGCCTCCTGTGGTGTGGTTTGATACAATCGTCACTGTGCGCCTCTGAAAGGAGCGGATATGGAAATTCTCATTTACATCGACGATAAGGTGATGCGTTCTTTCCGTCCCGAGCAGATCGCTTATCTACCGAGGGTCGGAGAGACCGTGGCCTATGCCGGACGCTATGTCGCGGTAGGCGGCGTTATCCATCATCTTGAGTCCGGTCGGGTTGAGATTCGATGTTTTGAGGGTTCTCGTCCCGACGATGTGCAAGCCGTAGCCATATAGCCTCTCTTGACTCGTCGAGGGCCTCGGCCACCTCTTCCTGGGCCTTGAGCAGGGCGCGGCTGAGCGGATGATCTTCGCCGAATGCCGCGATGACATAGCAAAGGTCGTTGAAGAGCGTTCGGTAGATCGAGGTGCACACCGCGTAAGCAGCGCCCGCCGCGCCGGCTCCTTCTTTGCCTAAACATTTCGTTTCTGCGTAGAGAACCGGCTCTCTCTCGGTCTTTTTCTTTTTCTTGGACATTGTGCCTCCTGTGGTGTTTTGCATAGTTGACTATTGGGACAACTAATGCTACCTGGAATTATTGCAGGTTAAAACTTAATTAAAAATAAATTTGATTGATTTTAGAGTCAATAACTTAGGTCAAGTGGTGATGGGGGATGGTGCTTGAGCGGGGCGTCGAAATCTCACAACGCCCGGAAGACCCGCGTACAGCGCGCAGTATAGAGTTCGTTGACCCGTTCTTTCGGAATCAGGATCGGCTTGCAATCCGGGCAGCCCGGGTTGTCCGGCAGCAGCAGCACGGACCCGTCGTCCTGCCGCTTGATCCGTTTGATCCCGCTTTCACCGTCAAATGTATAGTGGACGATCGCGTTGTCGGATGGAGGCTTGCTTGTGTCGCATATCACAATTTCCCCATCGGAGATAGTTGGGTGCATACTATCCCCTACGGCCCTTACGGCATAAGCGTGTGTCGGATCGACCCCAGGCGGGACCGCCATATATTCATCCGACTCGAAAAACGCCTGTTGGGGAACCCCGCATGACGCCTCCCCGATCAATGGGACGTATCTGTTCAATGGGAGCTCTTGCGTGTCGTCGAGTAAATAATCCACAGTGACATTCAAATAGTTCGCAACCTGCTTGAGCTTGCTTTTGGGGATTGTCTGCTTCCCGCTGACCCATCTGCTGACAAACGCCTTATCTTCTCCGAGCATTTTGGCGAGTTGCGCCTGGGCGCCTCTTCCTTTTTCTGATAGCAGCATTTTCAACTTTTCGTGCGTTTTCATAAATTGCCTCCTTTTTCTAACAAGGATACAACCTGTTGGCTTATAGGTCAATTGGGCGCCACATTTGGAGGACTCATTAATCTACGATTTTATTTTTGATTAAGGATTTTAGTGGAACAATACGGTTGACCCATTAATCAATTTATAGGAGGACAAATGAAAAAGCTGACGACGCAAGCTGAGATGGCGAGAGCAGTTGGCGTGGACAAAGCGGTAATTTCGAGATTCCTCACCGGGAAACAGAGTCCGACGATTAGAACGGCACTGTCAATCTGTAAAAAAACCGGGCTACCGATTGAGATTTTCTATTCGCGCGATGCACAAAAGAAGCATTTCGGAGCTGTTTACTTGAGAGGTGAAGAAGAAAAATGCCCGACCGAGGCATAGCCGGGCTTACCACAGGCGTTTATCACTCCACAGCGGAGGCACAACGATAAACACGGGGCAATTATGCCACAGCAAAAAACCGATGTCAAGGAGGCACAGATGACACAAACCGACGCGATCCTGGAACACATGATGACCGGTTCGGCGATCACGCCGCTGGAGGCGCTGGAGCTCTATGGGAGCCTTCGGCTTGGGGCCAGAATCTACGAGATCAGGAGCCGCGGAATCCGGGTCGAAACGGAGACGGCACACGGCTTCAACGGGAAGCGTTTCGCGCGTTACCGAATGAAGCCGGAAGAGATCGAGAGAGTAAAGAAGGAGCGGTCGGCATGAGCGAGATCAAAAAGCGAGACAAGGGCTATACGCAGGTATCCAACACTCTCCTGATGGACAAGACAATATCGCTTAAAGCGAAGGGGCTCTTTGCGTTTATGGACAGCAAGCCCGACGGATGGAACTTCACGATCAGGTCGATGGCTGAACAGCTAAAAGAGGGCGAAGATTCCATCAAGTCGGCAATCAAGGAACTGAAGCAGGCGGGATATATCAGATACCACAAGCAATCGGACGGGCATGGAATCTATGAGCTGATCGACGACCCAAAAGTGGAAAACCCACATGTGGAAAATCCCCAGAAGGGAAAATCCCCACGTATTAGTAAAAAAGAACCAATAGTAAAAAAGATTGATAGTAATACCCCCCTTTATCCCCCCGTGGGGGAATCGCATCTCCAGGCGAGGAGCGACAAGCACTCCTCACCCGTCGATGCTACTCCGCTGCCGGGTTGGCTGAACGTGGATGCTTGGAAGGAATGGGAATCGTTCCGGAAAGAGAAAAAGAAACCTATTACGCCGACCGCGCGAAAACGGCAATGGGCGCTCCTGCAACGCTACACGAAGCAAGAGCAGCGGATCATCATCGACCGCTCAATCAACTCCGGATGGACCGGACTCTTTGACCTCAAGGAGATCGACCGGCCCAAAGACAAACAGAAGGTGCTGATCGGATGAAGCGGGAACAAACGATCTTGAGCGCCTTTTTATTCGCAGAATACAACCGTTGTCCAGACGAGACGCCGGAGTATTTCAAGCTCGATGTGCCTTTGTTCTCCACCCCGCTAATGCGGCGCATCGCAAACAAGATCAACGAGACGGTCGAGGCGGGCGAATCGCTCGATCTACTTTCGATCGAGCTCGAAGAGAAGCTCAAGGGGACGACATACGAGAACGAGTGGCTGGAGATCATGGCGGCCCATCCTCTCCCGATTCGCCTTGCAAAAGCGCTGCACGACAGACTTCAAAAGGAGCGGCTATGCGCCCTGATCTAAAACGAAAAGCCGAACGCGCCAAGGCGCTTCAGCGCAAAGTGGGGGAGCTGCGAAGCGCAGGGGAGCATTTTGCGGCGCTGAAAGTCGAAAAAAAGTTTCTCGAGCTCCGATTGGAGATCGTCAGCGAGGTGACGAAAGAGATCGGGATGCGCCGATCCGTGCCGATCCGGGACGTGATCGAGGAAGTGGACTCCGAGCCGCCACGGCCACGGCAGGCGACAGGGATCAGGGCGCTTGATTTGCAGCTGGCGAACTGGAGAGATCGACAGCGCGGCATCCCGGGCGGCTTCGAGCTGGGAAACTTCATCCAGATCGCCGGGAACAGAGGGAGTGGTAAGACCTCGTTCCTGATGAAGATACTCACGAACATTTCGACGTTCCAGCGCGTTGTCTGGTTCGACTTCGAGATGGGGAAGCGTCGGGTCGTCGAGAAGCTCAAGCCGTTCAAGTTCAATCCGGACAATCTCTACTACTACTCCGGCTCCAGGGACGTGCACGAGATCATCGACGAGATCAAACTGCATTACGCCGACGGCGCCCGTCATTTTGTCATCGACTCGACGATGAAGCTGACGGTGCGGGGAGTGCATGACCGACTGGAGCGCTTTTCGGAGATCAGCCGCTTGCTCTCCGAGCTCTGCGCCGATCTCGGAATCAACGTCTACATCATCAATCAAATGAGCCAGAGTAGCGTTCGCGAGGGGGAGTTGTCCCTCAAACACGGTAACGACGCCGAGTACAACGCGGACTTCATTTTCTATCTCCTGGCGATCAAAAAACAGGATGAAAGGGGGGAAATCGAGCGGGACGAATACGGTCAGGTCGTATACGACGAGACGAAGCGGATTTTGCGGTGTGCGAAGAACCGACAGGACGATCACCTCTTCACGATCGAGATCACACGCTCGGAAATCTTCGGACCGAAAACGATCGAATATATCTACGAATACGAACAGGAGTGAGGTATGAAAACGAAAATCGCACTGGTAGTCGGACACAGAAAAGGGGCCCAGGGTGCTTGGGGCAATGCTGGAGTATCGGAGTGGCAATTCAACTCAAAGCTGGCGGAGGAGATCAAAGACGAGCTGGAGCGCAGGGGCGCTCCGGTCGATGTACGGATTTTCTACCGCGACGATATGCCCGGCGGCTACGGCGAGAAGATGAAGCGGCTGCACAAGCGGATCGACAAGTGGGGCGCCGACTACTCGATCTCGATGCACTTCAACGCCGCCGGTAAGCAGGACGTGAATGGCCACGAGGTGCTTTATTGCTCAAAGCGCGGGAAAAAGGTGGCGAAGGTGTTCGATGCGCACCTGGACGCGGCACTGAACAACAGGGACAGGAACATCCTCAAGCGCGGCAGGAAGGATCGCGGCGGCGGCTTTTTGTGTCGCGGTAAGTCGGTTTGCGTGCTGGTCGAGCCGTTCTTTGCGGCACATCAGGACAAATTCATGCCCGGAGGACCCATGCGCAAGGCGTTGCGCCGGGCCTATGTGCGGGCGATCGAAGAGATCGCCGAGTGGAATCTCCCATACTGAGGAGGCGGACATGCGAAACGATCGAGACTCACGCGACCCGCGTGTGGGATGGACCTGCGGGACGTGCGTCCGAAGAGACACGGGGGAGTGCCCGGCGGACGGCCACCCCGCTGCGGACGACGATAGCTTTTTCTGTGCGGCATACGAAGGAGCGAGCGATGAAAGCGACAAATGAGAAGCCCAAAGGCTGGATCATCGGACTGGAGGTCAGCGATGAGGTCTGGGTTGTGCGCGACGGGAAAAAAGTCGTCGTGGCGCGGTACGACAAGCGGGGTCGGAGGGGCGGAGATGATCGAGCTCAAAAGCTGGCGGTTCCACTATCGCATTGACGAAGAACGGGGGAAAGTGTGGCACGTGGATTCTGTGCTAAAAGGCAAGAAAAAGGAGCCTGCGGAACGGCTGATGCTATTCAAGGGATTCGACCGGCTGGAAGAGGCGTACGACTACCTATCGAAGGTAACGGGGTTGCCGG
The DNA here is from genome assembly GCA_027081405.1 of Campylobacteraceae bacterium. GTDB lineage: Bacteria > Campylobacterota > Campylobacteria > Campylobacterales > Sulfurovaceae > Nitratifractor. The sequence goes on along the minus strand of JALWKO010000031.1, from coordinate 3,164 downwards.
TGTGGAAGTTGCGCCGAATGGGCAAAGAGTTTACCGGATGACCGAAGAGCAGTACCGAGAAGCCAGGGTGCAGTTGGCAAAAGCGCAGGGGCGTTTACTCCTTGCGTTGCGCACAAAAAGCATCGAGGAGGCCCGGAGGCATATACACGCCGCGCTGGATGCGTTGAGCTGCTACGGCAAGGGGGCGACGTGAAGCGCAAGTACGGAAACGAAAAAGCCCGGCGGATCGTCAACGGCAAGCCGTGGACGTTCGATTCCAGAAAAGAAGCCCGCCGTTTCGATCAGCTGATGGCGATGCTCCGCGCGGGCATGATCCGCGATCTGGTGCTCCAACCGGAGTTTGTGATAGCGGGCCGGGTGTACGACAAGGCCGCCGGTCGCTATCTCCCGGCGCGGAAGTACGTAGCCGATTTCCAATACGTCGAAACGGGCAGCGGGATGGCGGTCGTAGAAGACGTCAAAAGCGCGGCGACGCGCAAGGACAAGACGTATCGGCTCAAGCGGCATCTGTTTTTGGAGCGGTACGGGAAAGATATTGATTTTAGGGAGGTGTGATAAAATGTTCAAAATCGAGGCTGGAGAACGAACGATGAGCTTGAAAGGCTTAAAGGGCTTCGAGTTCGAGTGCGAGAAGTGCGGCTGTGTGGTGCGGACCGGACGGGGGCGGGATCTGATGTTCCAGGCCTGCCCGGACTGCGGGGAGCGCTTCGGCTACAATCGGAACAACGACCCGATAGTCAGAGTTCAGCAGGCGGTGGAGGCATTTGAAAACGTCTCCGGGGTCAAGGTGCGTTTGATTTGCGAGGAGGCGGGCGATGAGTGAGGTCGATCTGTTGAGCATAAAGAGAGCGAAGGTGACGTGCAAGCGATGCGGCACGGAAGTCGTCTTTGATATCGAGGACGAGGAGGGGCGGGGGAGATATATCCCTGCCAACTGCCCGGTTTGCGGCGATAGCTACGGGATGAATCCTCACAACAACGTAATCGAGAGAGTCCGACAGGCAGTTTCCGCCGCCGGGGACACCAAAGGGGCGAGAATTTCTATCATTTGCGAGGAGGAAGCATGAAAAAGATCGCGGTTTTGATTGCGGTATCGGCTTGGTTTGTGTACGGTGGCGGGCCGTATTGGGTGGACAAGATGGGCAAGCGGCACAATGGAAATATTTTCAGTTATACAAAAGCGAAAACTTACGGTGTCGATTATGGTCGCGTGCCACACTTTGGATATACAAAAATCAAGGTAAGAGTGAAGGTCCAAAATCATTGCTGGAGGCTTAAAAAAAGCGGAGATGGCGCATGGCCGCGTTCTGCTTGGAAGCGCATCGACGAAGATACCGTTGAGTTGTTTTTTGGCAAGGTTGCTGCATATTCGGCTGACCTTGGAATCGACAACGACGAGTCGAGCGCATATTGGGATGTGTTTGGTGTGGGCGATGATTGTTCGGAGGTTCCTCAATATGAGGTATGGACGCTATATAAGCAGGTTGGCGGTCGTTGGGTGAAGGTGGGGACCCAGGATTTTGTGATTGAGCCGTAAGCGATAGCGGCTAAAATATTTCCGGAAGACGTGCAGCGTAGGAGGGGTCTATGCCCCTACTATTTTTTTGCCACGATCACCGGAATATCCGTTTTTGGTCGGCTATCCAGCAGGGCGTCGGGAAACATCACGCTTCCTACGATGACGCCGTTGCCCATTCTTAGCGGCTTTGTGCTAAAGAGCTTTTCGATTTCGAGCAGTTTTGCCTGGTATGCGTAGCCGAGGCTTCCCATCTCTTTGGCAATTTTCTCCCTGAGTTCTCCGAGCGTTTCGGGGATATAGGGAAGGATACCCCGGTTCCAGAGCTTGATGAGGTCGATCTCGTTGCCGTTGTCGTCGATGAAGATTTTCCGCTTGTTGTCCGCGTGCTTTTGGTTGTAGGTGAGGCGGTTGATGGCCCGCTTGAGTTCGGTGTTTTCTCGTTTGAGCATATAGATACGCTGCTCCAGCTCGCCGATTTTGGCGGGGGAGGGGTTTGTCTGGTATAATTTCTCCCGCATCTTGTAAAACTCTTTTACAAGTGCGACTTTGAAGGCCCTGACTGCTTCCGTGTTGCGAAGATAGGTAAGCAGTAGGGTCGCCTGTTGTTCATTGAGCAGGTATGTTTTGGGCTGTGTGCCTTTTCCTTTATTAACTACCCTCTCATTTTTAAAATGAAGGGCTCCAAACACCTCAAAATCAGCTTTGTATCTGTTAATGAGGTTGCTAATGGATACTGGTTTATTGCCTGTATTGTCGGCAATTGTGCGATGAGATACAACGGGAATGCCGTCATGGAGTAAGACAAGGCTTGACATGGCGTCTCCTTATTATTTAGGGTAGCCGCTATAATAGCGACTTCGTGTGCTAGTATAACATTAAAATAATGCTTTGTCAACATAAAAAACATTATTTTAATGTTTTTGCAATAAGGATTTTTATTGAAGGTGTGTAGGTATATATACCATCTGGGAAACTTTGTTTTTGCAACATTAACAATTGTGGGAATTGTGGGGGTCGTGGATGTGGAAGCAATCACCCCCTATGCTATAGTTGCTTTTTTATTTGGGGGTGGAGGAGTTTTTATTTTTTTAGCAACATATGTATATGTGCTTTTTGTTTGGACATTTACAGATTACAAATCTGAGAAATATATAGATAGCAACTCCATTAGATTTTTGTCTCTGAATATAATTGCAGTGCTTTTTTTGTCAATGGTGAATGTAAGGGCAGAGTCTTGGCTATTGTATTTGATGATTGTCAATCTGGCTTTTATGTGCCATCTTCAGATGGCAGAAGTTCAATAGCTTCCAGTAGTGTAGACTTAGCTTCTTTCAGTCTTTTTTCTTGTTCCAGTAGCCTAATGAGTATTCTGGTCCACTTTGGAGTGGGGACAACGCCCCTTACCCACTGCCCAACCGTTTGCTCTCCTACCCCGATATATTCGGCGAAAGCCTTCTGGGTCATTCCGAGTTTCTTGATTTCCTGTTTGAGGTCGTAGTTGTTCATTGTTTTTCCTTCTTGACATTTCGCTGGAATTGTGTTATAGTTCAACACAATCAGCCTTCGGGCAGCCCCGTCCCGCTAAGGGACGGGATAAATAGCTCCCTTATCTTCTTCATCATCAGTTCAAAATCATCTTTTGGCA
>JALWKO010000030.1 GCA_027081405.1 Campylobacteraceae bacterium | reverse complement strand
GATCCCCCTCTACGATCCGGACGAGCGCTTCGTATTTGATCGTGTTGCCGGAAGCGTCGACGATGGGTTGGACATAGACCCGGATCCGGTCCTCCTCGATCGCGTCCCGGATTTTGTCGAACCATTTGCGATTGTGTTGGTATTCGGAGTCGAAACTGTATTCGGGAGAATAGACAAGGAGGTTTTTGGGGCCCATTTTGGCCCGTTTGAGCGCCATGCTGGCTTTTTCGATCGCCATCTTGCTTCCTAGAGCGATCCCGATGGAGAGGCCCAGGCGAAAACGATAGGGGGTGTTTGCAAGTACGATTTCGTGTGTGCGCAATGCATCGAGGAGTTCCTGAGCGATCGTTTCGCAACGATGGGGATCGTTACACAGAGGATTGAAAAGGGCGAAGACGTCTCCGCCGATCCGAAACGCCTCGAGCTCCCGATTCTTGGCGAAATCGTTCAAAAAGCTTCCGAAAGAGCGGAGAATGGCATTCCCTACCTCTTCGCCGTACGTTTCATTGTAAGTGCGAAAGGCATCGATGTCGGCCAATAATACGGCTGGCGAAGGGGCGCGTTTTAGCGCTTCCATCAGGGCCCGTCGATTGGGGAGGTCCGTCAAAGCATCGGTGGTGAGCTGGTGGTGAAGCTCCTGGTTTTTTTGCAGAAGCTGGGAAGTTTTCTCCCGAACTTTTTCTTGGAGCCGGAGATTGGCCGCTTCAAGTTGCTCGTGGAGTTGCCGATTTTCGATCACGACCGCCGCTTTTTGGATGGCGTGCAAAAGCGCTTCGATATCGATCGGCTTGAGAATATAGGCAGTGACGTCGAGTGCGATCGTTTGTTTGAGGTATTCGCTGTCGTCAAACGCGGTGGTGTAGATGACGGGGACGGTAAAACCCTGCGCCCGGATGTTTCGGATCATGTCGATTCCACCCATTTTGGGCATCAGCAAATCGGTGATGATCAGATCGATCGCATCGGGATCGGCGGTGAAAATCTCCAATCCCTCTTCCCCGTCGGAGGCTTCGACGATCGTTCCGACGAAGGGTTCGATCGCCTCTTTGACGTTCCGGCGTATGTCCGCTTCGTCCTCGACGTACAAAATTCGTAATGTATCGAGAGCCGATGAATCCATCCTTTCCTGCCTTTCCGCAGCAAAATCCCATCACGACAATTCTACATCTATTCAACGAAAAAATAAAGTTCATTCTTTTAAAATTGAGAGAAATTTCCAAAGATGAATGATTCTCGGTTTTGTCGATATATGCCACTTTGATTGGCATAAAGTATTTATAATCATAATTTTGTTTAAAAGTTATGCAAAAATATGGATTCTTTATGGGGGACTCGTTCCGCTTTTTCGATTTGACTCACAATACATTTTATTAAGCAGACAGATCGGGAAAAATAATGGGGGTACGTATCGGATTTGGCGGATCTGTGAGGCGATCCAGTGTCCTATTTCCCTCTATATGATGTAACGTGTAATCGCTTACATAGTCTTAGGCTACGATAAGAGTGATAGAATGTAACAAAGGGATAGACGATGTGAACGATACTGCTGCTCGAAGACGACATCATTCTCCAGGAGATCATCGAAGAGTTTTTGATCGAGCGGGGTTACCGGGTCGACTGCTACTACGACGGGGAGTCGGCACTGGATGCGGCGATGAAGGAGCATTACGACATGCTCCTGCTCGATGTGAACGTCCCCGAGATCGACGGCTTTGAGATGCTGGAGTACCTCCAGGAGATCCGCAACCGCACCCCGGCCATTTTCATCACCTCCCTTGGGGACCTGAAGAATCTGCGCAAAGGGTTCGATCTGGGGGCGGAGGATTATCTGAAAAGCCCTTCGACCTGGAGGAGTTGGCGATACGGATCGAGCACCATCTGCGCCAGGGGGGAGGGGATATCCGGGAGTGTGGGCCCTATACCTTTCAGCCGGAGCGGCATCTGTTGCTGGGGCCGGAGGGGGAGTGAATTGCTCTCAAAGCCATGGAGTCGATGATCCTGGGGTATCTGCTCAGCCGCCGGGGGGAGGTGGTCTCCTTCGACGAACTCATCGCCAACGTCTGGGACGAGGAGCAGACCCCCACATACGCCACCATCCGCATCTATATCAAAAACCTCCTCAAGATTCTGGAGCACGAAATGATCGAAAACGTCAAAGGGGAATGGTACCTCATTGACACGGTTGAGCGGGTATGAGAAGCGCTCGCTGCTGCGCTTTCTGAGCCTCTATCTGGGGTCGGTCTTCGTGCTGCTGGCGATCATCGGCTGGCTCTTTTTCGAGCACAACGCCGCGATGATGAAGAGCGCCATGAAGTTCGAGATGCTCTCCGAAGCCCACCGGATCGAGTCGCGTCTGACCCAGGCGCTGATGCGCCAATCGGTGATGGACCGGGAGGATCTGATCAAGGTGCTCAAAACGATCCGAAGCCGCTGCTTCAAAGTCGGCTTCTACGATGCGAAGCACCGCCCCATTTACACCGAAATCGACGGGGTTCCCGGTTTCGAGAAGCCTTTTTATGCCGGGAGCCGAAGCTGCTACAGCATGATCCGATGCCCCCTGGCCAAAGAGGGGGTCGCCTACATCGCGCTGCAGGAGACCAAGCTCAAGGGGATGATCCGGGCCCTGCGGTGGAAGATCATCGGCTACCTGGTCCTCTCCTTTCTCTTCATGTCGGTGGTGGGGTATTTCCTGGCACGGCTGTTTATGCGCCCGATCCGGGAGAAGATCGAGGCGCTCGACCGCTTCATCGAGGAGACCACCCATGAACTCAATACCTCCGTTTCGGCGATTCTGATGACGATCCGGCAGCTCAAAGGGGTCGAGGAGAAAAAGCTGCGGCGTCTGAAAGCCAGTGCCCAGCGGCTCAGCACCATGTACGACAGTCTCTCCTACGGTTTGGGTCGGGAAGTAGAGGAAGCACGAAGCGAAGAGTTGGACCTGGCCGAGATCTGCGCCGAGCGCTGCGATGCCATGGAGCCGCTGGCCCAGAGCAAGCGGATCGCCTTCGATATCCGGCTGGAGCCCTGCCGTATCCGGATGAACAGGGAGGAGCACCGCCGCCTCATCGACAACGTCCTCTCCAACGCCATCAAATACAGTGATTCCGGCGGGGAGGTGACCGTGACCCTCAAGCGGTGCCGCTTGAGTGTGGCCGACCGGGGGATCGGCATGAGCCCCGAGGAGCGCCGGGAGATTTTCAAACGCTACACCCGGGCCAACAAGGAGCGGGGCAGTTTCGGCATCGGACTGAGCATCGTCGCCCAGATCTGCCGGGATCACGGCATCGGCCTGGAGGTGGAGTCAGCCAAAGGGGAGGGGAGCCGCTTCGTCTTCGATTTCCGGTCGCTTCGGGAAAAAGGCGGTGCCGGCGATCATGAATAATTTTGTGATTCGCTTCACTGTCATTTGAGGTTATTATGCGCGCTGCACGTGCAGTCATTGGGGCAGGTAAATACACCCTTGAATGACCATGAATGACATCAAATGACTTCAAATGACCTTTCATAAACACTACACACTCTTTGCATACCGATCCGATTAGAATGGGGAAGTCTATTCGAAAGGAGACAAAATGAAAACGGCAAAATGGATACTGGCCGCACTGGTCGCGGCGGGAGCGGGGATGCTGGCAGCCGAAGATGCCGATCCCTGCGGGATGGGTCAGAAAGGGGAGGCGCACAAGGCAAAGTCTGGGATAATGTCCCCATCTGATACGATGGAAGCTCCCGGGAACATGGGGCAGGGGATGATGAAACCTTCGGCTTCGAAGGGAAAATGGGCGATGCAAAAGGGGATGATGAAACCTCCCTTCGGCAACCCCGAGGATATCGCCTACGCCCAAAAGCTCTGGCCCAAGCTTCACGAAGCGGGCTATGACCGGGTCCACGGCCATCTCTATGTGGGCGGTCCGCCGCATGGCAAGGTGCGGGAAGTGACCGAAGGGGTGATCGACGGGCAACTGGTCATCGTCAAGACCAATTACCGGGGCAAGGACGTGACGGTGGAGAAGGTCAAGTCCGACCCGCAAAAATATCTCAAAGCAGTGACGGTGATGGTCAAACGTCCCGGTTATGACCCAGAAGACAAGGATTGGTTCTGGATCAAGTACGCTCCCGACGGTTCGGTCATGAGCAATCCCAAAGGGATGAAACTGGCAGGAAGAGTCGCCAAAGGCAAGCCCGTCGGCTGTATCTCCTGCCACCAGTCGGCTTCGGGCAACGACTTCGTCTTCTCCCACAACAGAACGGTCAATGCTGAGGTGACGTGGATCGGGGATGCGACGCTGAAATCCAAATTTTTCGATCTGACCAACCCGTAGGAGTCCAACGATGAAAATGTCGCAGATCGTTCTGATCGGAGTGCTGTTCTTCGGCACTACTGGTACCTGGGCCGCCGGGATGGATGCCCGTCAGTAGGTCTTTCTCCCGGTGACGCTGAAAACCCACATGCTTCACAGTATGCGCGATCATCTCCTAGCGCTGCACGAGATCCTGGATGCCCTGGGACGGGATGACAGCGACGAAGCGGCCCAAATCGCCGAATCGCGACTGGGGATGTCTTCGCTGGCGCTGCACGGTGCGAACAAGGCGGCCCCCTACATGCCGCCGGCGATGCGCAGACCGGGATGAGCCTCCACCATGCCGCCAGCCGCTTCGCTTTGGCGGTGCAGGAGGAGGATCCCCAAAAAACCTACAAGGCCCTCAGCCAAATCACCGCCTCCTGCATCGCCTGCCACGCGCAGTTCAAGCTGCGCTGAAGTTCAAGGAGTCGATGCCAAGGCGGATCACCCTGGGGATCGACGAGGATCGGATCCCGATGCTCCGGGAACTTCTCCGGAAACTGGGCTACCCCATGGCCGACGAAAACCTGGGATTTCTGGACGCCGGAGCCGTCAAGGCCAAAAGCTTCGTCAGCTGTGCCATCGGAAAAATGGGGGAGGAACACTGACGTTTTCTCCCGCCCTCCATCCCCTATAGATTTAACACTTTCCTAACACTTCTGCCCTACAATGCCTTCGAGTTCGTTTGAGACGAAAGGGGCAGGGTGGCATCGACGATTCTGGTATTGGAAGACGATCGGAGCTTTAACGAAACGCTGTGCGATTTTCTCCAAGAGCGCGGATACGAGGTGCAGGGGGTCTGGGATCCCAAAAGCGCCATGGAGGCCTGTTACCGCCGCCGATTCGACCTCTACCTCATCGATATCAATCTCCCTTTCGAAAACGGCCTGGATTTTTTGCGATCACTGCGGGAAAGCGGAGACGATACGCCGGCGATTTTTCTCACCTCCCGGGAGGATCGGGAATCACTCATCGAAGGGTTTGACATCGGGGCGGACGACTATCTGCGAAAACCGATCGATCTGGAGGAGCTGCACGCGCGGATCCAGGCGACGCTGCGACGATCCCGGGGGCCGATGCGCTTCGAGCTGGACGGTTATCTTATCGACCGTTCCCGCTATCGGATCTACCGGGGTGGGGAGCCGGTGCCCATCGAACGCAAACCGTTCGAGCTTTTGATTCTTTTGCTTCAGGCACAAGGAGGAACCGTGCGCACCGAAACCATCGCCTCGACCCTCTGGCCGGCGGCGCAGGAGGCGAGCTACGGGGCGATCCGGGTCTATGTGACACGGCTCAAAAAGCTCTTCGGCGACCGGATAGAAAATGTCCGTGGGGTGGGGTATCGGCTGATTTTGGAAGAGGAGGAGTAATGATGATGAATATTCACTGGCTCAAGGAGGTCGTCGATTTCGGAATCCTGGGGCTGCTGGCATTGATGGGCTTTCTGGCGTTGTGGGCCTATTTCGAGCGGCTGCTCTTTTTTCGCCGGGTCGATCTGCGCCGCTACCGGCACCGGGAGGAGTTGCAGATCGATCTGACCAAGCGGGTCGATCTGATCGCCTCGATCGGTTCGAGCGCTCCCTATGTGGGGTTGCTGGGGACGGTGCTGGGGATCCTCATTACCTTCTATCTGCTGGGGCAGACGCGGCAGATGGACGCGGGATCGATCATGAGCTCCCTGGCCCTGGCGCTCAAAGCCACGGCGATGGGGCTGGTGGTGGCGATCCCGTCGATGCTCTTTTACAACCATCTGAGCCGCAAGATTGAAGTACTGCTCGGCCGCTGGGAGGTTCTGCAAAACGATGCAGCGTAAGAAGTTCGATTCGATCAATGTGGTGCCGATGATCGACATTATGCTGGTGCTGCTGGTGATCGTCCTGACCACCGCGACCTTCATCGCCAAGGGGATCATCCCCCTCGAGCTGCCCACCGGCAAAAGCGCCAAGCACTTCCCGCCAAAACAGCCCATCCGCCTCCTGGTCAGCGCCTCCGGGGAGGTCTATCTCAACGACCGCCCCACCGATCTGGCAGGGGTCGCAGCCCGGCTCAAGATGATGGATCCCAAAAGCCCCGTGTTCCTCTCCTGCGACAAAGCCGCCCGTTACGAGCACTTTGTGGCGGTGCTCGATCGCCTCAAAGCGCAGGGCTTTTCCAAGATCAACATCGTGACACGGAAATGACGGGGCGGATCGCGTTTTTCTACGCGTTGGCGGTCTATCTGGCGTTGGGGGCGATCGTGGCCTTTTGGCAGCGGCATTGGGCCCCCGTCTCCGAGGAGGCTCCCAGCACCGTCGTGACGCTGGTAAGCGCGCAAGATCTCTCCCCCCAGGCCAAAGCGACGGTCAACTCCCGGGCTTGCGAAGCGGCTCCCGCTCCCAAAGAGCCTCCCAAAAAGGTGACTCCCCCGCCCAGAGTGCCGGACGAACCCGCTCCGCCCAAGGAGGCGACTCCGGTAGAGCGAACCGCCCCCGAGGCTCCGACGCTCCCCGACGCTCCCGATCTGGAGGCGCTCAAGCACGTTTCCGCCCCTCCGGTTCCGCCGCCCAAGCCCGCCCCCAAAGCGCTTCATACTCCGCCACCCGTCGATCCCAGGCTCTATCGGGCCCTCAAGGAGCTTCCGCCGCGACCGAAGAAAGCCAAAGCGGCTCCCAAAAACATCGAGCGCAAACCCCGTCATCGGTACGCGCACGCCAAACGCCGTGTCGACAGACCCGGCAATCGCGGCTCTACACACGCATCACACGCTTCGGTCCGCTCCCGGGCCCGCCGGGGAGGGCGGATCCATGCCGCCCGCTTCCTGGCGATGATCAAGCGACGCATCGCACGCAACCGACGCTATCCTCCCGCCGCCCGTCGCCGGGGATTGCAAGGTACGGTGTGGGTGAGCTTCGTCGTGCTCCCCGGCGGACGGGTCGGCTCCATCCATGTGAGCGGTCCTCGGGCCTTCGCCGCCTCGGCGAGAGAGGCGGTTCGACGGGCCTTCCCGGTCCGTACCGCGGGAGTTGGGATCTCGCTTCCCAGACGGCTCAGCGTGACGCTGCGCTATCGGCTCCATTGAGAAATTATCCCTATCGATAAGGCAGGGCTAATGTTGTGACATAGAGTCGACCAAAAAATCACCGAAGTGGGTGCAATTTCTTAACTTCTGAACTTTTATCAGACGGATAAATCAGGTTTGGAAGATTCTATGCAGAAGCCCCCGGTTCCCCGGGGATTGGATCAGAACTTGTAGCGGATGTTGGCGTAGACGTAGCGCCCGGGTTCGTTGAGGAGCATTGTGGGGGCGTTGGTGCCGCCGCTGATGAGGGTGAGATCTTTGTAGGTGTTGGAGACGGCATAGGTTTTGTCGAAGAGGTTGTCGATCCCCACGGTCAACTCCAGGTGATCCCCCCAGGTTTTACGGGCTTTGAGGTTGACGATCCCCCAGCCGCCGATGACTTGTTCGCCGTTTTCCGCATCGATATGATCCCAGCGACCCGAGGCGACGAACTCGGCCCGCATGGTCGTATCCTCCCAGGGCATCCAGTTGGCCCCAAGTGTTACTTTTATCGGCGGCACATCCGGCAAATCGGTGTCACTCTGACCGGTGAGAGGGGCTTTCTTTTTGCCCCGCATCCAGCTGAGGCTGCCGTCGAAATATAGGGTGTCGCTGTAGGTGTAGCTGCCGGTAAGCTCCACCCCGTAGATGTAGGCGTTGACGTTTTCATACTTTTTCTTTGTGGCGTTGTAGAGAATATCGTCATTGAGGTAGTTGTAGAATCCTTTGAGACGCAGATTCACCGACGCGATGTTCCACTCCGCTCCTATATCAATCTCGTAGTTTCGAACCGCATCGAGGTTGTCGTTTCCTACCATCATTCCCATTTTGTTCCGATAATAGAGCTCCTTGGGATCGGGAACTCTCATAGCACTTCCGGCACCGAGGAAAAGGCTCCAGTCCTCGTTGAGCCTGTAGGTGGCGAGGAGGTTGCCGCTCAGGCCGTTGAAGGTACGATCCCGATCACCGGGTCTGGGGGTGTCGATTTTGTAGTGGTCGAACCGCAATCCAAGGTTCCAATCCACGTTGCCCGTTGAGAAATTGTCTTTGGAATAGGCAGCGTAGTCGTCGGTATCGACGTCGTAGATACTGTGGAATTTTGCGGCGGGGAAGGGGTGGTCGTTTTTGTAATATTTCCCGTCCCAGTTTCGGCGACTGAACTCCAGGCCGCTCTCCAAACGGTGATTACCTATCTGATACTCGTTGACGATAGAACCCCCGTTGACCTCTGTCGTGAGCCAATGCTTGATCACCCCTTTCATCATACGCGATTTCCGGTAGCGGTTGGACATGGGGTGATCGACGTGGGTACGGTAGTAATGCAGGGTCAGTTTGTCCGAATAGGTTCCCAGATTGCGGAAAATATACTTGAGATCGAAAAGATCGGAGTTGTCGTAGTCGGCATCCATGGGGGTATTGGGATAGAGGACGTCGTCGCTCCGGTTGGCGGTATAGCTCAGTTGGAGGCTCTGGTTGTCGGTGATATCCCAGAAGATCTTGCCCATGAAGGTCGATTTGGTATAGGCGTTGAGATCCCGATACTTAGGGAGATAGGTCATACCGGCTGCCGCCGGGTGCTCTTTGATGTATCGATTCTGCTGTTTGTCAAAGTCATCTCCATGGCCGTCATGGTATTGATCGGCATCTTCGGTAGAAAAGCCCAGAAAAAATCGGAAACTCTCTGTGCCTCCGCTGACGGAGGCGGCGAGTTTTCGATAGTTCCATGTTCCCAGCCCCAAATTGAGATCACCGGCGAAGGTTTCGGCAGGTTTGAGGGTGTGAATCTTGACCGCAGCGCCCATGGCTCCCGGTTCTGTCACGTCGAAGGGGCCTTCGGTCACCTCGATTCGTTCGATGTTGTTGGCCAGAATATGGGAGATGGGGGGATCCATTCGGTTGGGGCATGCTCCGTAGATCTGAGCACCGTCGATAGTGACGGAGAGGTTGTCCTTTTTGAGCCCCCGCACGACGATATCGTTGGCGACGGCGCTGCGACGCACCAGCGTCACTCCCGGGACCAGTCGGGCCAGGGCTGCTCCCACATCAGCCGAGCGGATCTCTTCCCCGGCAACATCGTTGACGACGGAATTGACAAACGTCGCGTTGACGTCGATATTCCCCAGATTCTCTACCGGCTCGGCATCGAGTGCTACCGCTGCAATGACAGAAAGCATAAAGACCTTTTTCAAATTATTCCTCCCTTTTGAAAATTCTTAGAATTATGATCAGGTGAGCGTTAAGCAGGTGTTAAATTTTTTTATTGTGAGAGAAAAAAATAAACGGATCTTATCGTGTGTATGAGTTTCGAAGTCCGTTTCTTAACACAAATTTAACACTCATGCACTACAATCATCCCGAATATCAAACAAAAGGAGTGAATCGTGAAAAGAGTGATGCTGATAGTTGCCGTGGCTCTGGGAATGTTGGTAAGCCTGCAGGCCGAAGGAATGGGCCAGGGGATGCACAAAGGCATGGGACACGGCAAGATGATGCCCAAAAACTTCCGAATGGTTCCGATGGGCAAAGCACAGATCCTGCAAAAAGGTCCGGCGAAGATGTACTGTCCCAAGTGCGGGATGACCTTACCGATGTTCTACCGGACCAACCACGCGGCGAAAGTAAACGGCAAGATGGAGCAGTTTTGCTCCATGCACTGCCTGGTGGAGGAGATCAAATCGGGCAAGAAAGTCACCGACATCCAGGTGGTGGACAACAGCACCTTCAAGTTCATCCCCGCCCAAAAGGCCTGGTACGTCGTGGGCAGCTCCAAACCCGCGACCATGTCCAAGGTGAGCAAATATGCGTTCGGCACCAAGGAGGCCGCCGAAGCCTTCGCCAAGAAATTCGGCGGGAAGGTGATGCCCTTTGACGCGGTGCTCAAAATGGCCGAGGCCGCCTACGACAAAGAGGCGGCAATGATCGCCAAGAAGCAGGCGATGATGGCCAAAAAGGGAGAGCAGATCTACAAAGCCAAGTGTAAACCCGTCGACAAAAAGTTCGCCACCGCCGCCGAAGCCAAAGCCTACATCAAAGCCCACAATCTCTGCGGCGACCTCAAAGGCAAGCCGCTGCAGGCGGTCGGTCTCTATCTTCAGTCGATCGGAAAGTAAGCCTTTCCCTCCGTCGGAAGTGGACCGTTCCGCTCCTGGGGAATTTTTTGATATTCGTCATTTCCTCCCGCTTCTCAGAGTGTTACAATGCTACCAATGGAAAGGAACGGAAAAATTATGAAATCACTTCTTTTATTCGTCTTTTTAATTGTCGGGATCGTACAGGCGGCGCAGGTCGATGCCGCCCAGTACGCCCGACTCGTCGCCAAAGGGGAAAAGATCGCCCATCGGCTCTGCGATCCAACGAAACTTCCCAAGCTCAAAGGGGGCGAAAGCCCCGAGGAGATCGCCAACGCCGTAAAAGCAAGCGGTGCCTGTCCCCCGCTGAATGAGCAGAAAATGAAAGCATTGGTGACCTTCCTGCAGGCCGGCAGGCCGGTAAAACACGCCGCACAAGGCAAAGAGATCTCCGTTCCCGAAGGGGCCAAATGCCCTGTCTGCGGAATGTTCGTCTCCAAATATCCCAAATGGGCCGCTGAAATGGTCGTAAACGGCAAGACCTACTACTTCGACGGGGTCAAGGATATGATGAAATTCTACATTTTCGACGGCGATTTCCCCTACGACCGGAGCAAAATCGAGAAGATGCTGGTGACCGACTACTATACGCTGGAGTCGATCCCGGCCAAAGAGGCCTACTACGTCATCGGCTCCAAACTCTACGGCCCCATGGGCAACGAACTGATCCCCTTCAAGAGCGAAAAAGAGGCCCGGGACTTCATCGTCGATCACGGCGGAGACCGGATCGTCCGCTTCGATCAGATCACGGCGAAGATGGTGATGGGGTTGGATGGGATTGATTATAGTGAGGAGTGAATTTGCGTTGTTTGTCGTTTGAACGGGGCTTCGCCCCTCTTTGTCGTTTGAATTTTGTCGGCAGTCGGCAGTCGGCAGTCGGCAGTGGGGCCACCTTCGGCGCTCTTTGTGGTTTGATTCGTGTTAAGTGCTATGTGCTAAGTGCTAAGAGGGGAAGCGTTGCAAGGCAACGCATTCCGAAATCTTCCATCTTCCATCTTCCATCTTCCATTAAAAAAAATCGGTTCCTCACTCCTCACTCCTCACTCCTCACTCTCCCCCATAAGGGGGAGCTATGATCCGTCCCTTCTACGCTTTGGCGGGCTTTTTGCTGGGACTGGTTCTCCTGGCCGCGGGACATTACGTGCGTTTCGATCGGGCCGGGGTATTGGAGAAACAGCGGACCCTGGTGGCGGTGACGGGGTTGGATGCGCCGGCGCTGAGCGTGGCGTGGTTCGAGCCCAGGGAGCGGCGATATGAGGCGGCGGTCAATCCGGCCTATCCGGAGCTTCTCCCCCCCGATCGGCTCGATTTCGTCTACGGAGCGCTCTATGGGAAATAACCCCTTTTTTCATTTCCTGACGCTGAATCTCTTCGCCCAGCGCCGCAAGCACTTGGGGGTGGTGGCGCTTTCGGTGGTGCTGATTTTCCTGCTGGCTTCGACCCTGTTTATCTCCTCGTCGCTGCAGTATTCCCTGCGCCGGGCATTGGTGCACGAGCCCGATTTCGTCGTACAGCGGGTGCGGGGGGAGCATCTGCTGCCTGTGCCTGCGTCGTGGATCGACGAGATCGCGGCGCTACCTGGGGTGGACCGGGTGAACTCCCGGGTCTGGGGGCGCTACTACACCCGTCCCAAAGGCAAAAGCTTCCTCATCGTCGGGATCGACTTTCTGGAGGATCAGAGCCACAAAGCCCTGGCCAAACTGGTGGAGCGTACCGACCTGCGCACATTCTTAAGCGGCAATTATATGATCGCCGGGGAGGGAGCAGCTCGCTGGATGCGGAAGCATTTTTACCCCAAAGGCTACAACTTCCTGGCCCCGGACGGGAAATTCATTCCTCTCAAACTCTTTGCGACGCTGCCCAGGCAGAGCTCCCTCATGGGAGAAGATTTGATCATCGTCCCCATCGAAACTGCCCGCAAGATCCTGGGACTGGGGCCCAATGAATCGACCGATATCACCTTCAACGTCCCCAACGACGACGAACGCCCCAATATCGAGAGCAAAGTCTCGGCACTGCATTACGATCTGCGGATCATCTCCAAAAAAGAGACCCAAGGTGCCTACGATCGGCTCTTCAACTACAAAGGGGGCTTTTTCCTGGTGCTCTTCCTGATCGTGCTGTTGGCTTTCGCTCTGATCCTCTATCAGCGAGCCGGCCAGGTCTACTCCAGCGAAAAGCGCACCATCGGCATCCTGCGGGCGCTGGGGTGGAGCATCCGTGACGTGCTGTGGCTGAAACTGGGCGAATCCCTGACGATCGTCGTCAGCAGCTTCATCCTGGGGAGCGTGGCGGCCTATTTCTACGTCTTCGCCCTGGGGGCGCCGCTGTTGCGGCAGATTTTCCTGGGGGGTGCCAACCTCACGGCCCCGATCCGGCTCGTGCCGGTGATCGATTTTTCGATCCTGGCTTCCATTTTCCTGCTTTACGGCGTAAGCTTCATCGCTGCGGTGTTGATCCCCGTCTGGCGTATCGCCGTGACCGATCCCAAGGAGGCGATGCTTTGATTAGTGAGGAGTTAGGAGTGAGGAGTAGGGAGTTGGGAGGCGCCTACGGCGCAGTCGCAAGTCGCAAGTCGCTAGCAGTGTCGCTTTCGGCGACGTCATTGGTCATTGGGAGCGCCTTCGGCGCTCTTTGTCGTTGGATGTGTGTTCAGTGTTATGTTCTAAGTGCCAAAATGGGAAGCGTTGCGATGCAACGCAAACCGAAACCATTCACCATTCACCATTCACCATTCACTATTCACTATTCACTATTCACCAAATTTGCGGGACTAAAGTCCCGCCTCCAAAAATACGCGTTGCGAAGCAATGCACCAACATCCAACATCCAACATCCAAAATCCATCATCCAAAGCGTTGCTCTGCAATGCCTACCGAAATCTTCCATCCAATCGTGGGATCGCAATCCCACGCTACAAGATCGATTTCTAGT
This sequence comes from Campylobacteraceae bacterium, assembly GCA_027081405.1. Taxonomy (GTDB): domain Bacteria; phylum Campylobacterota; class Campylobacteria; order Campylobacterales; family Sulfurovaceae; genus Nitratifractor. Next base: position 7,009 of record JALWKO010000030.1, on the reverse strand, counting down.
TACTAGTTACTCGTTACTAGTTTCTGAAATTCGGTTCCTCATTCTCCGAGGTGTGCAATGACCCCGATCATCGAAATTCACGGCTTGAACCGTCATTTCGACAGCGGAGAAGAGCGTTTCCACGCCCTCAAAAATATCGATCTGACGGTCGAGCGGGGGGAGTGTGTGATCCTGCGGGGGATCAGCGGCAGCGGCAAAACGACGCTGCTAAGCATCATCGCGGGGCTGGATCACCCCAGCAGCGGGGAGGTGCGGGTAGAGGGCGAGCCCATCGCCAAACTCCCCGACCGGCATCTGAGCCGTTTCCGGGGGCGGCACATCGGGATGATCTTTCAGCATTACAACCTAATGGAGGAGCTCAGCGTCCGGGAGAATGTGGCCGTGCCGCTGATCCCGATGGCACGGAGTATGCGGGAGGTTACCCGCCGGGTGGAGGAGGCAATGGAACGAGCCAATATCGCCCACAAAGCCGAGCAGAGAGCCGCCCGCCTCTCCGGAGGGGAGAAGCAGAGGGTGGCCATCGCCCGGGCCCTGGCCACCGATCCGGAGATCATCCTTTGCGACGAACCCACCGCCAATCTCGACCGCGCCAACGCCCGTCGTTTCCTGGAGATCCTCTCCCGACTTCACGAGATGGGCAAAACGATCCTCATCGCCACCCACGATCCGATCTTCGAAGAGCTGCCCTTCGCGGCGAGGGTGGTGGAGATGGAGAACGGGGCGATCGTCGATCACGATCGAGTAAGGAGTGGGGAGTGAGGAATGAGGAGTGAGGAGTTGGGGGGCGCCTACGGCGCAGTCGCAAGTTGCAAGTCGCAAGTCGCAAGAAGTGTCGCCTTTGGCGACGTCATTGGTCATTGGTCATTGGTCATTGGGGGCAGGGCTTCAGCCCTGCATGCGGGAATGAGGTCCCGCCTCCTTAAATCTACGTTGCAACGCAACGCCCCAAAATTCAAAATTCAAAATTCAAAATCCATCATCCAAAGCGTTGCTCTGCAATGCCTACCGAAATCTTCCATCCAATCGTGGGATAGCAATCCCACGCTACGAGATCAGTTACTAGTTTCTAAAAATCGGTTGCTCACTCCTCACTTCTCACTCCTCACTGAGCAATACGGGGGGCATGCATGACCCCCGTATTGCTCAACACCCAGGTCCTGGTCTATCTCCTCAGCGAAAGTGTCCTCTGGGGTTTGCTGGCGATCGCCTTCGGGGTGACGCTGCCGATGCTTTGGCACTGGGATTTCGGCAGCACGAGCGAGGAACAGTATGCTCTGGAGCGGCGGGCCTATCTGGTAATGACGATCATTCTGGTGGCCTTTGTACTGAAGTTTGGGCTGCTGCCGTTTTTCGTCTTTACCATCGACCGGCTCAGCGATCTGGTCCCCGGGGCCATGTGTGCCGCGGGGGTGATCAGCGCCAACGGATACGGTCTGCCGCTGCTTTTTCTCAAGCTTCTGATCCTTTTCGGCCTGCTGCTGTGGATGGTGCTTAACCATTACGATCTGGAGGCGAAGAACTATCCCTGGTTCCGGCTCAAAATGGGCCTTTTCGTCCTCCTTTTCGCCCTGGTTTCGGTGGAGCTCTGGATGGACTGGGCCTATTTTTCCCATTTCGATCTAAGCCGCCCGGTGAGCTGCTGCTCGGCGCTTTTTGGGCAGTTGGAAGGGGCCAATCCACTCCCTTTCGGTCTGGATATTCCCAAGCTGCTGCTGCTTTTTTATCTCCTCTATCTCCTGATCGTCATCGCCACCCTGGCGGGGCAGAGCTGGCTGGAGCTGGCGGGTTACGGGCTCTTCGTTTTCGTGGCCTACTACGCGGTGGTCTATTTTTTCGGGACCTACGTCTACGAACTCCCCACCCACAAATGTCCCTTTTGCATGTTCCAGCGCCCCTACCACTACGTGGGCTATCTGATCTGGGGATCGCTTTTCGGGGGGGTCTTCCTCGGGTCGATCGCGGCCATGCTCCGCCTGGGGCTGGGGATCGATACCCGCCGTCTGGAGCGGTTTGGGCTGGGGCTCGTTAGCCTCTTTGTGTTAGTATGCAGCCTCTACGTGGGGGTCTATTATCTGCGCAACGGAGTCTTGTTATGAAAAAACTGATGCCGATTGTAGCGACGCTGCTTTTCGTGGTGGTCGTGGCCGTGATTTTCGTTTCCCTGGCCCAAAAAGAGCAGCCGGTGACCATCGTCAAGGGCAACACCGCCTTCAAACCGCTGCCGATCAAACTGGGCGCCACCAACGACACCCAGTGCAAAATGCTCATCAAAACCGAGCGCAACGCCGTCGAGGTGATCGCCCCCGACGGACGGACCTGGTTTTTTGACGATCCGGGCTGTATGACCCTCTGGCTTCAGGACAAAGCCTGGAAGGACAAGGCGAAAATCTGGGTACATACCCTCGATACCAAGCGCTGGATCGACGCCCACAAAGCCTGGTACGGGGTCAAAGACGCCACGGCGATGCATTACGGCTTCGGTGCCCGGGAGAAGCGGTGCAAAGAGTGCATCGATTTCCATGAGATGCAGCTGCGGATGCTCCGGGGCGAGAATCTGACCAACCCCAAGATCCGCAAAAAACTCCTGGGGGTCTGAATGGGTGGCATCGACATACTGGCGGTGGTGACGGCGGCTTTCCTGGGGAGCTTCGGCCACTGTCTGGGGATGTGCGGCGGGATCGTCATCGCCTACAGCTCCGCCAAGATCGACAAAAACTGGAGCAAAACCCACGAGACGATCGCCCATCTGCTCTACTCCCTGGGGCGGATCACCACCTACGTGACGTTGGGGGCGGTCTTCGGTGCCATCGGCGGGGTGGCCAAGTTTAACGGCTACGCCAACGGGATCCTCACCATCGTCGCCGGAATTTTCATGATCCTGGCGGGACTTTCTTTGGTGGGCAAGATCCCCTTTCTGACCCATCTGGAGCACTCCTTCTCCCGCAGCGGATGGTATCAGCGGGCCTTTCGCTACATCCTGCGGGACCGGTCGCTGTATAGCTTCTATCTGCTGGGGCTGCTCAACGGTCTGCTGCCTTGCGGGCTGGTCTATTTCTTCGCCGTGGAGGCGGCCAGCACCGGCAGCCCACTCTGGGGGGCTTTCGTGATGCTGATCTTCGGTCTTTCGACCGTGCCGGCGATGCTGGGGCTGGGGCTCTTTACCGGGATCTTCACCAAAAGCGCTCTACGCCGGGTAATGATCAACCTCGCCGCGCTGGTGGTGGTCCTTTTCGGCCTCTATACCCTTTGGAGAGGGGTCGATTTCCTCCGCCACCCCGACAAATCGCTCCTCAACTGTTGCGAGAGCGAGGTGGAACACACGGATGCGAACCGATCGCTTCCCACCCCCGGCCCGTTCCGGCTCCAAGGGCTTCCGGGGCGATAAGTTTCAACTTTTTTGGCTATACTTGTGCACACAATCCCAACCTACAGGAGCAACGAAATGGCAATTTTGGACGAAGTCAAAGAGGTCGTAGTCGAGCAGCTCAACGTCAGCCCCGACGAAGTGAAAGAGGACTCCAAATTCGTCGAAGACCTGGGAGCCGACAGCCTCGACGTAGTCGAACTGGTTATGGCGCTGGAAGAGAAGTTCGACATCGAGATTCCCGACGAAGCGGCCGAAAAGATCGCCACCGTAGGGGACGCCGTCAAATACATCGAAGAACACAAGTGACCCTTCCGCCCGTCGGGCGGGCGGTTCAGAGCGTTTCGCGGAGCGTTGTGAACCGTCAAACTATCGTTGAGGAGCCAGAGTGAGAAGAGTTGTCGTTACGGGTCTCGGGATGATCAACAGCGTCGGCCACGACAAAGAGAGTGCCTTCGAGGCGATCGTGCGCGGCGAGTGCGGCGTCGATACCATCACCCTCTTCGATCCCGAAAACTATTCGGTCAGAATCGCGGCGGAAGTCAAGGATTTCGACCCCAAAACGGTGATGGATCCCAAAGAGGTCAAAAAAGCCGACCGTTTCATCCAGCTGGGACTCAAAGCCGCCGCCGAAGCGATGGCCGACGCCGGGATCGACGACTCGGTGGAACGGGAGCGCTTCGGGGTGAGCTGCGCTTCGGGGATCGGGGGACTTCCGACGATCGAGCGCAATTCGATCGTGCTGCACGAGCGGGGTCCCCGGCGGATCTCTCCCTTTTTCATCCCTTCGGCCCTGGCCAACATGCTGGGGGGATTCGTCTCGATCGCCCACACCCTCAAAGGGCCCAACCTCGGCTCCGTGACCGCCTGCGCCGCCGGAACCCATGCCATCGACGAAGCGGCCAAAACGATTCTGCTCGGCGGTGCCGACCGGATGCTCGTCGTGGGCGGTGAAGCGGCGATCACCGGGATCGGCGTGGGCGGCTTCGCGGCGATGAAAGCCCTCTCGACCCGCAACGACGACCCCAAAACCGCCTCCCGTCCCTTCGATGCCGACCGGGACGGTTTCGTCATGGGAGAAGGTGCCGGCGCGCTGGTCCTCGAAGAGTACGAAGCGGCCAAGGCCCGCGGCGCCAAAATCTACGGTGAACTGATCGGATTCGGCGAGAGCGCCGACGCCAACCACATCACCACCCCCACGATGGACGGTCCGCTGCGGGCGATGAAGGCGGCGATGGCGATGGCCGGCAATCCCAAAGTGGACTACGTCAACGCCCACGGAACCTCCACCCCCATCAACGACAAAAACGAAACCGCCGCCCTCAAAGAGCTTTTCGGCGGCAAGGAGAACTGCCCGCCGGTGAGCTCCACCAAGGGGCAGATCGGACACTGTCTGGGTGCCGCCGGATCGCTGGAAGCGGTGATCGCGTTGATGGCAATGGATCGGGGGATCATCCCTCCGACGATCAACTACACCACACCCGATCCCGCCTGCGACCTGGATTACGTCCCCAACGAAGCGAGAGAGGCGAAACTCGACGTGGTGATGAGCAACTCGTTTGGCTTCGGAGGGACCAACGGCGTCGTGATCTTCAAGCGGATCTGATTGGACCGAAATGGCGACCTACCTCGATTTCGAAAAACCGATCGAAGCGATCCTCAACGATATCGAGTCGGCCCGTGCCCGGGGCGATCAGGCCGCCGTGGAGATTTTGCAGAACGACCTGGAAAAAGAGGTCAAAAAGATCTACGGTTCGCTGAGCGATTATCAGAAACTCCAGCTGGCCCGCCACCCCGACCGCCCCTATGCGCTCGATTACGTCCGTCTGATCATGGAGGACGCCCAGGAGATCCACGGAGACCGGATGTTTCGGGACGATCCGGCGATTCTGTGTTATCTGGGCTGGATCGGCGGGCAGAAGACGGTCCTCATCGGAGAGCAAAAAGGGCGCGGTACCAAACACAAGCTTCGGCGCAATTTCGGGATGCCCCACCCCGAAGGCTACCGCAAAGCACTTCGTGCAGTGAAACTGGCGGAGAAATTCGACATTCCGGTTCTGATGCTCATCGACACTCCGGGCGCCTATCCCGGGATCGGCGCCGAAGAGCGGGGACAGAGCGAAGCGATCGCCCGGAATCTTTTTGAACTCTCCGGCGTCAAGGTGCCGCTGATCTCCGTCGTCATCGGCGAAGGGGGTTCCGGCGGCGCTCTGGCGATCGGGGTAGCCGACCGTCTGGCGATGATGCGCTATTCGGTCTTCGCCGTCATCTCCCCCGAGGGGTGCTCCGCGATTTTGTGGAACGACCCCTCCAAAGTGGAGCAGGCGACCAAGGCCCTCAAGATCACCCCCGACGCCCTCAAAGAGTACGGCCTCATCGACGACATCATCGACGAGCCGCTCATCGGTGCCCACCGGGACAAGGCCACTGCCGCCGAAGCGGTGAAACGCTACTATCTCGACGCGGTGCGCAAACTTCGGGAACTGAGCAAAGAGGAACTGGTACAGAAACGCTACGAGAAGCTCATTTCCATCGGCGCCTACAAAGAGAACGACTGATCGAGAATTGAGAATTGAGAATTTCGGTCGGGAAGAGAGTCGGCAGTCGGCAGTCGCTAGTCGATAGTGGTGTTGTCTTCGGCAACGCCCCGACATTCAAAATCCAAAATCCAACATCCATCATCCAAAGCGTTGCTCTGCAACGCATACCAAAATTTCTCATTTCTCATTTCTCATTTCTCATTTCAACGATGGAGTTCCACGCATGTTGAACTCCGTCATCGACTGGATCGTCCAGACCGTCAACCACTGGGGCTATTTCGGCATTTTCGTCGCGATGTTCCTCGAGAGCAGTTTTTTCCCCTTTCCCAGCGAAGTGATCATGATCCCCGCGGGATACCTGGCCTTCAAAGGGGAGATGAACCTCTATGGGGCGATCGTCACCGGGATTCTGGGATCGGTGACGGGGGCGCTGTTCAACTATTGGCTGGCGCACCGCTTTGGGCGACCCTTTCTGCAGCGCTATGGCCGCTACGTCTTCCTCGATGAGCGGACGCTGCAGAAGCTGGAGGGCTTTTTCGCCCGGCACGGGGAGATCTCCACCTTCAACGGGCGGCTGATTCCCGGGATCCGGCAATACATCTCCCTCCCGGCGGGGTTGGCCCGGATGCCGGTGGGGCGTTTCGCACTCTATACGGCCCTGGGGGCGGGGATCTGGGTAGCGGTCCTGGCGCTACTGGGATACTTCCTGGGAGCTCATGAGGACCAGGTTTCCCGTTATCTGCACAATGCGACGATCATCACGCTGATCGCGGTGGCGGGGCTCAGCCTTTTTTACTGGCTGCGTCACCGGGCGAAGGAGGAGCTGTGATCCTGGCAGACGTAGGCAATCGGCACGTGCACGTCTACGAAGAGGGGCGGGTGCTCCATCTGGAACTCGAAGACGCCCTCGATGCCTTCGGGGAGCGGATCGTCCACTACATCTGCGTTAATCCCGCCGCCAGAGAGCGGATCGTCGCGGAGAGCTACTGGCGGGATATTTCGGAGCGGATCGACCTCCCCGGTGCCTACGAAGGGATGGGGGTCGACCGTCGGGCACTGTGTCTGAGCCGCGGTGACGGGATCTACGTGGATGCCGGAAGCGCCC